>PLTX01000062.1 GCA_003164675.1 Verrucomicrobiota bacterium | reverse complement strand
CCAACAGTGTGGCCGCTCTTCTGGAACGCCTTGACGAGGTTGTATTTTCCCTCGGGGAGCACACCAGCAAAGACAGCGAATTCCTCGGGGCGAACACCGTCGGGTATCGGTCCGGGTGGAGAGACAGCTCCATCAAGACCTATCGCTCGTGCCACGATCTCCGCCGTTGCTGGGGCATCGCCCGTCAGCATCACAGTTCGGACGCCCAACGTGCGCAACTCCGCAATGAGCTCCGCTGAATCCGCTCGAGGTGGATCGCTGAGGGCGATGATTCCCGCAAGCTTCACTGCCGCCGGTGGACCCACCGCTACGGCCAGCACTCGGAAGCCCTGTGCCTCCAGTTGGTTTGCTGTCGTGGATGCATCGGGCGATGGTTGCGTGAGGCCCATGACGGCGGCAAAGGCTCCCTTTACAACACGAACCGTGGCGCCGCTCGGATCGACAGCCGCAGCCTCGGACATCTTGGTGGCGGAATCAAAAGGCACAAATTTGCTCAGTTTCGGTAGATCGGAGACAACGGCCTGCGAAGCGGCGGAGCGAATGGCCGCGTCTACCGGATCTTGTCCGCCATCCGAACTGGCAAGCGCGGCCATTCCCAGAACGTGTGATTCGTCAAAGCCAGGCATCGGGTGTACGGCTGTCACCTTCAGCTCGTTGCGCGTCAGCGTGCCGGTTTTATCCGCACAGAGCACCTCGATGCTTGCCGCTTCATCCACGGCGGAAAGCCGCGTTGGAAGGACGCCCTGATGTGCCAGAGCCCGCGCGCCGAGCGCCGCCGCCAGGGTAAAGGTGGCGGGCAGCGCGACTGGGATCGACGCCAGAACCGCCGTGAGCACCAGGGCAATGATCTCACCCAGCGGCAGCCTGAGAGCGTAGGCGTACCCCACCAGCATCACGATGATGACGCCGTTGACCATGGCGAGATTGCGCACCATGCGCAGAACGGCCTTCTGCTGGGAACTTTCGGCGTGCGCGGTGCGAACCAGTTCCGCCGTGCGTCCAAACTTTGTGCGCGCTCCGGTCGCCGTAACCTCGGCAACCGCTTCGCCACGCCGCACCAGCGCTCCTGCATATGTTTGCAGACCTGGCCCAGCTTCGATGGGGATTGATTCGCCGGTGAGCATGGACTGATCGAGCAGGATCTCGCCTTCGGTCAGACGCACGTCAGCGGCAACCACGGCGCCGAGCGATAACTTCACAATATCGCCAGGCACGAGTTCGGTAGCGGGCACGGTCGCCCAAACATTATTGCGACGGACCGACGCGTTCAGCGCGAGCCGCGACTTCAGCGCGGCTAGAGTTGCCTGAGCGCGCCCTTCCTGAAAGAATCCGAGAGCAGCGTTGAAGGCCAGGAGAACCGCGATGATCGCAGCCTCGACGTGCTTGCCGAGGGCAAGCTCGAGCACGATCGCAGCCTCGAGCATCCATGGAACCGGCGCCCAGAACTTGGTCAGCGCCCTGCGTAATGGATGCAGAGCCGTGTCGGGCACTGCGTTTGGGCCGAACTTCTCGAGCCGGCGGCGGGCTTCATCGCTCGTGAGGCCGGTCGAGAGCGGGACATCCTTAACGGAAGATTGCGGAGTGTTTGGGGGATCCATATCCTTGGAGATAACGCTACTTGATGGGCCGACCTTTTGCTATGGGGTATAATCCCACCCCATTCCCGAATGCCCCACTTCTTTCCCAAAGAAACTTTCCGACTCGGCTGCCGCAACCCACCAACCACGAGCCGCCCATGCTGATTGTAGAAAGCGCAAAATCGTCCGCAACCCAAAATGTTCCATCGCCTGTGATTCAATTTGCGGCGACTCGCAAGCTCACTCAGCGAGGCGCGGTAACGATTTTGACCCGTCAACCATCAACCGAAGATAAATTCTCGCTCGTTCTTGCGCACGACCAGAACCGGACAATGCGCGCGCCGAACCACCCTCTCGGTGGTGCTGCCAATAAAAATGCGTTTCAGGCCGGTATAGCCGTGCGTGGCGATTATAATCAAATCCGCTTGGAGATCCCGTGCCGTATTGGCGATTTCTTCCGAGGGTGATCCCAGTCGAACGAGTCTTTTCCGAAGCAGAGAGACATCAATTTTCTCGTGGCGGCATAAGCTCCTTAATGTTTCTCTGGCCGCTTTCACGAGCCCCTTGTCATTCAGTATAAGCTGGCGCAACGGGTAATCCTCATATGGAAGAATCATCGGCTCGACCACGTGCAACAGCGTAATCCGGGCCCCGAACTGCCCGGCAAACGAGATCGCATATCTCAAGGCCTTCTTGGAGGGTTCGGAGAAATCTGTCGGCACGAGGATGTTCTGCATCTTCAACCCCAATTGTTTGGGCTTTGTCATTTGTTTCCTGCTGGATAGTGTCTCTCCGGCCAAGCGCTGCTTGGTTGAGGAAGTCTCGTCTCTCCGGGCTCTCGTTTTGCTTTTCATTTGTTCGAATCCTTTCAGTTTCATGGTTAAACTTGCGATGAAAGTCTCTTTGCGGGGTAATTTAACAGAGCCTCGAAATAATACCGCCTGCGTTTCGTGCGGATTTTCTGCCATCGCTTCCGTTAATGACATTATGATAATCGGTTAAACGGGCTCGCGCCATGGGGTGTTGACCCCACACTCGTATTTGATGAATCCAGACGCTGTCTGCATGGCGTGTGGTCAAATAACTCGTCCTGGCTGAATTTCCCCAGGTAGCATCGCCGCGAGGAAACGGCCTTGGACCATCACCTGAGCGACGCCGGAACACAACATGGGCCAGTTTCATTCGCCGGCCCCGGGAAGTGTGTTGTGGGCAAACGATTTCTTCACGACGGAGATTTGGACGCGCTGGGGACCGACGACCCACTATGTGTTGTTCTTCACGGGGTTGCACGCACAAACGACGAGCCTCGCAACTCTGCAGGGCTTGTTTGTGAAACGAATGTCAGACGGAAGCGATTAGGCTTTGCGGCGGCGAATCGTCAACACCCCCAGCACCCCAACCATTACGAGACCGAGCGTGGACGGTTCGGGAACTGGCGTGCTATAGCCGAAAAACTCTTGCGGGCCACTACCACTGGTGTCAGTCGGGGTGTAAATGACGACGTTACTGAATTGCGCCGGAGTCAATTGGTTTTCGTTGCCCAGTGCTACTGCGGCGCTCAAGTAGCCCTGAATCGTGGTTTCATCACTGGAACTCATTCTCGAACCGGAAGGGTCAGTCCCTGTAAACAAATCCCAGACAGCCCAGTTGTAAAGACCTTCGGGGTCGCTATTGCCATCAGTGTATGCGTTGACTTCCTCCACGAACAGATAGGACGCTTCCAGGTAGCCCGCAACGCCCGCAGAAGGAACCTCCAAACCCGTCACATTGCCTGCATTTAGGTTGGCCACGTTCAGCGTCGTGGCAGTCCAATTCTCGCCATTACTGATTCTCTTGTTGAAACTGTCACACATCAGCGGATAACTCACGGCGGAACCGCTGATGGTGAAATTGTAGGGATAAACGTACACGTTGCCTGAGTTATTGCCTTGCGCCGAGATGAAATCCATTGTGTCGGTTTGGGCGCTTGCGGTCAGGCTCATGCCTGCCAGAACCAGTGTGGTTGCCATCAGAAAGGTAAACCTTTTCATATTCATAATCGCCAACTGTCTTTCGCTTTGCAGTTAAACTCGGCAGGGAGATTTGTGACTCAAAAACACTCGACAGTGCCCTTTCTTCCCTAACCCCGGAAACTATGCAATACCTCATCGACACACAATGGGGTCTTAACCCTATGCTGGTTTACCCCCCCGCCCATCCCCGCCCGCCGTCCCGCCGCCAGTTCTGCCGCCCGAACCCGCCCCCAAAAATTACGTCATTTAAGCCAGTGAAGTATCGCCAGCAGGAGGATAACAACAGTGAGGACATCGGCCGAAATGACCAGCAGAACGACCGACATGCTTGCCCAGTGTGGTTCCTCAAAGCATTGCTGGGGCAATGCGCCGATAATCGAGGTCTGTTTCATAACACCAGACCCTACTGGCGTGCATGGAGAACCTGAAATTACTACATTCCCTATTCCCGACCGGGAAAACACCCTACTATTCTGCATCTTTGCCAACCGATGAAAATCCGTGCCGCCACCCCCCTGAAACCCGCCCCGGGCACCACTTGCTATTCCAGCGATTAGGCTTACATTGCAATGGAGAGTCGAGGGCAGGTTGAAGTTGCGGCGTGGAGCAGAGCAGTTCAAGCCTCGACTCTCCTTTCTTCTGTCCGCCTCTCCCCGCCGCCAGTTCCCCGGTTGAAGGAATTTCATTTACAGCGGAAGGGATATATCTAATCAATTGGATGCGGAGAACGGGCGAGGCGAAATGAACCCCATCTACAAGCATGACATCACTGTAACCGCCGACATGGTCGATGGAAACGGGCACGTGAACAACGTCGCCTACGTCCAATGGATGCAGGACGCCGCCGTTCAACACGCCCAAGCGTCAGGTTGCACTCAGGCGGCGTTGTGTCTGGGTGCGACATGGGTGGTGCGAACCCATCATGTCGAATATCTGCGACCAGCATTTGCAGGCGATTCAATCACCGTTCTAACGTGGGTTGCCAACTTCCGAAGAGTTGGTTCATTACGCAAATACAAGATTATCCGTGCTGGCGACAAAGCAGTTGTCGCAGAAGCCGAAACCGATTGGGTGTTTGTTGATGCGAAGTCCGGTCGCCCCAAGAAGATTCCCGACGAAATCAAGAAAACGTTGCCGGTTGTCAGCAAAGAAGGGGAGCCATAACCCTTGATAGCCGCCGATGCCTCCTGCCGCCCAATGGGGTCAACACCCCATAGCGTCCCGCCGCTTGTTTGCGTAGTCTTCTTCCATGGAACTAAACTTCCACCGTTATGAAACCAAGACACTTGCTGAACTCCTGAAACTCGATGACAAACTGGTCAAGGATTTGGGGGTTCTTGGTCACAAGTTTGCGGGTCTTCAACAGAGAATTGACGCTTTGAGGGCTACCAAACGGAAGGCAAAACGGGTAACAAAGTAGTTCGCAGTCTCCCCCCTGCATCCCGCCCGCAGTCCGACCCGCCACAACTTCCCGGCAAAAACCATCACCCTGACACTCACCCGATGGGGTAAAATGCCCCGATTTCGGTCGCGTCAGCGATGAAATTGGGAAACAGGACAGCCGCCTGGAAATGCCGCTGGATCAGCAAGAAGCAGAACGACTTTCGACTACCAAAGTTGGCGGGAGTGACGGGGCTCGAAGCCGACCCCTTTTGCGATTTCATTGAGGAATTCGAGCGGTTTTCCGGTCATATCCACAAATAGGCCCACAAGAAAACGGCTCGGGTTGGCATGGATGCTTGGCTCCAAATCACAAAGCTCACACCAATTTGGAGTGTACAGGTTTTTACATAGTACATGGTATAATTGATCCGGCAGATGGCAACGACGCGACAACCAAAGTTAGTCATCTTGGGTATTATGGGACGGACCCCGTTGGCCGGCATAGCGTGGCAGGGATTGCATTATCTCGAAGGTTTCCGCCGGCTCGGTTACGAAGTGAGCTACGTCGAGGACACCGGCGATTGGCCGTATGACCCGGTCCAAAACACCGTGACGGGCGACTGTTCGTATGCGGTCGATTTCATCGCCCGGATGCTCGATTGGTGCGGGCTGCCAGGGTGCTGGTGTTACCGAGCCGGATCGCAGAACCACCGGCTCTATGGTCTGACGGATTCGCAACTCACCACGCTTTGGCGTGAGACGGACATTCTGGTGAACCTCACCGGCTCAACGATGCTGCGCGAGGAGCATTTGCGCGTGCCGGTGCGACTTTACATCGAGACCGACCCGGTGACGCCGCAGATTCAAGTCGCGCAGGGTAACGAGTTCACCACCAACCTGCTTGCCGCCCACACGCACCATTTTACCTATGGCGAGAACTTCGGCGCGCCCGATTGCGGCGTGCCAATCGCCCGATTTCAATATCACCCAACCCGCCCGCCAATCATCCTCGACTGGTGGCCGGTCCAACCGCCCGCCGCCGCCCGGTTCACGACCATCGCCAACTGGAAACAGACGCAGAAAGACATCGAGTGGAACGGCCAGAAATACACGTGGAGCAAGCACGCCGAGTTCGTGAAGTTCCTCGACCTGCCGCGGCGCTCGGGGCTGGCGATCGAGTTGGCGCTGGTCGGTGGCAATGCCGACGAGCGGCAAGAGTTGACCGAGGCCGGCTGGCGGATTGTCGAAGCATTGCCGCTCTCGCTGGACCTCTCATCGTACCGGGATTACATTGGGCGCGCGCGCGGCGAGTTCACGGTAGCCAAAGACCAGAATATCCGGCTGCGGAGCGGCTGGTTCAGCGACCGCAGCGCAACGTTTCTCGCGGCGGGACGGCCTGTCGTGACACAGGATACCGGCTTCGGCAACATTCTCCCGACCGGGCGTGGCCTGTTCGCCTTTCAAACCATGGATGACATCCTCGTCGCGCTTCGGCAAATCGAAGCCGACTACGCCGGCCACTGCCGGGCCGCGCGCGCCGTCGCGGCGGAGCACTTCGCCGCGGAACGCGTACTCGGCGACCTGCTGCGGCGTTGCGGGGTGAGGTGACCGGTGGCCAAACCCATTGCCATCTATACCGGCTACATGATCCGCTACCCGCTCGGCGGGCATGTGCTCAGCGAGTTGCAGAACATCGTCGGCCTCCAGCGGCTTGGTTACGACGTCATCTACGTCGAGGAAAACGGCGGCGACTGGCCGTCGTGTTACGACCCGGTCCAGAACACGATGACCACCGACCCGACCTATGGCCTCGGCGAAGTCCGGCGCGTGTTGCGGCCGTACGACATCGACCAGCGGGTATGCTTCCTTGATGCAAGTGGCCGGTACCACGGATTGGACGCGGCGACGTTGGGCGACCTGTGCCGGCAATCCACAATGCTTTTTGGCCACTCGCGGGTAACGTGGCTGGAGGAGTTTCGCGAGTGTCGGACCCGTGTGTTTATTGACACCGACCCGGCCATCACGCAGTTCGAGTTGGTCGAGCACCCGCGGGCGTCTGGCTCCGGCTACGTTTCGCCTCATGATTTCCAATTCTGCTTCACGCTCGGCGAACGCATCGGGAAGCCGGATTGCCCAATTCCGACTGACGGGCTTCGCTGGTTGCCAACGCGCTGGCCGTTGGTGCCGGGGTTAGTGCCGGTGCGGTTCACGCCCCATGCGCCGCGGTTCACGACGGTGATGAGCTGGTCGGCGCGCGGCACGATGACCTGTGGGGGAGTCGCGTACGGCGACAAGAACGCCGAGTTGCTGAAGCTGCTCGACCTGCCGCAGCGGACCGGGGCGGTCTTTGAGTTGGCGCTGGCGGGCGGTCACGACGCCGAAGCCCGGCTCGAACAAGCCGGGTGGGTCATCTCCGATTCGCACGCCGCGACGCGCAACCTCGAAGCCTACCTCGATTTCATTGGCCGGTCGCGCGGCGAGTTCAGCGTCGCCAAGAACGTGTACGTGGCAACGCGCTCCGGGTGGTTCAGCGAGCGGACGTTGGCGTACTTGGCGGGCGGCAAGCCGGCCATCGTGCAGGATACCGGCTGGAGCGACATCATCCCGACCGGCGAAGGCGTGTTCGCGTTTTGTACCGCCGACGACATTGCCTCCGCTGTGGAAGCCATCGCGAAGGATTACCGGCATCACTGCAAAGCGGCACGAAAAATCGCCGAGGAGTATTTTGATTCAGACAAAGTGCTCGGGGCGCTACTGCGCCAGTGTGATCTGCCGGCGGTATCTTAGTCAGGTATCTGAAACCTGGGGGGAAGAATTCCAGTTAAGAAGCCATGATCACGCGGCCTAACACCAATCGGATGGAGCGAACGACGGGCAACAATGAACGCCACTTCTGAATGCGAGGCCGTCTTGGCGCTGCGTGAAGCGACGAGGCCGCCACGGTGCTTTTCGCTGCCCGTGGTCGCTCAGTTCCGGCATTAAAAGAGACTGCGAGGCAGACTATGAGCCAGGAACAAGTGATCGAGATAGCGGGCGTCAAGATCGCACTGGGAGAAGACCTCGACCAGCGCGTCCGCGCCGCGATGGAGTCGGGGAAGTACGAGGAGCAGGAGACCCGCGCCTTGGCCGCATCCCTTCGGCCGGACGACGTGGTCCTGGAATTGGGCACCGGAATCGGGCTTCTCTCGGCCTACTGCGCCAAGCGCATCGGCAGCGATCGCGTCTTCACCTTCGAAGCCAATCCCGAACTGGAGCTTCGCATCCGCTCGACCTACCGGCTCAACGGAGTCTGCCCCCGACTCGAGATGTGCATGCTGACCGACCGCGAGGGGGAGCGGGATTTCTATCTCCACAAAGCCTTCTGGGCCTCCTCCGCCAGCGCGGATGCCGGCGCGAAACGGGTGGTGCGGGTCAAGGCCCGCCCGCTCAATGAGCAGATTCGCCGCATCAACCCAACCATTCTTGTAATGGACGTCGAGGGCGGCGAGTACGAACTGATGCAGTTCATCGATCTGCACAATATCTCCCGCGTCGTTGCCGAGATTCATGAACGCAAGCTGGGCCGCGAGAAGGCGGACTGGATGATCCGCAAGTTCTATGAGGCCGGGTTCCGCATCAACCGAGAATTGTCCGAGTGGGAGATATGCTGCCTCGACCGGCAGCCTGCCGCGGAGACTGGCAGCCACCTGAGCTTGGAGGAGTTCCTCGAGGGAAAGTGGCGGCTGAGCAATCACTGGACGGCCGCGTGCTTCGAGGAGCTTAGCGCCCTGCTCCCGTCCGGATGTCGCTACGCACTGGTGGACGACGACCAGTGGGGCAGCCTGCAGATCGTGCCCAACTGCACGAGAGTCCCATTCACCGAAAACCAGGGCCAGTACTGGGGACCACCGGCGGATGATGCGGCGGCAATGCGGGAACTGGCTCGAATGCGCGCACAGGGGCTGCAGTTCCTGATCTTTGGCCCCCCGGCCTTCTGGTGGCTGGACTTCTACGCGCAGTTCGCCAGACACGTGCGCGATACGCACCAGCTCATTCGCCACAGCGAGCGATTCGTCGCCTTCGCTCTGCGGTAGGTGTGCCGATGCGCGGCGCGTTCGATGACGAACCAGAGTTTTTGGATTGTCGCCAGTGGCTCGAATCTCACGGCGCAGAATGATGGCAGAAGGCGGTTTGAGCGAAATCGATCGCGACACAGATTGCCGTGGGTGCTGGTGTCAATCTGGATGGGGCATTCGCCTTTAATGGCCAAGCAACTTTCTGAGATGGCGGTATTGCACCATCTTGGGTCTGGGAGTCCCGCTGGAACTTCCCCGGGGATCCGGGGGTATGGGGTTGTGGAGGGAGTTTGGCTTATGTTAGCCGATTTGATATTAGATGCTCCGTGGCAAGAACTTGCAATTGCGGGAGAAGAATGGGGGGTTGTGGATACCCGGCACCGACATGGACTTGAACTCCTGTAACAGCAGAACCGTGAGAGAAAAAGCACCCAAATCGGCAGCCGGTCGAGCTTAACCTCCCGTTTTCGACTTGTGCGCCACGACGGTTGCGTGCTCTCCCCTCAGCCGGATACGGTTCATGAATCCCTCAGTCGGGCTTGGGTTTTGCGTTCGCTAACGTTCTTCGTCGCATTTGTCATTCAAATCCGACCCAACAAAACTAATACAAGCAGAATGACGGCTACCAGTTTAAGCCCGCCGCTCGGAAAGTAACCCCAATTCTTGCTGTGGGGCCAGGTGGGTAATGCGCCCACGAGGAAGAGAATGACCAATATCAATAGGATCAATCCCATACTGTTGTTCCTTTCTTTATCGCTGCCGGTTAGCTACGCCAAGAGCCGGCCCGCTTTCTATAGGGTCAACACCCCATAGCGAACCCCCGGTCTCCCGTCGTATTTTCAGACCATGAAACAAGAACACTTCTTCCAAAGTCAAAGGTCAGCCGACGCACGATCGCCGGCGCAGACTACGAACTCGAACCAAACAAAAGGAAATGCCCAGCCGTCGCGAGAGGAAGTAGCCAGGAAGGCATACCTCATTTATCTGAACCAGGGCAGTCCTCAAGGACACGACGTCCAACATTGGTTGGAGGCTGAGGCCCAAACGATTGCCACCTCAACACCAAGAACGAGCGGGTCATGAAAACCAATCACAAGCAGAAGGCATTGACGCTCGGCAACCTCATCGAGACCGTTTACGGCGTTTGTGGAAATCGCCGAGCGAGAGGAATCATCCGGCTCGCCATTGATGCCCACGTCGTTGTGTTCCGAGAACAACAAAGTGCTTTTGATTTTAGTGGAAGAAAGGAGTTCTTATGAAGACGGCCTTTAGACTCGCCATCCTGGTGGTGGGAATCTCCATCGCCGGCGCAACATTCAACTTCTTCGGGCAGGAACCGTCGCAGACGCGCACACTCTACGTTTATAGTGGCACTCTACGCTCGATCGATTTACAGGCTCGTACGATTATCGTGGATGGTTCGGCAGTTCCCTGGAAGTTTGTGGTGCCGACGGACGCGGAGATCATCGTGAAGGGTGAACCCGCTGGACCCAAGGGAAAACTCAGCGATCTGATGGTGGGCGATGGCGTCCAAGTCAAGTACACGGTGGACGACGGCGTGAACGTCGCGCATCAGATCTCGCCCCTCGACGTGAAGCATCCATGATCGGACCAGTTACACGAACCAACGAAAAAGGAGAAATGTTATGAAACTCGGAATTGCAGTCATTTGCCTGATCGGCCTCGTAGCCGCCACGGCGGCTCGAGCCGCAGACACGAACGCGCCGCCTCTCCCCAGTCCGTCCGCCCACCAGCCGATGGCGGGGAACCTGTTGCCGCCGCGCGTGCTCGAAGATCTCGCGTTGACTTCCGAGCAGCAGGCGAATTACGACGCTCTCGCAGCCGGCTTCAAGAAGGACGCCGCGAAGTGGCGCGCCGACAACAATTACGACTCCCAAAAAGCGCGCGAGGAAATGAGCCAGGCACGCGCCGCCGGCGACCAGGCAACCATCCAGAAGCTGACCAACCAGCGCAAAGGGCTCATGGATCTTCGCCAGAGTTACGTCGACAAGGTGCGCGCCTTCCTGACCGATGAACAAAAGGTTACGCTCGACAAGGGTCTCGAACACGCCCACGATTGGAGCGGTGGACACAGTCCCAGCGGTGCGTTGCCGCCGCCACCTGCTGACAAGTAAACATTGCGTTCCTCATGGCGCGCGGCGGCTTGCGGCATGGGCGGAGACGGGTTCTGGGTGGCTCGATGGCGCCAGGCAGGAAGTCTTGAGCCGGTGAGTTTTTTGGGGCGTATGGCATGAAGGCGAAGACGAGTTTATGGCAGTGGTTTGACAGACTGGGGGGAATCACCGGGGCAGTCGCCGTATGCGCGCTCGGTCGGGGGCGCGCCGTGGAAGGTCAGCCGCTGGCCAGGCACGTTTTTCGCGCGCCGGGATGTCACACGGGCATCATCACGTATGAAGCGCTGATCACAACCCCAGCGATCTTCCTTGGTTGTCAGCTGGCTACGCGCGCTTTTTCTCATGGTCCCCGGATCATCCGCTGGAAGCGCCGCTTGGGGAGCGGACGTTTTTTGTTTCGATTGGCGTCATCTCGGTCATCGTCGCCACATTCAATGTCCAGTACTTGATGTGACCGGTCGGGACGGACGTCAGAAGGGGTCCTGACGCCACACACGGATCCGTGTCTGCTGCGGGCTGCCTGATCCTGTGGTCATTCAATACCCCCCGAAGGAATGCTGGGTGGATAAGTTTTTGGCAGTGTACCGGAAAGCTCGATGTCAATGCAGGCTGGTGTTAAGGAAAACCAGCCGACGACCACAATGATGGCCAAGCGCACAACCGTAAATCATGTCCGCTTCCGGGCGGGAGTACTGCTGTGGATCTTACTCGTAGCGTCTCGGGGAGCGGCGCAAACACAGTCGCCAGATGTTGCGGCGACGGAGTTGGTGCGGCAGACAGTGGCTCGCGAACTGGCGGCGACCGATACGGGCGGCCAGTATATGTACCGGGTCCGCGAAGAGACGCCGCAAGGTGCGGAAACCCGTGTCATGGTTGAGACCCGCGACTTGCAAATCGACCGGCTAATTCTCCAGAACGGCCAGCCTCTTCCTCCAGCGCAGAGGCAACGGGAGGAAGAACGCTTGCGCAGTCTGCTGACGAATCGAGCCCGTTTGGTGAAACTCCAAACGGAGCAACACTCCGACGAAGCCCGCGTACACAGGGTGATCCAGGTGCTTCCGGATGCGTTTCTCTACCGGCATATGGGTACGGAAAAGGACAGCGTCGGTCGCGAGCTCGTTTTGGTGACATTCCGCCCCAACCCGGACTTTCATCCCCGTTCCACAGAATTGCGGGTGTTGCAAGGTGTGGAAGGGGCGATGCTGATCGACCCCGTGGGGGAGCGCATTGTGCGGGTAGAAGCCAGGCTGTGTCAGGATGTTGATTTCGGCTGGGGCATCATTGACCACATCTCTAGCGGAAGCAGTCTCTTGCTGGAACAACAGGTTGTGTGGCACGACCAGTGGGCGATGACGACATTGGCATTACACTACACCAACAGACTATTGCTGCTGATCACCAGTCGCGTCGATTCGGTGACCAAGATCGGCGATTTCCGCCGCATGCCGGATGATCTGACCTCGCAACAGGCGCTGGAGATGCTGCTGGACCAGGACCCAATGACGGCTGTTGTGCCAGGATCCGGAAAGACACCATGACCATGGGGTGTTCACCCCATTGTCCGCGGAAGACGTGACGCATAGTCTCAGGAATTGTGGGAACAGCAGCCATTGTTCATCTTGGGGGTCTTACCCCTCACCTCCTTGACAGTAGCCATTGTTCACAGGCTCATTTTTCCCCGACCCAATCTCGCGTTTTCGTGCCGCTTGAGGCGATAGGGTAAACCCAAGCAAGGTTTACATGAATTCCGGACACGAACAGAAACTCAGCAATGGCGGTGTGGTAACACAGGCGGTTGGGTCGATTGCGGCGGCTGCAGTTCTTTGGGCTTTGAGCACGTGGGGGCATACGATTCTACAAGCATTCTTCTTGGCGGAATGTGGCCTGTTGGGTTCCGGGTTGGTAGTGGTCAGCGTTGACTGGTTGATCACAACCCGATCAAGAAATACGGCCGAGTCCAGCAATGGCGGACGTTCGAGGTCAGCGGGGCAAGCGGTTGGTGCTCGAGTTTAGCAGATTCCTAGCAGACCAGAGTGATCCATCGTATCCGGCTGAACGAGAAACGGAAGCCGAGCTTGATCTCGAGTTCCATCAGTTGCCGCAGTCGGGCAAGGCCCCTGGCCCCCTCGACATCGTGAGTGAGCGCGAGGGCAAACTTCTTGCCGGTCGGCCAGCCGGGCCAACCCTCCGGCGGCTCACTGGCAGCGCGATTAATGGGCCAGACATCCTTGTTCGCTTGCAATGTCTTGCGCGCGAAGAATCGGCGCAGACCCATTCGAAATCGCCACGGCAAGTAGGGCTTGACTTGGTAATAAATGCGGTTTTTCAGCATGGACTAATTTCCGATTAGCTTGGGTGGCTGATCACAGATGCAAAAAGAGACAGGAAATGTCTTTCCAACAGGGATCCACCACCAACACGGGATCCGTCGAGCGAATTTCGGTTGCCCCGCACAACGCCTTCCGTCGCCATGGTCAACCGTGAATGCGAACGCCCTTACCGAGCTTTACATCTCGCGCAATTAGCGGAGAGGACCCGGTCAGTTCGTTCATGACCTGACGACGAAACTCACTTCAGCTCCGGCTGCAAGTTTCTGACGCGCTCGGCGCAAGCGATTTTTCCTTGGCACGCCCCGGTCTCGCAGAAAGATCATGAATGGAATGATGGAAGTTGCGTGGTCGTGACAGATCGATAGGAGCCCCACTGGCCTTCAGAGACCGGGACGCCGCTTCCAGGATCCGGACGAGTTCCACTCCGCGGTGGCCGTCCGTCAGGGGCGTCGCTTCCGATCGAATACAATCCAGGAAGTGCTGGCACTCAGCTTTGAGTGGTTCTTCCTGCTTGATGTAGGGGACGTACATGTCCCCATAGTGATACGCGTAATGAAATTCGGCAAAGGTGTCGTAGTGCGGCGGACGTTCGACGCGCGTGTCGAACACCTTGATCTTTTCCTGTTGGGCGACGTCGTCATACACAATCATGCGTTTGCTGCCGACGATCGTCATCTCCCGGACTTTTCGCGGATCAAGCCAACTGCTGTGAATGATGGCTGACCGCTCCTTCGGAAAGTGGAGGCACATCGACGTCACATCCTCCACGCCGGGGGTAATGTGGGCCGTACCGCGGCAATTGATACTTATGGGCTGTTCTTCCAGAATGTGCAGGATGATGGAAATGTCATGCGGCGCCAGATCCCACGCCACGTTGATATCCTTTTGGAACAGTCCCAGGTTCAGGCGGCGGGCGCAAATATACCGGATTTCTCCCAAGTCACCGTTATCCACGATTTCCTTGATTTTGCGCACAGCCGGTGAATACAGAAACGTGTGTCCGACCATCAACACGAGCCCATTCTTTCGCGCAATCTCAATCAATTCTTCGCATTCGTGAGATGTGGCGGCCATGGGCTTTTCGATGAAGGTGTGCTTGCCGGCCAACAGGCTCGCCTTGGCCATCGGGTAATGCATTTTCACCGACGTGGCGATGACCACCGCATCGAGACCGGCGCCATTGAGCATGTGTTTGAAATCCACCTCCCCTTCGACATCGGGGTACAGGGAGCGAACATGCGCCAGTCGCACCTCGCTGATGTCGCACATCAGCTTCAGGTGACAACCCGCGATGGACCGGAAGTTGCGAACTAGATTGGGTCCCCAATATCCACATCCGACAACACCAACTTTTATTTGCTCGGCCATGTTGCCTCCTGAATGACAAGTTTTTCCACCGGAATCGGCGCACTAACGGCAATCGCTTGACCGAACGTCAGCGGTTGGTTGCTCGGACTGAGATGACTACCCATGGCTGAACCAAAGCGTGCCGACAGCTTCCTGTTCCTTCCATTTCGCGTCTCGCGCACCTGGACGATCAACGCCGGAATGGTTTGGAAGAGAATTTTCACATCCAACCATAGGGACTTGTTCTGGTCGTAGCGAATGTCCAGACGGATCATCTCGTTGAACGTGGTGCGATTCTTTCCCGAGACTTGCCAGAGGCCCGTGATGCCCGGCAAGGCCCTGAATCGCTCTTTCTGCCACGGAAGGTGACGGTCGTATTCGCAGGGCAAACAGGGGCGTGGTCCGACCAGACTCATTTCCCCCTGAAAGACATTGATCAGTTGCGGCAACTCATCGAGCCCCGTGGCGCGAAGCGCTCGACCCAGTGGAGCGACCCGAGAGTCGCCCCGCGAATCCATCTTCACCATCGGGAGATCGGAATCAATCAGACTCTGACAGTGCTTTTCGTGGACTGATGTGTCGGCGTTGCTGGCCATTGTGCGAAACTTGAAACAGGTGAATCGTTGACCTCGGAAACCAACGCGTTGCTGACGATACAACACCGGCCCCTTCGACCCGGCCTTGATGATCGCGGCAAGGATCAGCAGCAGCGGGCTCAGAAGTGGCAGCGCCACCAGAATGCAGGTGATGTCCAGGGACCGCTTCCAAAGCGGAGCCCGTGCCGAGCTCGCGCTCAATGATCCCTGTTGTTGAATATGATCTTGCGTAAGATTCATGGATGAAAGAAGGAACAGCCGTGACTAGGACAACTCATCGTGACGGGTACCAAAGTGAAGTACGAAAAGACCTGTTGCGCGGAGTCCCTTGGTGATTGCACCACATTGGACGACAGGTTCATGGACAAACTCCCAACAGAATCGGCAACCGCCTTCACTTTCAGTACAAACATCCGCTTTTTTCCGTGCCGCACGCTACGCGGCAACACAATCAGCTCGACGGGGGCTGCAACTAGACGGTCAATCTAGTGACCGGCTTGTCTGTTTTCGCCGTTGCTCCCACTTCGTTTTTTACTGTCATCTCCGTTTTGATTGTCACCGGGGGAACAGCCGCCAGTTGAGCTTCAGCTCCCAACCAATGCTGCAGGTCGCGTCCTTGTGGACGACCTTCCTGCAGATAGATTTGGTATGCTCTCAAAGCCACTTGATCTCGCAGCGGTCTGACTGCGATGCTGGTTTGAATCGATTTCTCAATCGACGCCTGCGGTTTTGCGGTGGCGGATTCTCCATTGTTATTTTGGGTGTGGTTTGAATTTGTCGTCGTCAGCTGCGGTCGCGCGTTGGCCGATTGTTGATTTTGGAAATGGTGTCGATGTTTCATGACTGATAACTACCAGAGCAACCATGAAGGCGCTATGGGGTGTTGACCCCATCGGGGATTTGATGAATACGGCCCCGGCATGGCGCGCGGGTGGACGCTCGGCTGGGGGATGATCGGGGAAGCGCGAACGAATCGGAGGTTTGCCTGCATGCAAACTCAGAAATCCTTGAGGTGTTCCTGCTGTCGGTTCTTCTCTTCTGCCCGTCATCTGTTATTCGTCCGCCTCCTCTTGCCTCTCGAACACTAACGAACCGATCGTCAAGCATCATCATGTGTTGAGCGCGATACGGCTGGATGTGGCAGTCAAGGTGAAAAGGTTCTTTGCGAAAGAAATGCGTCATTCGGGAATGGGGTGGGGTTATACCCCATAGCAAAGGGTCGGCTTAGCGCGTAGCGTTTCCCCAAGAATACGGTTGGGCACGCATTGACACCCGGGTTGGTGCGGGGTCAGACATGCCCGACACGGACTTTTCCCCCGCAACGATGGAGGAGTTTTATGGTGATTGAATTGGAACGAGAACAAACCCAAAGTGCCGAGCCCATTCAGGTCTACCTGCAGGAGATCGGCCGGGTGCCGTTATTGACTCGCCAACAGGAGTCCGACTTGGCCAGGCGCATCAAACGCGGCGATCACAAAGCTCGCGAGCACATGATCAAGGCTAATTTGCGTCTCGTGGTCAAGATTGCCCATGATTACGACGGGTTCGGTCTGCCGCTGCTCGACCTCATCAACGAGGGCAACATCGGTCTGATGCATGCCGTCGAACGATTCAACCCCAAGAAAGGCGCGAAAATGTCCACTTATGCCTCATGGTGGATCAAGCAGGCCATGCGTCGCGCCTTATCCAACCAATCCAGGACAATCCGCCTGCCCGTCCACGTCGCGGACAAAATGAACCGACTGAAACGGCTCAGCTACAGTTTGACGGATCAACTCGGTCGCGAGCCGACCGATGCCGAACTGGCCAACCGATGCAACGTGTCGACCAGCAAGATCACCCAACTCCACACACTGGGCTTGCGTCCCACCAGCCTCGATGCGCCGATTGGTGACGATGACGACAACCAGTTCAACGACATCATCGAAGACGAAGCCGCTTTGACCCCGCATGAATTGCTTCGCATAAAAGCGATGCGACAGGAAATCCGTCAGCACCTCAAGTACCTGACACCACGCGAGGCTGAAATCATCAGCTTGCGATTCGGGCTCGACGGCCAGGAACCACGGACGTTGGACGAAGTGGGGCGGAAATTCAGAGTGACCCGCGAACGCATTCGCCAGATTCAGGTCATGGCCCTGACCAAACTGCGTCGCTGCCTGGAAAGGTTGGACCCCCGTGGCTGGGGAACCGATCATGGCAATTAGAGCTACCGGCCGGGCGGAATTCATCCGCCGTCTCTCGTTGCACAGTGATACCGAAGAGAAAACCTCTTCAGTCTCGACGGAGTACGGGTGGACTGTCTGCAAGCGATGGGGATGACTGACTGTAGTGCACCGAACGATCTTCCCGGAAGAGATTGAGGTGAGCATCGCCGCCACCCCCGTCGAAACCCGCAACCAGATCGCCCAAGCCATGCGTCCCCACATCAAACTTCAGACCGACCCTACCACGGCAAAACCACATCGGGGAGGCGGCAGATTCAGCAACTAGCGGATCGTCAACTGGACGCTGCTCTCGATGATTCCCGCACCGATGGCATACCGGGTGAGACCAGAGATATCGTGGATGTTGGGCTTTGCCATAAGATTCTGCCGATGTTTTTCGACGGTCTTGATGCTGATGCCAAGTTCTGCCGCCATTTGTTTGTTGGCCTTGCCTTCGGCAATCAGTTGCAGCACCTCCAGCTCGCGCGAACTCAGGCGCGACACTTTCTTACGCAGCGCTGTGCCTCTCGCAGGCATCTTCTGATCATGCAGCCGCCTGGCAATGGATGGACTGAAAAATGTGTTTCCCTTCTGCACTGTACGAATCGCCCGGGACA
>PLTX01000036.1 GCA_003164675.1 Verrucomicrobiota bacterium | reverse complement strand
GAAACCATATCAGCTTCGGCTGCTGATCCACTGCGAAATCGCCAGATTCGAGGAACAGGCAGCGCTGGAAGCACGCCCCGTGTGGGGCGTGCCGAAAGCGTTCTGTTCAAGGCGTCTGGCGATGCCCGCAGTGGGACGTGAGTAAACACGTCCCACTTTTTTCGGCATCGCCCGCCTTGGCAGACAGCCTGGCAGGGCCGAATCGCGCAAGCGAGGAAGCCCGTGCCCCGTATTTTCGATAACATCGAGCAGGACTTATTGCCGGCGTTGCAGCAAACGCTGGCCATTTCCGAGCGTGCCGATTTCTGTGTCGGCTATTTCAACCTTCGCGGTTGGAAGCATCTGGATGCCTATGTCGAGAGGTGGACAGGCACGACCAAGCAGCAATGCCGGTTGCTGGTCGGGATGCAGCGGTTGGACGAAGACGGCTTGCGACAGGCGTTGAGCCTTATCCACCGCAACGAGGAGGTGGATCAGCAGCAGGTCGTCCGTCTGAAGAAGAAACTGGCTGAGCAGTTTCGTGAGCAACTCACGCTCGGCGTGCCGACCACCAACGACGAAGCGGCGTTGCGCCGATTGGCGGCGCAACTCAAAGACGGCAAGTTGGCGGTGAAGTTGTTCCTGCGCCATCCGCTGCACGCAAAACTCTACCTCTGTTTCCGTCCCGACCCGAACAATCCGATTACCGGTTTTCTCGGCAGCAGCAATCTGACGCTGGCCGGGCTGTCGCAACAAGGCGAGTTGAACGTGGACGTGCTCGACCATGATGCCACGGCGAAGCTGGCGAAGTGGTTCGAGGACCGGTGGGCCGACCGCTGGTGCGTGGACATCACGAAGGAACTGATCCAGGTCATAGAGGAAAGCTGGGCGCGACCGGACATCATTCCGCCGTACCACATCTACGTGAAGATGGCCTACCATCTCGCGGAGGAAGCTCGCGCCGGGCTGGACGAGTTCTCACTTCCGAAGGAGTTTCGCGAAAAGCTGTTCGACTTCCAAGCCGCCGCCGTGAAGATCGCGGCCCGCCATCTTGAAAAACGCGGCGGCGTGTTGATCGGCGATGTAGTGGGCTTGGGCAAAACGTTGATGGCGACGGCGCTGGCGCGGGTGTTCCAAGAACCGCCGCACTCGCTGGAAACGCTCATCATCTGCCCCAAGAACCTGAAGGGGATGTGGGATGATTACTGCGGCGAGTACCGGCTGCTCGCCAAGGTGGTCAGTATCACCGAAGTCGCCTCGGTCCTACCAGAGCTGCGGCGTTACCGGATTGTGCTGCTGGACGAGAGCCACAATCTCCGCAACCGGGAAGGCCGTCGCTACGCCATCATCCGCGATTACATCGAACGCAACGCCAGCCGGTGCATTTTGCTTTCGGCCACGCCGTACAACAAGTCCTACGAAGACCTCGGCAGCCAACTCCGCCTGTTCCTGAATCCCGAACTTGTGCTGCCAATGCGTCCGGAGCAATACCTGCGCCGCGAATGCGAGGGCCGCCCGGAAAACTTCACCCTCAAACACCAGTGCCCGGTCAACTCACTGGCCGCGTTCGAGAAAAGCGAGTACGCCGACGATTGGCGCGAACTGATGCGGTTGTTCATGGTGCGCCGCACCCGGTCGTTCATCGAGAAGAACTACGCCAAACCGCATCCCGTCACCGGCAAGTCGTGCTTGCTCGTCGAGAACGGCGAGCCGTTCTACTTCCCGAAACGCATCCCGCAGACGCTCAAGTTCACCATCAACGATCGTAAACCCGAAGACCAGTACGCCCGTCTCTATTCCGACATGGTGGTGGACACAATCAAGCTGCTCCACTTGCCGCGGTATGGTCTCGGCAATTATGTCCGCCCGACGTTCGACGTCGCGCCGTCGCAGGACGAAGCCGAGATCATCCGCAATCTGAACCGCGCCGGTAAACGGCTCATGGGTTTCTGCCGCACTAACCTGTTCAAGCGCCTCGAAAGCAGCGGTTCGTCGTTCCTGCAATCCGTCCGTCGCCACATTCACCGCAACTTCATTTTCCTTCACGCCATCGAGAACAACCTGCCGCTGCCCATCGGGACGCAGGACGCCGCCTTGTTCGACACCAGCAATGCCGACGCCGACAATGACTCGGCGAGTGCCGGGCGCGATTTCTTTGAGGGGGACGCTCCGGCCGGTTCGCCCGACGGTGACGCCCGCACCCTGGCCGAGTTCAAGAAACAAGGTCAGGCCGCCTATGAGTTGTTGCACCAGAGCTACCGGACCCGGTTCGATTGGCTGCGCCCCAACGTGTTCGCCGTGCAGTTGGCCAAAGACCTTGAACAAGATGCCAAACGCCTCATCTCGATTCTGGAATTGGCCGGCGTCTGGCAACCCGCCAAGGACGCCAAGCTGGCGGAACTGACCAAACTCCTGACCAAGTCGCATCCGAAGGAGAAAATTCTCATCTTCAGCCAGTTTGCCGACACGGTCGCCTATCTGGGCCGGGAACTGCGCGCCGCAGGGCTGAAAATGGCCGCCACCGTGACCGGCGACAACGAGAATCCGTCCGGCATCGTTCACCGGTTCAGCCCCGTCAGCAACGGGAAGCGCGAACAGGTCCAGCCCACCGATGAACTGCGCGTGCTCATCGCCACCGACGTGCTCAGCGAGGGTCAGAACCTTCAAGATGCCGCCATCATCGTCAATTACGATCTGCCGTGGGCGATCATCCGTCTCATCCAGCGCGCCGGCCGCGTGGATCGTATTGGCCAGAAGGCGGAGAAAATTCTCTGCTACTCGTTCCTGCCGGCCGATGGCGTCAACCGGATCATCAAACTCCGCGAGAAAGTCCGGCAACGCCTCCGCGAGAACGCCGAGGTCATCGGCACGGACGAGGCTTTTTTCGAGGACGAGAAGCACCACCAACTCATCCACGACCTGTTCACCGAGAAGGCCGGCATCCTCAACGATCCCGACGACAACGAAGTGGACCTCGCCTCGCAAGCCTATCAGGTCTGGAAGAATGCGACCGACGCCGATCCGAAACTTAAAAAACTCATCCCCGATCTACCCAACGTCGTGTTCTCCACAAAGCCGTTGTCCGCCATCACGCCGCCCACCGGCGCGTCGCCCGTGCCACCGACGACCGGCGTCATGGTTTATGTCCGCGCCGCCGACGGTAACGACGCGCTGGCATGGGTCAACGAGGAGGGCCAGACGGTCACCGAATCACAACATGAAATCCTCCGCGCCGCCGCCTGTGAGCCGAACACGCCGGGCCTGCTGCGTCTCGACAGCCATCACGATCTCGTCCAACAAGGCGTCAAACTCATCGCCACCGAACACCGTGCCGAAGGTGGTCAACTCGGTCGGCCCACCGGTGCCCGCCGCCGCACGTATGACCGGCTCAAAGACTACGCCGAGCAAAAGCGCGGCACGTTGTTCGACATCAAACCACTCCACCATGCCATTCAAGACATCTACGACACACCGTTGACAGAGTACGCCACCGACCTACTGAACCGGGAACTCCGGCTTGGCATTGATACCGAGAAACTGGCGAAGCTGGTTCTTGCCCTCCATGAAGAAGACCGGCTGACCGTCCCCGCCGACGATCACCGCTCCCAAGAACCTCGTATCATCTGTTCCCTCGGCATCCGGAAGGATTGACCCATGCCACTCGACTTCACCCGCGCCCGGCCGTTGCTCCAACAAAGCGATCTCACCAAGCTGTTCGTCGAGGAACTCGGCTGGGATCGCTCCGACCAGGCGTTCGAGGTCAATGTCGAGCAACAGCGTTACCAGTTACAGGCCATCGCAAAGAAGTGCGGGCTGATCGCCTACCGGTGCGCCATGCTCGACGGCAGTATCCCGGATTATCGGCTGCGACTGAAAGTGCAGCGGGAGGTCAGCCGAATCACCTTCGAGCACATTCTCGTTTTCACCGTCGGCGACAACCTCCAATCATGGCTGTGGGTGCGACGTGAACCCGGCCGGCCTATCGCCTGCCGCACGCAGGATTACCATGCCGGCCAGAGCGGAGATCCATTGCTCCAGAAGTTGCAGCTTCTTGCCGTGTCGCTGGAAGAGGAGGAGGCCGGACTCACTCTGCCGGATATTACCCGTCGCGTCCGGGCGGCATTCGATGTTGAGCGTGTCACCCGCCGGTTCTACGACCGGTTCAAGACAGAGCACGCGGCATTTCTCGCCTTCATCAAAGGCATTCCCGACGGCGAACTGCATCGCTGGTACGCCTCGGTGATGCTCAACCGGCTGATGTTCGTNNCGCACCCACGAATACCACCGCAGCCAGCCCGGGGATTCATTGCTCCAAAAGCTGCAAGGTCTGTACGTCTCCCTCGAAGAAGAGGAACGGGGCGACGTCCATACGCTGGTGCTTTCCAACCGCGCCCGCACGGCGTTTGACCTGGAAAAGGTCACCAAGGTCTTTTACCGGGATTTTGACACCCATCGGAAGGCGTTTCTTAAATTCATTGATGGCATCGGCGAAGTGGCCGACCGTGAGTGGTACGCGTCCGTCATGCTCAACCGGCTGATGTTCGTCTATTTCATCCAGAAAAAAGGCTTCCTCATCGGCGACCCGGATTACCTGCGGAACAAACTCGCGCTGAGCCGGCAATCCCGGAAGAACAGCTTCTACGCCGAGTTTCTGTGTCCATTGTTCTTCGAGGGCTTCGCCAAGAAAGCCCGGAACCGGTCCGTCGAGACCAACCAACTGCTCGGCAAAGTGCCCTACCTCAACGGGGGCATCTTCCAGCGCCACCAGATCGAGGAACTCCACGGCGAGAAGATCCAGGTGGCCGACGCCGCGTTCGAGGGCTTGTTCGACTTCTTTGATCAGTACCAGTGGCATCTCGACGAACGCCCGTTGCGTCGCGACAACGAGATCAATCCCGATGTGCTCGGCTTCATCTTTGAGAAATACATCAATCAAAAGCAGATGGGGGCGTACTACACGCAGGAGGACATCACCGGCTACAACAGCGGCTACACCATCCTCCCGTTCCTGTTCGAAGTCGCCCGCGCCAAATGCAAAGTCGCGTTCGAGGACGAGAACTCCGTTTGGAAACTACTCCAGGCCGATCCCGCCCGGTACATCTACCCCGCCGTGAAAAAGGGCGTCGAACTGAAGTTGCCGGCCGAGATCGCTGCCGGCATCAAGGATGTGTCCATGCGCACCGCATGGAATAAACCGGCACCCGCCGAATACGCCCTGCCCACGGAAATCTGGCGCGAGGTCGTCGCCCGCCGGCAACGCTACGAGGAAGTCCGAAAGAAGTTTGCCGGCGGCGAGATCACCGACATCAACGATTTCATCACCTACAACCTCGACATCCGCCAGTTCGCGCAGGACGTGATTGAAAACGCCGAACCCGATTTGCTCAGCGCGTTCTACGCTGCCCTGCTGGTTCTTACCGTCCTCGACCCGACGTGCGGCTCCGGCGCGTTCCTGTTTGCCGCACTGAACATCCTCTATCCGCTCTACGAAGCCTGTCTGAATCGCATGGCGCTGTTCGTCCGGGAATGGGAGCGCACCGGTAGCAAGGCGCACCCGAACTACGCGAAGAACTTTAAAGCCGAACTGTCCCGGCTGGCCGCTCACCAGAACGAGCCGTACTTCATCCTCAAGACGATCATCGTCAACAACCTTTACGGCGTGGACATCATGGATGAGGCGGTGGAAATCTGCAAACTGCGCCTGTTCCTGAAACTGGTCGCCCAGGTTGAATCTGCCGATGACGTTGAGCCACTACCCGATATTGATTTCAACATCCGCGCCGGCAACACCCTGGTCGGTTATGCCACCTACGATGAAGTCAAACGCGCCGTCACCAGCAAACTCGATTTCGACAACGCGATGGCCAAGATCGAAGATAAAGCTGCTCTGCTGCAAAGCGCCTTCGAAATGTTCCGCCGCCAGCAAACCGAACTAGGCGGCGAAGTCACTCCTGCCGACAAACGCGCCCTCCGCCAGCGTCTCGAATCACTCGAAGCCGAACTCAACCGGCATCTTGCCATCGAGTACGGCGTGGACGCGCCGAAGCCCGCCGCGTTGGCCACATGGTTGCACTCGCACAAGCCCTTCCACTGGTTTATCGAGTTCTACGGCATCATGAAACGCGGCGGCTTCGACGTGATTATCGGCAATCCGCCCTGGGTCGAATACGCAAAGGTGAAGGGCGACTACCAACCGAGAGGATTGGTAACGCTCGAATGCAACAATCTCTGGGCCTTCATCGTTGAGCGCTCCTACCACTTGCTTGGTCGCACCGGTTGGGTTGGCCTCATCGTTCCCATGAGTCTCGTATGTACTGAGAGGATGCTCCCAATTCAGAAAGTGGTGGCGGCATCGGGAGTTTCATGGTTGGCCAATTTTGAGAGCGACTCCAACCCTGGACAGCTTTTTGACGGTGTGAAGATGAACGTGACGATCTTGTTAGGGGCGGCTGGACAGAAACGGAAACAGTTTGCCACCCGGCTGTTTCGCTTCTTCCAGGAATTTCGAGACTACGTCTTTTTCTGCATCGAGTTCACACCAATCAACGAGAATCCGAACCGGTTCGGTTTCCCAAAAATTAGCTCGGAGACCGAAGCGAGCATCTTGCGGAAAGTTTTTGCCAAGCCTCCGCTGGCGACAGAATTGACACAGACGTCCAGACATCCAGTCTTCATACACCGAATTGCCCACTACTACATCAAGTGCGTTGACTTTGTGCCGTACTTCA
This sequence comes from Verrucomicrobiota bacterium, assembly GCA_003164675.1. Classification (GTDB taxonomy): domain Bacteria; phylum Verrucomicrobiota; class Verrucomicrobiia; order Palsa-1439; family Palsa-1439; genus Palsa-1439. Next base: position 46,716 of record PLTX01000036.1, on the reverse strand, counting down.
AAAGCGACCGGGACGGCATCAAGAAGTCCGAGGACTACAAGGAGTTCAGGTTCAATGCCCCTGTCGAACAGTTCGTAGCCGCGATCAATAGTTCCCTTTTCTACTTTTACTGGCAGGTATTCTTCGATGCATTCAAAGCCGGTAAACTTTGTGTGGAGTCGTTTCCGTTCGGCAACGCCCGGCAATCCGGCACGCTGCCAGACCTCGTCAGACTTGCAAAGGCGCTTATGCGCGAACTAAAGAAAAACTCCACACGCATCCGCGCCGACTACGAAGCGACCGGCAGGGTGGAGTATGATCAATTCTACCCGCGCGAATCCAAGCCGATCATCGACGCGATTGACCGGGTGTTGGCGGGGCACTACGGGCTGACGGCGGAGGAGTTGGATTTCGTCATCAACTACGACATCAAATACCGCCTTGGCCGCGACTCTCAAGACGAGGAGGAATGATACCCATCGCGCTCAACGCTGCTGACGCCCGCTATCCAGCGCGTTTACGAAAGCGGTTGCGCACTGACGTCCTGCCGCAACTATCCGCCCTCGGCAATTTAGACCTGCTCGCATTATCCAAAACCGCCCTCTTTTGTTCCACCCGTTGCCCCGGCCGCGCCATCCTCGCCGTCTACGACCAAGCCACACGCTGGCGCGATGCCGGTCGCTGCATCATCAGCGGTTTTCATTCCCCGGTGGAAAAGGAATGTCTCCGCATCCTATTACGCGGAAGTCAGCCCGTCATTATCTGTCCTGCCCGGAGTCTTGAAAAACTGCGGCTCGCGGTGGATTGGCAAAATCCTTTGACCGATGGCCGTCTCTTGATTCTTTCCTGTTTCACCAGAGGCAACCACCGTGTCACGACCTCCCTCGCCATCCGCCGCAATGAATTTGTCGCTGCGCTGGCAGATGAAGTTTGGTTCGCCCACATCGTCCCCGGCGGCAAGATGCAACGTTTGGCACATAAAATTGCTGCACAGGATTGATTTGTTTATGCAGATCATTCGCGCCGTGCAGGTGAGTGCCGATCATTATGTGAGCACAAGCTTCCATCAGGGTATCGAGCCACCAGTTGAATGCCCTCATTGTGATGCAAGGGATGCGCTAAAGGCGCTGGGTTATTATTGCCGCAACATTACCAGCACGAAACGCGGAGTTTTACGCATTTTTGTGCGGCGGTTTCGATGTTGTATCTGCGGCAGAACAGTCAGCATCCTTCCAGCATTTGTGCAGCCATACCGCTTGGTCTTGAATACCACGATAAATGAGTTTTTCGGCGGAACTTTACGAGCCAACGCGCTTTCGTGGCTTCCTCTTCTGCAACAATACTGGAACCGGTTCACTAAATGGATTCCAGAAATTAACCGCATCATAAAGTCCGTGGTAGAACGTTCGCCACCTCACCCAGACGCCGCTGGCTGGTGGCAGGTTATGGTCGCGGCTTTTGGCGACCTCGAAAAAATCACCGGGACGCTTGTGAGTCGTTTTGGTGTCACTCTGTTTGGTCGTTATCGGTGCCACTCGCCTTGCAACAAGGGGGCAATCGCAAATTGACCCGTCTCCACACAACTTGTTTATTTCAATGAAAAGCAATGCGTGGAAAACTTGTCGTATCAATGAAAAGTGCTTTTGAATCGTATTTGAGAGACAAAGCAAGCGTTGCCAGCGCGTCGTATTCACAAATCAGGGAACAGACAAGTTGCGATTTTGACATCATCACCAGCGGTGATTGATTTATTTTGCATGAATAAAGGAAACACAGAATTGCGAATCATGAGCGTCGTAGCTTATGCCAGGGTATCCACGGAACACCGTCAATTTTCGATCAGTAAACAGAGGCGCGCGATTCGCAAATACGCCAAGCGCTTGGGATTGGAAATTAAAAAAGAGTATTCGGATGGGGCAAAACAGCCGATTGAACGATAAAGTTCGGAGTTTATTCAAATGAGCATAGAAGACCAGGCACTGCCAATTGTCAGTGCCGCGGCTTACGTCCGAATGTCCACGGAACACCAGCAGTACTCGACGAGCAACCAGATGGACGTTGTTCGGGAGTATGCGAAGCGCCGAGGACTGGAGATCGTCAAGGTGTATTCAGACGAGGGCAAAAGCGGTTTAAATATTCAAGGACGCGATTCCTTGGCCCAGATGATTGAGGATGTTAAGAACGGACAAGTAAATTTCTCGTGTATCCTTGTCTACGATGTCAGCCGATGGGGGCGCTTCCAGGATGCGGATGAGAGCGCCTATTATGAGTACCTCTGTCGCCGCGCTGGCGTCCCGGTCCATTATTGTGCCGAGCAATTTGAAAATGACGGCAGCCCCGTTTCCACAATTGTCAAAGGTGTCAAACGCGCGATGGCCGGCGAATATAGCCGCGAATTGTCATCCAAGGTTTTTCAGGGAGCCTGCCGCTTGATTCAGTTGGGGTACAAACAGGGCGGTACGGCAGGATTCGGCCTGCGCCGAATGTTGATTGACCAGAACGGCCAGCACAAAGCCGCGCTCAAGATGGGGGAGCACAAAAGCCTTCAAACGGATCGGGTGATCTTGATCCCCGGCCCGGATGAGGAAGTTAAAGTGGTTAATTGGATTTATCAAACATTCATCAGTGAAGGAAAAAGCGAATCGGAAATCGCCAAGTCGCTGAATGATCGAGGCCTGGTCACAGACTTTGGACGCGCGTGGAACCGGGCCACCGTCCATCAAGTGCTCATCAACGAGAAATATATCGGGAACAATGTGTATCATCGCACCTCCTTCAAATTAAAACTCAAACATGTGGCCAACCCGCAAGAAAAGTGGATTCGAGCTGACGGAATATTCGAAGGCATTGTCGAGCCAAGCCTGTTCCACACCGCACAGGGCATCATTTTGGCTCGCAGTCGGAAGCTCTCCGATGATGAGATGTTGGAAAAACTACGTGCCGTGCTGAACCAGCACGGACGCATCAGCGGTATGCTGATCGACGAGGCGGCTGACCTCCCGTCTAGCACGGCGTTCAGGTATCGTTTCGGCAGTTTAGTATCCGCCTACCGTTTAATCGGCTACGATCCGGGTATTGATTACAGTTTCATCGAAATCAATCGTAAGCTGCGCAAGGAGCACCCCGAAATCGTTGCGTCGGTTATTCAACGGATTGGGGATTTAGGCGCAGTCGCCTCTTGGGACGAGCGGACACATTTGCTCCACCTCAACAATGAATTGCGTGTCTCCATTGTCCTCTGCCGCCATTGGATCACAACCGCCGGTTCGTCTAGGTGGGTTATCAGGTTGGATGAGGGACTGAAGCCGGACATTACGGTCGCTGTTCGGATGACTGCCACCAACGAGGGTATCCGCGACTATTATTTACTGCCAGCGATCGACATGACATGGGAGAACCTGCGCATTGCGGAAGAAAACGGCGTTTATCTGGATGGCTACCGGTTTGATACGTTGGATTATTTTCTGGGCATGGCCGAGCGCATCAAGTTTGAGGAAGCAGCATGAAAGATGAAATTGAAATGATCCCGATTGATCGGATTCGCATTCTGAATCCGAGACATCGTGACCGGAAGAAGTTTGAGGTTATTGTTCAGAGTATCAAACACCTCGGCTTAAAAAAGCCGATTCAGGTCAGTCTGCGGTCGGCACAGGAGGAGGAAGGGGCTGGGTACGATCTGGTTTGTGGCCAGGGGCGAATCGAAGCATTTATCGCTCTAGGCCACAAAGAAATCCCGGCGGTGGTTGTTGAAATCTCAAAAGAGGAACGCCTGCTTCGGAGCCTGGTGGAAAACATGGCTCGCCGATACCCGTCACCCCTGGCATTGATACGTGAGATTGAACGGCTCAAGGTGGCAGGGTACGGCAATGCTGAAATTGCGAGAAAGCTTGATCTTGATAACACAATGGTCGCTGGCTTGATCGCCTTGCAGAACGCTGGTGAAGAACGCCTGCTGGACGCGGCGTCTAGCGGAAGGATTCCGCTGGGAGTCGCAATGGACATTGCGAAAGCGGACAGTGTTGAGACACAACGTGAACTGCTTAAAGCCTACGAAACCAAACAACTCAACCAGGTGTCCATTCGTACTGTGAAACGCCTCATTGACCAGCGACGTTTCGCTGGCAAGCAACGAGACACCAGCACCCGGGCTGGGCGGAACAGACTGACCAGTGTCGAGAGCCTTGTGAATGCTTACCGGCGCGAGAGCCAGAAGCAAAAACTGATGATTCGCAAAGCCAAGATTTGCGATGCCAAACTGGTCTTCATCGTCACGGCGTTTGACAAACTCCTCAATGACGAAAATTTCGTGACCTTATTGCGGGCTGAATCCCTTTCCACCATGCCAAAATACCTGTGGGCTAAACTCGGCACCAAACATAAGGAGGCTACATGACTGATACAAAAATCGGATTTGAAATGCGGAAGGTTCGGCTGTCACTCGCCGTCATCCTTCCAGTGCGTCAGTTGAAAGACCCACAAAAAAACATCCGTCGCTACCAAACAATCCACGCCTCCATCAAAGAGGTTGGGCTGGTTGAACCGCTCGTGGTGCATCCACAGAAGGACGGGGCGGGAACATATTTGCTTCTGGATGGTCATCTCCGCTATTTCGCGCTGAAAGAACTCGGCGAAACCGAGGCGGACTGCATCATCGCCAACGACGATGAAAGCTTCACCTATAATGCCCGTATCAGCCGGCTCGCCCCCATCCAGGAACATAAAATGATCGTGAAGGCGGTTCGGAACGGGGTGAGGCCGGAGCGGATCGCAGTAACGTTGAACATTCCGGTCAGAAATGTACGTGCGTCAATGAAACTGCTGGATGGTATTCACGAAGAGGCTGTCGATTTATTGAAGGACAAAGCAATCAGCCCAAAAGCCATTCATCTGCTTAAACAAGTCAGTTGCGTCAGGCAGATCGAAATATCCGAACTGATGGTGAGCGCCAATAATTTCACTGCCGGCTATGCGGAAGCTTTGGTTTTGGGCACGCCAAGAGATCAATTGGCACAACCGGAAAAACCGAAAGTTAAGGAGGGATTGTCAGCCGAAGAAATTGGCAAGATGGAGCAGGAGATGGAGTCTCTTGAGCACGACCTCAAGGCTGTTGAGGAATCCTACGGAGAAAATATGCTGAACCTGACCCTGGCGCGCGGCTATATTAGAAAGCTCATTGACAATGCCAAAGTAGTCAGATTCTTGAATGGGAATCACCCTGACATCTTCTCTGAATTCGAAACGATTGCGACCGCCGAGACAGTGTGATGGTAATCAGCCTTGCTTCAACGGGGCAGCGCTCACGGGGTGCGGAGATTCATCGACCTTATGGGATGGCCAGTGAAAGACTTGGACTTTGCCGCTTAGGCTTCCCCCCTGCCCTACGCCGCCGCTCGCAAAGCTCCAAGACTTTTCCTGGCATGGGCTATCCGAAACGCTGGCGATNNAGCGCCTTCTGGCGTTTTGGGTTTCCTGACCGGATGCGTGCAAATTCAGTCATCGGGTTACAAAGAGAAAGAGCGGGAGGCATATCCCGCTCTTTCGATATCAGAAACGCTTTTGAACCGATGTATCCGCGTGGCGGATAGGGAAACGGTCTGCGTTATCTAACTTTGTCTTGATTCCGGGAAGCTGTGTATCACAATGGCGACATGGCGTCTAGGAGAAATGCGCCAGACCTTCAACTGGCATTCGACGTGGGCCACAGCTCCATCGGCTGGGCCGTCCTGCAAGCAAATCCTGATGTAGAAATCGCAGGTTGCGGCGTGGTGATCTTCCGGGCCGATGATTGTTTGGCGAGCGCACGGCGAGGATACCGGCGTCAGCGTCGCCACATTCGCTCCACAAGGCAACGCATCAAGCGGATGAAGGCATTGCTGCTGCATCTCGGCGTGTTGACACAAACACAACTTGATAAGTCAGGTTGCGCGTGGCCGTGGAAGTTGGCGGCGCGCGTGCTTGTCGGTGGCAAGACGCTAACATGGCCTGAGCTTTGGGATGTGCTGCGCTGGTACGCACACAATCGGGGCTACGACGCCAACCGCCGCTGGAGCGCGGCAGAAGCCGAAGCGGAGAAGGAAGACACGGAGAAGCTGGAGAACGCCAAGACGCTGATGGACAAGCACGGCGTCAAAACGATGGCAGAAACTTTCTGCAAGGAACTCGGCGTTGACCCACGCGGCGCGAAGTCCTCTTCCATGACGCGATTCAAGGGATTGAATGCGGCGTTTCCTCGTGGCGTCGTGGAAGCGGAAGTCGCGCGCATCCTGCAGGCTCATTTCGGCAAGTTAAAGGGAGCGGACGAGAAGTTCGCTGCGGCACTCTTCAGTGATTGGCGCGCGATCCCCTGTCCCAAGATCAAGTTGCCACAGCGCTATCAGGGCGGCTTGTTGTTCGGCCAACTCGTGCCGCGCTTCGATAATCGTATTATTTCCATCTGTCCGATTTCTGGCCAGAAAGTACCGTCGCGAAACACACCGGAGTTTCTCAATTTCCGCTGGGGGATGTTGCTGGCCAATGTCCGCGTGGCGCGCTTGGTTGACCGGGAATTGAAGCCTCTGACGGTCGAGGAACGCAGGGAACTTGACAGGCTTACGCGTGCAGAAGGCGCGATGACGGCCAAGCAGTTCACGGATGCTGTGGAAAAGGTGACGGGTGCGATCCGTCACAACCTCGCCACTATGCTGATGCATCCGGACGCCAAAGACGCGCTGGTTCTCGACCCGGTACAGAAATTGGTGACGACCGGACATCGCGCGGCCCTCTGGCCGACTTTGCCTGAGCGGATTCAGAAGCGGGCACGCGGTCAACTGCGCCGAGGAAAGCCGGTCACACTTGGCGATCTCGGCAATGAAGTGCCGGCGTTCCACGCACAGGTTCAATCCATTCTCGACAAGACTGCCGGCAGGGGACGCAAGAAGGATAAGGCGCTGACCCGCGACGATCTGCTTCGTGAGATCTTGCAGGTGCGGAAACTGGACGGGCGCGCGGCTTATTCTCGACCGATTTTGCGGAAGGCATTCGAGCAAGTGATGGACGGCAAACATCCAGCAGAGGACGGCGGCTGTTTGTTCGTGACCGAACAGACACGTCAGGCGCAGTTAAGCCGCTCATTGACGCAGCAAACCAACAATCACCTTGTCCGCCACCGACTGCTGATTCTTAGCCGATTGCTCAACGCCATCGTCAAGGAATACGCTGACGGCGACAAGACGCGAATCGGCAAAATGACTATCGAGGTCAATCGCGACCTGCGCGAAATGTCCGGCAAAACTGCCAAGGAAGTTGCACAAGACCTCGGGTTGCGGCTGGCCAATTTTAAGAACGTCGTGAAAAAGTTGGAAGGTGACGAGAGTTTCATGCGGGAACTGAATCAGCGCGGGTTGCACCATATCCCGCCTGGCATCATCCGCAAGGCGCGTGTGGCCGAAGACCTCGGCTGGCGATGTCCGTACACCGGGATGGAATACGAGCCGGTCCATCTACTGACGCGGCGCGTGGACAAAGACCACATCATCCCGCACGCGGACAGGGCGTCGGACTCATTGGATTCACTGGTCATCACATTCTCAGCAATCAATGCGATGAAAGGCAAACGGACGGCCTTGCAGTTCGTGAATGAAGAACAGGGCAAGACGGTCGAAGACCTGCCGAACCTGTCCATTGTCAGCGTGAATCGTTACCGAGAGTTTGTCGAGGGATTGGAGGCGTTCAGAGGGCATGACGACGACAGGCGACGTAAGAAACGTCGCAAGGACCTGTTGTTGCTGCCGAGTTATGAGGAGAAGGAATTCACGCCTCGCGACCTGACTGTCACCTCACAGCTAGTGCGGCTTGGAGCACTGACGCTCAAACGTGAATTCGCCGACGTGAAACAACCGCCGGTGATTGTGTCGCTGCCGGGCGCGGTAACCGGCGAAGTGCGCAAAGCGTGGGACGTTTTGGGCTGCCTGGGTTTGGCGTGTTCACAAGTTCTGGACGTTGAGGGCAAACCAAAAACCAAGACAGAAATCCGTGACATCACCCACTTGCATCACGCACTGGATGCCTGCGTGCTCGGATTGGCTTCGCATTTTATCCCGAACAACGGGCGTGTCTGGGAATTAATCACCAAGCGCAACCTAACTTCAGCAGAGCAGAAGGAGTTGATCGCGCTAAACGTGTTCGCCACCGGCCCGCAAGGCCGTGTTCAGTTAAGAGATTTGCGACCAGAACGAAAGGAACAGATTCGACAACGCCTTGCTGAAAAGCGCGTCGTGCAGCATATTCCGAAACGGATCGCGGGACTGCGCGTCGAACAAAACACGTGGCGGGTGCGAGGCTCGAAGGACGGTGATGTGACGCTTCAACAGCGGATTCGACAGCCTGACGGCAAGCGCCCGTTGAAGCAGGCTGTCGAGCGGGCAAGCAAACTCATTGGACTGGAAGACGGCAAGCTGCATAGGCTTAGCGGTGCGCTGGTGGTGGGTGAGAATTTTGGCGTTGCACTCGACCCGCAGCCGACCATTATCCCGTTTCACAAGGTCTGGCCGCGTTTGCAGGAGCTGAAGAAAGCCAACGGTGGCAAGCTGCCTCGCGTGTTGCGTAACGGACAGATCATATACATTCCGAAGGGCACATACTCTGGTGTCTGGAAGGTATTCTCGGCGAAGAACAACAAGTCCGGTATGGCTTTGGATATGGGGCGGCCTGATGTTGTGAGACTTCGGAATAAGACGGACGGACACAAGATTAATGTCCTCCTTTCATCCTTGCTCAAAGACGGGATGACGATTGTGGATGCACCGCTGACGGGCGTTTCGTCCGCTCCAAAGCAATCCTAAGTTGGCACACTTCTGGCATCATTACAGCATGAGAAGCTGTACTCATGTCGTACCACATCATCAGTATCGATAGCCCGCAGTGTTCGATTAGTTGCCATGACGGGCAGTTGACGTGCAAGACCGCCGACGGCGAGAAGAAGGTGCCGTTGGAGGATGTGGCTTCCATTATCATCAATAGTTTTTCCGCATCCATTCATAGCCAATTGATCGTGGAGGCCGCGAAGCATGGCGTGGCGTTGATCATCTGTGAATCATTCAAGCCTGTCAGTTTGTTACTTCCCGCCAATCGTTCCACGGATACCCTGTTGTGTCGCGCGCAAGTGTCGTTGACTGAGGAAGTGCGGACGCAACTCTGGCGGAAGACGGTTGACTCCAAGTGTCAGAACCAATTTTCCCTAGCTCAGCACATTGCACCGTCCGACAAGAGCTTGGAATCGCTTCGCGGCACGGCGTTCGGCAAAAAGGATCACAAGGAGTCGATCTGCGCACGGATGTTCTGGCAGGTTCTCGGTCGGAGCGTCGCGCAGCCGGACTTTCTCCGCGCGCGCGAGGGCGGCGGGTTGAACGACCTGCTCAATTACGGTTACGCGGTGCTGCTGTCAACGATCCTGCAGAAATTATTCGGGGTGGGGCTTGACCCTACGTTCGGCATTTCCCACGCTCCGCGCGAACGCAGCACGCCGCTGGCATACGATCTCATGGAACCGTTTCGTCCGTGCGTGGATTGGCGTGTCTATCAGTGGGCGAAGGAGCATCCCGACCCGAAATACTGGCAAGTCTCGAAAGAATTTCGCAAATGGGTCACGGCATTTCCCTTGGAACGCGTGGAGTACCTCGACCTGACACTGGAGGTGCAGGGCTGCATCGAGGGCGTCGTGCGCGGCTTTCGCCGCGCGGTACTGCACAAACAGCCCCGGCTCTACAGGCCATGGACACCGAGAAATTCAAAATGGGCTGGTTAATCGTCGCGTTTGACCTGCCTGTGATGAGCAAAGTGCAGCGCAAACGCGCCACCGATTTCAGGAATTTTCTGATTGATGACGGTTACCAGATGATTCAGTACAGCGTCTATGCGCGGGCGTGTGTGACCTTCGCGAGGCAGGAGACTCATCTCGGCCGCGTGAAGCAGAACCTCCCAGAAGAGGGCAGCGTCCGTGCCGTCTTCGTGACCCGGGCCCAATGGGAACGGTCCTTCGTAATTCAGGGGTCCCCCGCCTCGGAAACCGAGGCGGAAGACCTGCCTGAACAAATACAACTTTGGTAAAGCCCGCTGCCAGTGAGCCTTACAATCGGCGAGTATGCCCCCGCCGATTTAGGAANNCGATTTAGGAATCAAGGCAAAGCCACCGTGCCGGGCGGCTTCGTTGGCCTTGTAGTATGCCCCCGCCGATTTAGGAATCAAGGCAAAGCCGTGGGGTCGATGTCCTCCTGCCATTCTCTAGTATGCCCCCGCCGATTTAGGAATCAAGGCAAAGCATACATAGCACGAACAGCAACCCACGCAAGAGTATGCCCCCGCCGATTTAGGAATCAAGGCAAAGCGAGCAGGCCGTGCGTATCCGCATGGCGCAAGTATGCCCCCGCCGATTTAGGAATCAAGGCAAAGCGCCCGCCTCGTCACACTTCGACGAAACCTCCCCCTTACCCCCAACCGCGTCAGGCCTGCGATCTTTCACGGATTGGAGACATTGCGCCCCTTCGCAAGAGAGAAAAAGAAGGGGCGCACCGCGCAAGCACGACAATGTTTTACGAGGAAATAGCAACGTGTCAATTCCGCAAAGAAAAAGAGAGAAGCAAGTCGAGCAGCTATCAGCATTCAGCTGGCAAGCAGGGATGCTGTTTCTGAATTCTGGTTGTTCATGCATCTAAGAACAGAGTCTCAGATGTTCACCAAATCCCGCTGCGCATCGACCGCGCTCACGGCATCGTCAAGTGTACCCGGTAGAACCGTTGGGTCAAGCCGACGGCAGAGGTATCCGTGAATTGCATCGTTCCGCCGGTTCCTGTAATTCCTCCAAACAGTACGGACCAATTGGTTGGCGTCAGACAGTCCGTGTACTCCACTGCATACGTCTTGCCGCTGACACTGCCAAAGCTGATTACCATGCCAATGGTGGTGAAGTTCAATGCTGGCGTCTTGAGCACGGTGCCGGCATCACGATAGACACCCTTGTTGAGGAAACCACCCAAGAAATGGCCGAACCCGTTGACCAGATCGACAGTGCCGTTGTTGACGACCGGCCCAAGGAATTCGATGTCCGCGCCGTTGGTGGCGATGATGCTGCTGTTGTTTGTCAAGATGCCATCGAGTGTGAGCGTTCCCCCGGGGCAATTGACGGACAGCGTGCCGCTGTTGTTTACGTTTCCGATGATTGTCCCACAGCCGGCGATCTCGCTTTGGTTCGAGATACTGATATTGTTTCCGATCACCGTCCCGTCACTCAAGAAGATGTACCCGGACGGTAATGTGAGCGAGGCGTTGGCCAAGTTGTTGGTCACGATAAACGCGCCACCATTAACGACCGTGACTGTGTTGCATGGAGCGATGCTGTTTCCGACAATCGCCTGAAACGCCTGCACAACAGCGCTGTTGGAGATGAGCAAATGATCGCCATAGTTGTTACCGATTATCAATTGGCCAATTCCGGCCCATTGGGAACCTGGATCTGTCACGACCGCAGTGTAATCCTCACCATAACCCTCGATTAAGGCATGCGTGTTGCTTAATAATTGCCCCCCCTCTTTGATCAACAGCGACGGTGGAAAGTTGTTCGTCGAGAGGACCTGCACCCGTAGGCTGGACAATTCTAGTTGAGTCCTGACGGTAGTTTTACCTCGTGGTTGGTTGGTTGTTCAATGCTTTCTGTACCCTCACAGCCCCCATGGGGGCTGGCCGCCGCCCGCGCGAACTCTTGCGGCGTGCGATTGCCCAGGGAACTGTGCGGGCGTTGCTCGTTGTAGTCCTGACGCCAGTGTTCGATCAGCGTGCGGGCCTCGGCCAGCACCGTGAACCAGTGCTCATTGAGGCATTCGTCGCGAATCTTGCCGTTGAAACTCTCCACGTAGGCGTTTTGCACCGGCTTGCCGGGCTCGATGAACTGCTGCTTCACGCCGCGCTCATACGCCCAGTGGTCCAGCGCCCGACTGGTGAACTCCGGGCCGTTGTCGGTCACCACCCGTTCGGGCAGGCCACGACCTTGGCTGATCTGGTCGAGCACGCGCGCCACGCGCTGCCCGGACAACGAGGTGTCCACTTCGATGGCCAGACACTCGCGGGTGAAGTCATCGACCACGGTTAGCAGTCGAAACCGCCGACCGTTGGCCAATTGATCGCTGACGAAATCCAGCGACCAGCGCTGGTTGGCCCGCTCGGCCGGTGCGGGTTTCTCCCCGCGCCACCGGGCCGTCCGTTTCCGTTTGCGCACGCTCACCTGTAAGTGTTCCTCCTGATAGATGCGTAACACGCGTTTGTGGTTGTCGCCCCAGCCCTCGCGGCGCAACAGCACCAGCAACCGTCGATACCCAAACCGGCGGCGCTGGGCCGCGCGTTGGCGCAGCCACTGCCGCAAGGGCTCATCGTGATCGGGTTGGGCCACATAGTAATAACTGCTTCGGGGGAGTTGCATCAGCCCGCACGCCCGTCGCCGACTCACCGCGTGGTGCTCTCGCACGGCGGCAATCGCCTGGCGCTTGGCGGCGGGCGTCAGTACTTTCCCGAGTTCACCTCCTTGAGGATCTGGATGTCCAGGGCTTGGTCGGCCACCAGCCGTTTCAGCCGCCGATTCTCGTCCTCCAACTGCTTCAGACGCTTGGCGTCGCTGAGTTCCATCCCGCCGAACTTGCTCTTCCAGCGGTAGTAGGTTTGCTCGCTGATGGCGTACTTGCGGACCAGCTCGGCCACCGCCAGACCGGCTTCGGCCTCCTTCAAGATCGCAATGATCTGCTCCTCACGGAATCGCTTCCCTTTCATCTTGGCTCCTTCCTGGCTCCCGCCAGATTACCCGCCAAGACTCACATAGCAAATGGCACAGTTTCAGGGGAGCAGGTCAGAGAAATACTCTGAGCCCACAGTCATCGTGCTGGCGTTGCAAATCGTGTTGCTGCCGGTAATGATCATTTGATAGATGAGATCATTGCCCGGTCCTCCCTGAATTCCCATACAGTTGACAGTCGCGCCATTCGTGAGCACCAGCAAATCTCCAGAAGTGTAGTCGGCGATGGATATCCATCCGGTATTCCATATCGTGCCAGTTCCGTCTACCAAAATGGAATTGCTGGAGGTGCTGATGGTGCACCCACCGTCATTGACCGCGGCCCCAGCGCTGATGACCAGCTGATTGTTGTTTCCACAACAGTACCCGAACTGGAGGCTGCCGTTGTTGTTCCACACCGTGTTGCCGCCGGTGATCAACACGACGTTGCTACTGTCCCCCACCCACGCTCCGGCGCTGATGAACGTCGCGCCGCCACTCAATGTAAACTGGTTACCCGGTCCAAAACCACCCACCACAAACGTGCCACTACTGGTCAACAGCGAGTTCGCGCCGTCCACAATGAGAGCGCTGTTGATGCTTTCACTCACCCACACGGAAGTGTTGCTCACGACTGCTGCGCCGTCCAGAATCTGCATTTGATTGCCCGAACTGCCGCTCCTTCCAACCACCAGGCTGCCGCTGTTGCTCCAAACGGTGTTGGTGCCGGTCACCACAACCGTATTGTTATTCGCACCGGATCCGTCACCGATGTCGATGACCACGGAACTGTAAACCGTCGCACCGTTGGTCACCAGCAGCGTGTTGTTGGAGCTCGATCCAAAGTAGAAATCTCGATTATGCCAAACGGTACCGGGTCCGGCGACAACCAGCCGGTTGTTGCCGGAAATTGGGTCATCCCCGACGCTGACCGTGGTGTTGCTCACGACGGCACCCGCATCAATCGTGAGTTGGTTGCTGCCCCCGCAACAGTACCCCAGGTCGAGGCTGCCGGTGTTTCTCCACACGGTATTGCTACCCGTGACATTGATGACGTTACCTGCACCGCCTACCTGGGCACTCGCACAGGTAAACGAAGCACCGCCGCTCAGTGCCAATTGATTCCCCGAACCGCCCTCTCCCATAAAAAGGCGACCGCTGGTTATCAGCCGCGACTTAGAACCCATCACAACAAGCGCATTGTTGCTGGAGATTTCGGCGCCGAGAATGACACCGCCAGTATTCAAAAGTTCGGCCCCGTTCAATACCTGTACTTGGTTGGCGATTCCATGATAGCCGATCACCAGACTCCCGCTATTCCAGACGGAGCCGCTTCCGGTCAACAGAACCAGATTATTATTGGCCCCCTGTTCATCCCCAACATAAGAAGCTATGGGCACGGTCAGGACGCCGCCGTTTGACACGATCAACGAATTGCCAGCTGACTCGAAACCAAACCCGTTTGCAGCGGCCAATGTAGAATTCGTGCCCGTGACCAATGCTGTGTTGTTACTGGCGGGAAGGGTGTTGCCGATTGTGGCATAAACGCATCCGAGCGATCCGCCGTTGTTGATCTCCAGATAATTCATGCTGCCGGTGTCACCCAGGATGAAGTAGGTCCCGGCATTGGTGGACACACCGCTGATGATGTTGGTGGTGAAGCTCTCGGCGCGAGACAACGCACACCAGCCGCCCTGTAGACACAGCACTGCCGCGACCCAACAAAACCTCCTTCGCACGTACGCCTCCTTGTTGGATGTGTTTGTACTATAAGAATTATGGAAAAGGCCAGCAAATCTAGGTAGTCAATTCAGGTTCTCTCTGATGCGAGCCTTCTGGCTCTGGATGACCAGTTCACACTGAGAGAGTCCATACGAGCCCACAGGGACCCACAGGAGCCCCCAAGACGGATCTTTTTGCTCAATTTTGCTTAGTGGATGGTGTGAAACGAGATGAAACTGCGTGAATGGTATGCCCTGGCGAATTGGCCTAAAAGCTTGCAGAAAAAGTCCTTTTGAGCCCCCACTCACCTCAAAAACTCCGGGGCAATACTGTCTAGGTTCGAGTCCTTGCGAGGCAGCCATTTGGTACCCTACGACAGGCTTCTGCCGATTGTGGTGATGATGATGGAAGCGACGAAGGGTCTGCCGCGATCGAGACCGGCATAGCGTTTGGACAGGAAATGGACCGTGGCCAACTGGCATGGTTCACACTATGCGTGTGATTTTGGCAGGGACGCCCAACTCCTAACGAGGTTAGGGTTCCGCCCACAACGCGCAGGAGCATCTCCCGCAAACTGTTGACAACTATTGACATGCGTTGACAAAGTCAACACCGCTCAACACACCGTTTCAACGTTTTTCTACCCGCAAGCAGCTCAAAAGTTGTTCCTGTTCGGGAACAAAATTGAGGAGAACCTCTGGCATTCTTGTCGCCAATGAAGCATGAAGCGCCCAAACCGATTTCGCAGGGGGGCAATAACCCCCAAGAAATTGTCCGCGCTCGCGAACAATCTCCAAGGGAATCTGCGGCATGGTCGCCCCCAGCCATGAATGAAATTCGGCAACAAATTAAGCTGCCCACTGGTAGTAATACCAGCGCATCAACACCTTACCAATTTACGATCCATCCGACTCAATCCCGGCAGGGTTGCACAGGCCGTCTCCGACGGCTGCCTGTCGGCAGTTGGCGAGTCATTAACGCTGACGGAGTCTATCGGTCAGTCGGCCCGCCTAACACAGGGTATTCGGATTTGAAACCATGAATTCACAACGGGAACAATTTCTGAACCTGAAGGTGACTCCCGCCCGGCTGACAGCCGAGGAAGTCGCTTGGTATCTTGGATTTCAAGCCCATGAGATCCCGATTCTAGTCGCCAAAGGATTGCTCAAGCCACTCGGTCACCCACCGACCAACGGCGTCAAATACTTCGCCACCACGGCACTAACGGAGCTACACCGGGACGTGAAATGGCTGACGCGTGCGTCCGATGTCATTGTCGAGCACTGGCGAGACAAGAACGCCAGGAAAACGAATGCCGATGCTGCATTCCCGGTCATGACTTCGACAACTACAGAATCTGTTGACACGTGTGGACATCGTCAACGCCTGTCAACGCGACGTGATTCGGTGGCTACTCGCAACAACTCCGCCACTACCCGGCGTAACTCGCCTACTACTCGCTAACGTCTGGAGTACGATCCACCGTACTCTCGGGCCGATGAATTCGGAAGCCACACCCAGCCCGAACCAAGAGAAACGGGCAAGAACCGGCGGCGGTCCGGCGTTTCACAGCCGGCTCGATCCCCACGTTGAATTCATCCGCCAGCAACGGCGGCAACGCAAGACCTGGAGGCAAATCGCCGAACAGCTTCGCACCGAGAAAAGCTGCCTCATTACGTTCCAGGGCGTACACGGGTTCTATCGCCGATACTTGAGACGCTGCGCACGGCCCCATTGGGAAAGAGACGCGCCTTCTCCAAGGACGCAGGGTTCTCCGCGACCGGCGACCACAACGCAACGCAAGCCCCTACTCGCAGCCACTCCGGTCGCGCGTCCGTTTCGGCAACCGAATCCCAACAACATCAACCTCAACGATCCGTCAAGTCTATGAACATCACTCAACGCATTCACTTGAATCCACAATCCAAAGGCAACCTTGGCAAGAGCTTTGAGGCCGAATTCCGTACCGCTTGGCTCGACCGACTCGGCATCGCCTGGACCGGCTCCGATCTCGATGATCGTCATCATACTTTTGCCAGCCGCCATCCCGAGGCTGTCCGGTCGTATCCACTGGGCAACCAGCAAGAAAGCAAGACGGAGTTGCTCCGCTTGTTCCGCCGCGTGCTCAAGGACACCGCCCCCGTCCACATCATCGACACCCGCGCGCAAGCCGATGCCCTCATCCTCAGCGCACTGGAGGAACTGCAAGTCATGGAAGCTTGTGCCGAACAAGGCGTGCGGTTGACGTTCTTTTTGTTTCCCACCGACGATACCGAGAGCATGACCAACGTCGGGCACTTGTTCCTCCGGGCTGGCGACCGTGCGGATTACATCGTCGTCCACAACCCGGCGAAAGCGCGGGGCGATTTGTTCCGTGGGTCACAATTGGAAAACGAGATGATCGCCTTCGGGGCGCACTCCATCAGCCTGCCGACCCTCACACCCACCACCCTGCTGGCGGCGGAAAAGGCGGAGGCCATCGCCAAGCGCGGCCTGTGCTTTGCCGAACTGTCGCGCGTGGACGCTGGTCATTTGGAACGGTTGCTCGCCGGTGAGATGCAGTGGGCCATGATGAGGATGTTCCAGCAATACGACGCGATTGCCAATCTGCTATTGCCCACGGCGTTGATTCCCAAACACAAATCCGCGCCAACGGTGGCGTCACCCGTGGCGGAACCGAGTCCGGAACTCAACTTTGGAGACTAGCCATGGACGAGACCAATTTCGATGCGCTCTGTGAAGGAGCTTCACCCCAGGAAGCCAAACAACTGCGAAAGATCCTGTCCGAATGGTGCCAGGGAGACGAGGATTCGTTTCCCGTTCAACTCACCTTGCTGACCCGTGCGCAGTGGCGCGTGGCAGCGCGAATGCCGCAGCAATTGGCTGCGGCCCGTCAGCAACTGGATCAAGCCTTCGCCGAACATCAACGCCAAACTGCCACAGCCTTTCATAACTTCACCGACGGTATGGCCGTCCGGACCGGGACGCTGGAACAGATCGTCGTCAGGCACACCGAGACTGCGAGGAAGATCGTGGCCGATATGCGCGTCGAATTGACGCACACAGAAGCGACCGCCAAGCGCATCCAAAATCAGTTGGAAGCCGGAGTCGCCGTGTGGCAGAACGCGCGGACTGACTTCATGACCGAACGCGACCGACTGATGGAAAGAGTTATCGAGATCAGGAACGGGTACACGCAACAGGAATGGTTCTGCGTTATCCTGATACTGGCTGCGGTATTTACATTCGGGATTGTACTCGGTATGCGCATCGCCCGCTGACCGACCCGGTCGCCGCGCTGGCCCGTGCCAGTGGCCAGCTCCACTCATTTCGTTACGCTGCCTCTGGCACGCGCCGCGACGTTGGTGGTTCACCAGCGGTCCGTGCCGTCTTCCGTCGCGTCCAGCGGGAACGACTATGCGTCCGTTCCGCCTGCCGCTCTGTCCACCGGCACCGACCGCTTCTTGCACGCCGGTTGGCGCTCACATCCGCTCGACCATCGGCGAAGTCGCGCTACCCGCTCTCGACGGAATGGGCGGCGTGCCTTCGCGCCTCAATTATATGGCTCCGCTCGCGCCGTCAAGGTAAGAGCGTCCCTGTTGTGCCCTTACGCTTCCACCTGTGACCGCGCTCGTTTCGCCACCGGTTGGCGCTTAACATTTCACGCTCGCCCTCTCATCGCCTGCTCTGGATGGCACACAATTCGTGTAGTAGCTACACATGCCCACGCTTCCATTGGCGTAGAGTGCACCCTCCGTAGTCAGAAAGAAAGTCAGGCTCTGCGTTGAAGGGCTCTTGACATGAACAATGAGCGAAAAGATTTCCTGTTGGTGTGCGGGACTCCGCCGGCTCGCATGGACGCGCAGGAAGCTGCCTGGTACTTGGGCTTCGCCGCGCACGACATTCCCATTCTCGTACACGCGGGATTGCTGAAACCTTTGGGGCATCCGCCGGCCACGGCCATCAAGTATTTTGCCACGGCCACACTGACCGAACTACGATCCGATCCTCAATGGCTGGCCCGCGCCTCTGATGCTATCGTGCGGCACTGGCAAGCAAAGAATGCCCGCAAAACCAAGGTGCACAACGGGCGGATTGAACCGCCTGGCCACAATCTCCCACAATCAGCCTTAACTCGCGCCAACTCGCCCGCTGCTCGCTAACGCGCTCTCCCCCTGCCGCAGTAATCTTCCTGCCATGCTTGCGGCCAAAGCACAATACAGTTTGCAGGATGCCGAGAAGTATTTCCAAGAGCACCTCTCTGTTGGCGATTACTACTCGGAGAGCCAAGCAGTCGCCGGCCAGTGGATCGGCAAAGGTGCGGAGGCGCTCGGATTGTCTGGCGACACCCACAACGACGAGTTCGTGCGCCTTTGCGAAAATCTCCATCCGCAGACGGGCCAACGACTCACGTTGCGCCAGAAAACCACCCGGCGACAGATTGGAGCGGATGGCCGGGAACGTCAAAGCGCCAATCGCCGCGTGTTCTACGATTTCACATTCTCCCCGCCCAAGTCTGTGTCCGTCGCCGCTCTGGTAGGCCATGATCGGCGCATTGTCGAGGCGCACGAGCAGGCGGTGACTGCCGCGCTCAGTCAATTGGAGTCGTTCGCCGCAACGCGCGTGCGCAAGAACGGGCAGTGCACCGCCCGCACCACCGGAAATATCGTCGCCGCCGTGTTCCGGCACGAGACCTCTCGCGCTCTGGACCCGCATTTGCACAGTCACTGCATCCTGTTCAACGCCACCCATGACTCGGTCGAGAACCAGTGGAAGGCCTTGGAGAATTACGAGATGTTGGTGGCCATCAAGTTCATCGAGGGTCTGTACTACCACGAGTTGGCCCGGGCGCTACGCCGGTTCGGCTACGAGATCGACAACAAGCCCCGGGGGGATTTTGACATCAGAGGGGTTTCCCCGTCGTTGATCGAGAAGTTTTCCAAACGTCACCAGGAGATCGACCGGAAGACGCGCGAACTGTTGGAACGGGAACCGCAGAAGGCCAACGGCAACATCGCGGCGATCCGCGAGAACATCGCCCACAAAGAGCGCGCCCGCAAGATTCGGAACATCAGTCTGCCTGAACTCCAAGCCACTTGGGACGCGCAATTGACTCCACAGGAGAAAACATCCCTGCGTCATCTGACTACCGGGCAACCCGCACCGGCGGTGTCCAGCGAGATTCTCGCCAAGCATGCTGTCTCCTGGGCTGAGGAACACTTGCTGGAACGCCGGTCAGTGGTGCGTGAGCACGAATTGTGGCGGCACGCGCTGGAGCATGTGCGCGGGCAGAGCATCGGCCTGGCCGATGTTCAGGCCGCGACCCGCCAACGTGGCTATCTGCGCGATGAAAAGCACCCCGGGAAGGTCACAACGAAGGAACTGCTGCGACGGGAATGGGAGATTGTGTGCATGGCCAAAGACGGCATTCGCCGGTTTGGTCCGTACTGCTCCAGCCATTCGATCCAGAATTCCAGACTGGACGCCGAGCAACGCCAAGCTGCCGAGCGAATCCTCCGGTCGCGCGACTTTGTCACCCTGTTTCGCGGCGGGGCCGGCACGGGCAAGAGTTACACGTTGCGGGAAGTGTACGGCGCTCTTCAACAAACCGGGCGCACGGTCACGGTCATCGCCCCGCAACGGCAACAGGTCATGGACCTTGAAAAGGACGGCTTTCGTGGTGCACAGACTGTCAGTGGATTTTTGGCGCGCGGAATCCTCTCCCGAGGCGGCGTGGTATTGGTCGATGAAGCCGGACAGATCGGTGGACGGCAAATGCACCAACTCTTGAGCTTGGTGCAAGCCAACCAAGGCCGGGTGATCCTGTCTGGCGATACCCGCCAGCACGGCGCGGTGGAAGCATCTGATGCGCTGCGCGCCATCGAGAAGTATTCAACATTGCGGGCCATCGAACTCACCGAGATTCGGCGCCAAGACCCGGCCCGGGCGAAGACACGCGCCGAACGCGAGCAGATTGCGCAGTACAAGGAAGCCGTCAAAGAGGCGTCGGCAGGCAAACTAGACGTATCATTCGATCGGTTGGACCGCCAGGGAGCCATCGTGGTGTGTTCGCCATCCGATCAGGAACAGCGTCTTACTCTGAGCTACCTCGCGTTGGATGAGCAGCGTTCGTCTGTGGTCGTGGTCTCACAGACCTGGTCGGAGATTCACCGAGTCAATGAGCAAGTGCGTGCCGCGCTGAAATCGCGCGGCCTCCTCGGTGCCGAAGACCGGGCTGTGACCACGCTGGAGACGCTCGACTTGACCGGAGCCCAAAAACGGGATCGGCGGTTCTATAAAGAGGATACGGTGGTCGTGTTGAACCGCAGCGCTGCCGGATTGGACAGGGGCCAGGTTTGTCAACTCGTGGACATCACCGACAAGGGCTTCCTTTTGAAGAATGCGGACAAGACTCGCACCATCCCGTTCCGGTTTGTGGAGCGGCTCACCGTCTGCCAGACCAAGGAACTCGTCTTGGCGGCCGGCGACCGTCTGCAATTGAAGGCCAACGCGAAGGCACGAGCAGGCCAGCGCCTTGCCAATGGCGAGCTGGTCACGGTGAAGAAGGTCGGCGCCGATGGGCGAATCACACTGACTGACGGACGGGTTCTGCGGAAAGATTACCGGCAATTCGTACGCGGTTTTGCTATCACGTCCTATGCCTCGCAAGGCAAGACGGTCGATCACGTCTTGTTCTCCGATTCCGCCATCAAGGCCGCCACAAACCAGCAACAGTGGTACGTGACGATTTCTCGGGGACGCAAGGGGATTACCATCTTCACCAGCGACAAGGCCCAACTGCGCGAGAACATTCTGCGTTCCGGGAACCGGGAATTGGCGATTGATCTCGCGAAGCAAGGCCAGTTCCAAAGGCTCAACTGCTACGCCATACTGCCAGGACGGGGCGCGGAACAAAAACTCAGAGGGGTCAAGATGTGATTACGAAACCCGGCCATGACCAGAGTAGCCCGGGCCGTCCTTGCTGGAACAAAGACTATCAGCCGCAGGCTCTGCGAGTGGAGTTGGCTGACGGAGGTTTCTACCTTTTCCCTTACAACCGTCTCGCCTTCGTGAGATTTGAGTCGGGAAATGAATACGATACGATTCACGTCTCCCTGGATACTCACGAAATTCAAATCGTAGGAAGAAATCTGCGTGGACTTGGACTGGCCTTCCACAAATTCATTGTGGATTGGGTGAGAGAATTGCCCGGCCGCTATGGCTCGCAGGCGGAGGATGATCAAGCCTGGATCGCGAGCATCACCGTGCAGGAGGCGCAAGGTGAACATGACGGCGCCACGATGGCGCAAAGTTTCAAACAATTCCAAGCCTACGAAGTGCGGCGGCGTCCGTGATGGCATGAATGATCCTGCAACAATCGTTGACAAGGGCACAGGAGCACCGCTGGCGCGCCTCTATCTTCGGCCGGATGAAGCTGCGCGGGCGATTGGTGTTTCGCGGCGCACGCTGGCGTCTTGGCAGGCCACCCGCGTCATCGGTTTCCGCCGCGTCGGTCGCACGATCCTTTTTTCCGTAGCGGACATCCAGGCGGCGCTTGACCGCTACCGCATCGCGCCCATCAGCGAGGCACTAGAGCGCAAACGACGAATGCAGCGTATCACACCGGAGCCAGCCACGAAGTAGCCAACTCCGCCGGCGACATCGCGTTGACGGCAACACCGGCCAGTTGCAGCACATCCACCAGAGCCGCGACACGGCGTCGTATTGCTTCCCAGTAGGCCGCCAGAGCCACAATCACCGTCGAAGACGTGACATCGTGCGTGACTGGAAATCACGCACGAATCGAGTCTGACCGAAAAAGCTGCCGCCGGCGTGCGTGATTTTGCGTGACTTTCTATCTCAATTAGGCGCATCTGCTTGCATCTTGTTGCATAGCTGCAAATGTCGTTATAGACCAATAAATACAAGGGTTGCATCGTTATCGCCAATGAAATCATGGTGAAGCGACAAGTACAAAAAAGCAGCTTGGAAGGCTGGCGCATTACCNNATCACTTTTTCAAACACGCTCTTAGCGACAGAGAGAGTAGTTATTAGTTATGCAAATACAGGCGGCCGGTGGGCGTTACTGGCAGCACAAGACCGTTGCGTACGGCGTGTTCGCATGGACGGACAAGACTGTTCAGTAAATCAACACTATTCCACCGGCTGGGCAGCCTAATATCACGGTGAGGAACATCCCCTGCCTTGGAAGCGAATGCATGGCCCACAATTCAGGCGACTCACTGAAGAGCTTCTGGATTCTAGTGATGAGAGGCGCGGCGGTACGGCGGAGGTTGGGCTTCATTCAACTGAGGATACAAGATTCGAAGATGGCCGGAACCGCTAAAAACAACGAAACCCTTCCCCCAAGGAACACGTACAAGTTTTTACACAGTACAGAGCGTCAGAATGGGAGATGGGAAAGTTCCGGGGGCGAACCAAGCCAACACAACCCGCCAATTACCAGCCGCCTGTGCTGATTGCAGAGCAAAAAGATTTGGAGCGGGCGATGGGAATCGAACCCACCTCACCAGCTTGGAAGGCTGGCGCATTACCACTATGCTACGCCCGCGCTCGCGCCGTCGGCGTTCCGACAAATGCGCTGTCAATGTACACCAGCGGTTGCCAGAGCGTCAAGCGTAAGCCCCGCAACCGGGCCGCCATTAACCGCGCGTTACTGCACGCGGCACGGCGCCATGACCGCATCGGGCATTCCGTGCAAAATCTTTTTATTGGCGGGGCAAATGGTCGCCAAGATGCCGCCCAACCTGGCGTCGTCGCCCACCACGAAGTAGTACGGACACAACCGCACGCGCGCGCTGAACGGACGCGTCTCATTGCTTTCAAAATCGAGGTACTGCGCCTCGAACAACTTCGATTTCTCGAATCTCTGGAGAATGAATGGGTGGGTGGCGAAACCGCTCAGCGCCTGTTCAATTGCCTGAGCCCATTCGGTGGACGGCAGATCGTGCCCGATGTACACGCCGCGGCTGCCCCACGCTTGATTGCTGAAGCCGGAGATTTTCAACACCAGTTCGCGCTGTTTCTGCGAGAACTTTGCCATGTCGCGCCAGTCGTGGATGCCAAGTTCCGGAATCACCGCATGCGGCGGCAATGGCGTGGGATCAAGAATCCATGTGTATGGCAGGACTTCGCGCAACGCTGCAAGGGTTTTGTCGCCGAGTTGTTCCCGCCAGAACGCGCGTAACTGCTCCATCCACAAGAAGGCGGACAACATCTTCTCTTCGAGTTGCGGTTTGAATGGCGGCGTCACCCCGACCACACCGCGCGCCGCGGCGTCCATCAATGCCCTTGCATTTGGCACGTTGGGCAGATCAAACAATTCGAAGAAGCGGTAGACGGCTGCCGTCTTGTCGAAACCGGTCAACTCTTCCGGGCGCACGACGCGAAATCCGACCTGTTGACCGAGCCATTCCATCTCGGGGCGATACGTGGCGGCTTCGTCGGATACGACCACGACTGCCAGCGGCTTTTCGGTCTTGGACTCCGCCCGCAGAATCGCGTCGAAACCTTCCATCATTCCGTGCGCGCCGCCGACGATCGGGTCGCCCAACTCGGCGTAGGTTTTTCCGAGCCAGCCGGTCAGCCCGATGCCGCCGGGCACGGAATCGAGTTCGGCCACGAAGAAATGGTCGTTGGTGAGAATCACGTCGGGACGAATCACGCGGGGGACGTGCCCTTTGAATCGGCCGAGACGGGAGAACTCGATCAACTCCTTCGGTTTGCCCGCGTCGAGATAGTCCGCAATCCACGAGGGCAGCTTGCCCTCGACGCTGTGGCGGTACATCACGTTGCAGGCGCGGTAAAACGCCAGCAGGTGCGGGCCGAGCGCTTCGAGTCGGGTGATAAGGTCCGGGGAGAGCGGAAAGGCCTCGGGAGAAATTCGCCAGGTCAGGCCGGCAAACAAGCCGCCGGCCGGCAGTTGATCGCGGACGTACCGGGCGCGCTCGGCGGCGGGTTGTGAATCGCTCATGACGTACTCAGAGGTGCCCGCGCAACTCGACGCGACGGATTTTGCCACTGGTGGTCTTGGGCAACTCCTTCACGAACTCAATCTCCCGCGGCTGCTTGTACGGCGCCGTAACGAGCTTGCAGTGTTCCTGCAGTTCGGCTTTGAGCGCGTCGCTGGCCGCGTAGCCGCTGCGGAGGACAACGAACGCCTTGACGATCTGCCCGCGAATGGCATCGGGTTTGCCGACAACGCCCGATTCCAGCACGGCGGGATGTTCCAGGAGGGTGCTCTCAACCTCGAAGGGTCCGATGCGGTACGCGGAGCTTTTGATCACGTCGTCGGAGCGTCCGACAAACCAGTAGTACCCATCGGTGTCGCGCCTGGCGACGTCACCAGTCAAATACCAGTCGCCACGGAAACGTTGCGCGGTCAGGCCAGGATTCCGCCAGTATTCACGGAACAGCCCGAGCGGCCGCCGCGGGCGGCAGCGCACGGCGATTTCGCCTTCGGCGCCGACGGGCACCTCCTGCAGGTCCGCGTCAAGAAGAGCGATTTCAAAACCCGGGACCGGCTGGCCCATGGAGCCGGGGCGGACTTTGCGGCGACGGGAGCGGATGTTGGCGATCAACACGACGGTCTCGGTTTGACCGTACCCTTCGTAGATGGTCGTCCCGGTCGCCTCCCGCCATGCCGTGATGACCTCCGGGTTGAGGGGCTCGCCCGCGCTGGTGCAATGGCGCAGATGCCGGAAGCGAAATCGGGTCAGGTCTTCGCGGACGATGAGACGGAGAGCGGTTGGCGGCGCGCACCAGGTGGTAATGGGATAGCTCGAGAGGGTACGCAACGCGCAGGAGGCACTGAATTTGCGCCGGGCGTCCATGGCAAACACCGTGGCGCCGGCCAGCCAGGGGCCGAAGAAGCACGACCATGCGGCCTTGCCCCACCCGGTATCGGTAATGCACCAATGGAGGTCACCCGGTTTCAAATCGAGCCACAGTTTGCCCGTGACCCGATGGGCGAGGCCATAACTGGCTTGCGTGTGCAACACCATCTTCGGTTCCCCGGCGGTGGCGCTGGTGAAATAGACAATGCCGGGATCGTCGGCGCGAGTTGGTTCGCCGGTGAATTTCGGCGAGGCGTCTCGCAACCCCGCCTGGAAGCTCGTCCAACCGGGCCGTCGCGAGCCCACCAAAATCCGTTTGCTGGAGAACCAATCCAGTTTGCTGATTCCATCGGCGTCGGTGATCACGGCGCGGATGCCCGCCGCCTCGATGCGGTAGCGGACATCGCGAGTGGTCAACATCGTGGCGCTGGGAACAGGCACCGCGCCCAGCCGGATCAGGCCCAGCATCGTGATCCACCATTCCGGAATGCGCGGCAGCATCACCAGCACCGGATCGCCCGGTGTAATGTCGCAGTCGCGGAAGAAGTTGGCGGCGCGATGCGCGTCGGCAACGATGTCGGCTACGGTGATTTTGCGTTGGTGTCGCTCGTTTTCGTCCACCCACCACAGCGCCAAGGCGTCCGGAGCCTGCCGCGCCCATTCCTCCATCACGTTCGCGACGAAATTGAAGTCCTTCGGTGCGGAACGGTTCACTCGCGCACCTGGCCATCCCCCACCACGACGAATTTGTAGCTGGTCAATTCCTCGAGGCCCATCGGGCCGCGGGCGTGAATTTTGTCGGTGGAAATGCCGATCTCGGCGCCGAAACCGTACTGGCCGCCATCGGCAAGGCGCGTGCTGGCGTTCCAGAACACGCTGGAGCTGTCGACTTCGCGCAGAAATTTTTCGGCGGTGGCCTTGTTGCCCGTGACGATGGCATCGCTGTGGGCCGAACCGTATTTCGTGATGTGATCGACGGCCTCGCCCACGCCCTTGACGACGCGGACGGCGAGGATGAGATCGAGATATTCCGCGTACCAATCATCTTCGGTCGCAGCGCTTGCATTGGAGACGAGCTGGCGCGTGCGTTCGTCGCCGCGCAGTTCGACGTTGTTTTCGGTGAGCGCCTTCGCCATGCGCGGCAGAAACTTGTCGGCGATCTTTTCGTCGATGAGCAGCGTCTCGATGGCGTTGCAGACGCCGGGACGCTGACACTTGGCGTTGATGACGATTTTTTCCGCCATGTCGAAATCGGCGTCGCGGTCGACATACACGTGGCACACGCCTTTGTAGTGTTTGATGACGGGGATGCGCGATTTTTCCGCGACGGTGCGAATCAACCCTTCCCCGCCGCGAGGAATGCAGAGATTGATCAGGTCATCGAGCTTGAGCAACTCGTCGATGGCCGCGCGATCCGTCGTGGGCACGACCGTGATGCTGTTCGGCGGCAGGCCGGGGACATTCATTGCCTCGGCGATGGCTAGGTTCGAGTGAATCGCCTCCGAACCGCCGCGCAGGATCACGGCGTTGCCGGTCTTGAAACACAAGCACGCGGCATCGGCGGTCACGTTCGGGCGCGACTCGTAGATGATGAGGATCACGCCGATGGGCACGCGCACCTTCTGGATACGCATGCCGTTCGGGCGCGTCCATTCGCTGATGACCTTGCCTACGGGATCTTCGAGGGCCGCGACGTCGCGGACGCCCACGGCCATCTCCATGATCCGTCTGTCCGTGAGAATCAGACGATCCAGCATCGCGGAAGACAGCCCGGCCTTGCGGCCCGCTTCGATGTCCTTGGCATTGGCCTTCTTGATGGTCGCGACATTGCGCTCAATGGCGTCCTCCATTTCCAACAAGTCGCCGTTCTTCTTTTTCGTGGCGCGCCGCGCCAGCGCGCGCGATGCGTCGCGCGAACGCTCGGCCAATAATCGCATCTGTTGTTTCAAATCCATACGCAATCATCTCGCCCCTCACCTTAATCCTCTCCCCCGGAGGGGCGAGGAGATCTATTTGTTGCCCCCTCACCTTAATCCTTTGCCGCAAACCACAGCGGCGTCTGGCGGACTCGGCTCCCCCCGAGGGGAGAGGGTCAGGGTGAGGGTTGTGCCGTTGTCACAAAATCACCATGTCATCCCGATGGATCACCACACCCGTGGCGGACTTCATTTGGATGCCGCTAACCTTCGTCAGGCCGCGCGCAAATTCAACCTGATTTTTGTCGCGGATACTGACGAGATCGCCCTCCTCGAATTTCCCTTCCGAGGAGACTATCCCTTTGGCCAGCAAGCTCTTGCCATTGGCGCAGAGCGCCTGCTTGGCGCCGTCGTCCACGACCAGAACGCCGGCCGGGTGTTGAAAAAATGCAATCCAGCGCTTGCGGCTCGCCAATTTGTCCGCATGCGGCAGGAAGATCGTCCCGACCTCTTCGCCGGCCAGAACGTCGCGGAGGACGTCCGCGCGCTCGCCATTGGCGATGACGAGCGGAATGCCGGCGCGCGTCACGATCTTGGCGGCATCGATCTTGGACTTCATCCCGCCGACGCTAGTCGCGCGATCCGTGTCACCGGCGAGCGCCTCGATCTCGTGCGTGATTTCGGGTACGGCAGGAACGACGCGGCCCTCCCCTTCCAGCAATCCTTCGACATGCGAGAGGATAATGAGCAAATCGGCGTCGATGAGCGTCGCCGCCAGTGCGCCGAGTCGGTCGTTGTCGCCGAACTTGATTTCCTCGACTGCGACCGTGTCGTTCTCGTTGATGATCGGCACCGCGCCATGCGCGAGGATCGTGGCCAGGGTGTTGTGGGCGTTCAGGTGGCGCGCGCGGTCCTTCAAATCGTCGTGGGTCAGCAGGACCTGCCCGACGGTGATGCCGAATTTCCCGAACAACTCGTCGTAGACGGCCATCAATTTACTCTGGCCGATGGCGGCGGCGGCCTGGAGTTCGTCGAGGCGTTTCGGGCGTTGTTTCAGTCCGAGTTCGGCCATGCCCGCGCCGATGGCGCCCGAGGAGACAATGATGATTTGTTTCTTCAGTTCGTGGAGCGTGGCGATCTGCGCGACAAGGCCTTCGATTTGCCGCGCCGAAAGATGGTTCTGCGCATCGGTGAGCAAGCCCGTGCCGAGCTTGATGACGATGCGGTTGACCTTGGCGAGCATTTCGTGGCGGAGCTTCATGTGAGAGAATATACCTACCAAAGCCGGAGGGACATGTCGATAACGCATCCAGCAAAAGGCGCGGGATGCGCCTTCTCGCTTCTGGTCTTATTTAGCTGCGCGATAGAGTTCTTTCCCATTCTCGCCGTCGTGCGAATGGCGCAATGGCAACACACCCGTCGGGGCGCGGCGCAATTGATCGGGCACGTGCTGTCCGGGGCTTCCTTTGGCCGGGGTGACGCCGCCGTCGGCCAGCCACCGGGCACCGGTGACATAACTGGCCTCGTCCGAGGCGAGGAACGCAACGACATTGGCGATTTCCTCGGGTGTGCCGCGGCGGCCGAGGGGCACACCTGCGTCGATGGAACTGGCCATCGCCTCGCTCATCGGCCCTTTGCCGGCGCGCGTCCAAGCGGTGTCGATGGGCCCGGGACAGACGCAGTTGGCGCGGACGCCATATTTGGCCTGTTCGATGGCGACGCCGGCGACGAACGCGTGCAAGAAGCCCTTGGTGCCACCGTAGGGCGTGCAGCCCGGCGACCCATTGAATCCCGCCTCGGACCCCATGCACACGATGTTCCCGCGACTTTTCTGCAAATGAGGCAAGGCGAATTTGGTCATGAGAAACGCGGTCCGGAGATTGTTGCGCAGGGTGCGGTCGAAATCCTGAATGCGGTAGTCCTGCGTTTCGACGATGGCGATGAAGATGCCGGCGTTGTTGACCAGCACATCCAAGCCGCCATATCGACGAATGGCCGCATCGATACACGCCCGCGCCGCGGATTCTTCGGCGACATCGCCGAGGTGGACTTCCGCCTGACCGCCGGCGGCGATGATCGCCTCCGCGACATCCTGTACGGGATCGCCCGGCAAGCCATTCAAAACCAAGCGAGCGCCTTCGCGGGCAAACTTATGAGCAATGGCTTCGCCGATGCCGGTGCCCGCGCCGGTGATAATGGCGATTTTGTTTTGCAAACGCATCGATTTGTCCTCCTATCCGAATGGCACAATCTCTCACAGGATTGGCTGGAATACGAGAGCGCCAAGTTAGCCGACCGGCAGCGACATGGCGGCACGGTGCCGTTGGGAGTACTTGTCGAAGGGGCAGCAACTCGCCACACTGCGGGGTCAAATGAGCGACGACAAGGCGGTTGTGGCCGTTGAGAGAATTGAGAAGC
Source organism: Verrucomicrobiota bacterium (assembly GCA_003164675.1). Taxonomy (GTDB): domain Bacteria; phylum Verrucomicrobiota; class Verrucomicrobiia; order Palsa-1439; family Palsa-1439; genus Palsa-1439. The sequence goes on along the minus strand of PLTX01000036.1, from coordinate 17,034 downwards.
TGATCTACCTCAGTCGCGGCCAGAAGGTGATGCTCGATTCTGATCTCGCGGAGATTCATGGCATCCCCACGCATCGTCTCAACGAGCAGGTGCGCCGCAACCTCAGTCGGTTCCCTGAAGACTTTGCATTTCAGCTTACGCGCCAAGAGTTTGCAAACTTGATATCGCAAATTGCGATATCAAAGAGAGGACGCGCGGGTCGGCGGAAATTTGCCGCCAAGCGCTGCAACAGTCGTCGATTACATTCGCTATCTGTAGGCGATAATTGCGCTAGACTCGGTCGGGCATTTGTGGTAGGGTCGCGACGTATGGAAAGAGGACGATGGGAAAATGGCCAATGGCAAAACCCCTCACCTTAATCCTTTGCCGCCTCGGCACAACCAGCGGCCTTTGCGACCCAGGATACTGCGTGGTCGCATCTCAGCGGCTAGTGCCGCTTTCGGCTCCGTCCGACTCGATTCCCCCCAAGGGGCGAGGAGACGGGAATGGGGCCGGGGATGTGGCCAACGGCAAAGCGGCGACTCCGAATACGACTCGCGAGCAGGCAAGTCGCCGCACTCCAAACAGGTCGGCCGCAATGCGGATCCTCGTCTCGATTACCCCGAAAATCAGACAAGCACTCAAAGTTGTTGTCGGTATTATTTTTTACGCTTCGGGTTAGAGTTGGCTCGTGATGTGTAGACAGCTACAATGGCAGGCGAGGAGAGGAATCTTTCCCCCTGCCGCCAGGCGGTGCAATAATCATCGAGTTTGTGGCGGGGTCGGCGCGTCATGGAAGAAAGACGATGGGAAATGGCTGATGGGGGATGCGGCCGAAGATGCGGCCACGGCGAGCCAGGAATATCACGAATCGGACACGAATACCGCGAAGCATGGCGCCGCTAGCCAAAGCGTTCCGGAAGGGTCTATGACAGTTTGGCAGGGGATTCGATCGTGCACAATATGCTTTTGGGCAAAACAAACCCACCGTTTCTGGAAGGGGTGTGCGCGTGCATTAGTCTCGACGACAGCAGGTTACGATGCGCGAAAGCGCGAAAAATGCGTTGGGTTTGTTTTGCTAAAAATGGGTTTGTTTTGGCCATACCGGACGCTAATGAGAGCCTTTTGAGATGAATTGTAAGCAATATTTTGCGCTACCGCGGACCGCTACGTGCCGCGGGCGAAAGTGCGTTGACAGGGGGGGCGGGTTTGGTAGAGTGCCTGCGGCGTTTCCCCCGTTGATTTGGAAAGTTGGCTCCTGCCTCTGATCAGGCAGTACAAACTCACAAAGAGGAAGTTTAAGAACATGGCTACGAAATCGAAAAGCTCTAGTAAGAAGGCGTCGAAGTACGTCTATTTCTTTGGCGGCGGCAAGGCGGACGGTAACGGTTCGCAGAAGCCGTTGCTGGGCGGCAAAGGCGCGAACCTGCATGAGATGACGCGGATCGGGTTGCCGGTGCCGCCGGGATTCACGATCACGACGGAAGTCTGCACCTACTATTACGCGAACAAGAAGACGTATCCGAAGGTGTTGACCGAGCAGGTGAACACGGCGCTGGCGAAACTCGAAGCCGTCACGGGCAAGAAGTTCGGCGACCGTCAGGACCCCCTGTTGGTGTCGGTGCGCTCGGGCGCGCGGGAGTCGATGCCCGGGATGATGGACACGATTTTGAACCTCGGGCTCAACGACGAGACCGTGGAAGTGCTCGCCAAGAAATCGGGCAACGCCCGCTGGGCATGGGATTGCTATCGACGGTTCGTGCAGATGTACGGCGACGTCGTCATGGGCGTGCAGAAGGTGGGCAAGGACGACCACGAGCCGTTTGACGAGGTGATGGATCATCTCAAGGAAGAAGCCGGCGTCAAGGAAGACACCGAACTCAGCGCGAAAGAATTGCACATCCTCGTTGACCGCTTCAAGGAACTGATCCAGAAGCGCACGGGCAAGGAATTCCCGCAGGAGCCGGTCAAACAGCTCTGGGGCGCGGTGGGCGCGGTGTTTGGTTCGTGGATGAACGATCGGGCGATCGTGTATCGCCGCAAATACCATATCCCGCACGAGTGGGGCACGGCGGTCAGCGTCCAGACGATGGTGTTTGGCAATCTCGGCGACACCAGCGCGACAGGCGTGGCGTTCACGCGCGACCCCGCCTCGGGCGAGAAGGTGTTCTATGGCGAGTATTTGATCAACGCGCAGGGCGAAGACGTCGTCGCGGGAACGCGGACGCCGCAGCCGATTGCGAAGTTGAAACAGGAAATGCCCAAGGCGCACGCCGAACTCGTCACCGTCTGCAAGACGCTGGAGAGCCGGTTCAAGGACATGCAGGACTTCGAGTTCACCGTCGAAGACAACAAGCTGTACATGCTCCAGACCCGCAACGGCAAACGCACGGGTCTCGCGGCGGTGCGTATCGCCGTCGAGATGGTCGATGAAAAACTGATTGACTGGAAGGAAGCGGTGGGCCGCGTGCCGGCGGATTCATTGACGCAGGTGCTCGCGCCGATATTTGATCGCAAAGATCGAGATGCCGCCGTGAAGGGCGGGCGTCTGTTGTGCAAGGGTCTGCCAGCCGGTCCCGGCGCGGCTTCGGGCCGGGTGGTGTTCAACGCCGAAGACGCGGAGGCGCGCGCGCACAAGGGCGAACACGTGTTGCTCTGCCGCGTGGAAACCAGCCCCGAAGACCTGCGCGGGATGATTGCCGCGGACGGTATTCTCACGGCGCGAGGCGGCGTATCATCGCACGCGGCGTTGGTGGCGCGTCAAATGGGCAAGATCTGCGTGTGCGGCGCGGCGGAGATCGTGATTGATTATACGGCTCGCGTCATGCAGGTCGGAGGCCACACCATCAAGGAAGGCGACTTCATTTCCATCGACGGCACGCTCGGCGAGGTGTATGAGGGCGAACTCAAGACCGCGCCCAGCGAAGTCGCGCAGGTGTTGATCGCCAAGACGCTCGATCGGAAGCAGGCCCCGACGTTTCAGCGGTTCGAGAAGCTGATGAAATGGGCGGACAAGATTCGCCGGCTTGGCATCCGCACGAACGCCGACCAGCCCGACCAGGCGGCCAACGCGATTGCGTTTGGCGCGACGGGCATCGGGCTGTGCCGGACGGAGCATATGTTCTTCGAAGGCGACCGCATCTACGCGATGCGCGAGATGATTATCGCCGAGACGAAGGAAGCGCGCGAGGCGGCCCTGAAGAAGTTGCTGCCGTTGCAGCGTGATGACTTCGCCGGGATCTTCCGGGCGATGAAGGGTTACCCGGTGACCATCCGCACGCTCGATCCGCCGTTGCATGAGTTCCTGCCGCACGATGCGGAGACGCAACGCGAGACGGCGCACAAGCTGGGCATCAGCCCGGAGAAGGTCGCGGAACGCGTGGCGGCGTTGCATGAGGCGAACCCGATGCTCGGACATCGCGGATGCCGGCTAGGTATCACCTACCCCGAGATCACCGAGATGCAGACCCGGGCGATTATTGAGGCGGCGATCCAGGTGCGCAAGGAAGGCATTCCCGTGAAACCCGAGATCATGATCGTGCTCGTCGGCTTCCGGGGGGAATTGCAGAACCAGTTGGAGATTGTCAATGCCACCGCCAAGAAAGTCATGGAAGAGAAGAAGACGAGGATCGATTACATGGTCGGGACCATGATCGAGATCCCGCGCGGCGCACTCTGCGCCGATGAGATTGCGAAGGACGCCCAGTTCTTCAGCTTCGGCACCAACGATCTCACGCAGACCACGCTCGGCATGAGCCGGGACGATAGCGGGTCGTTCCTGCCGCATTATCAGGAACTGGAAATCGTCAAACGCAACCCGTTTGAAGCGATCGACCAGGCGGGCGTCGGCCAGCTCATGCAGATCGCCATCGAGAAGGGCCGCAAGACGCGTCCCGATATCAAGCTCGGCATCTGCGGGGAGCACGGCGGCGAGCCGTCGTCGGTGGAGTTCTGCCACCGCATCGGCCTCACGTATGTAAGCTGCAGTCCATTCCGCGTTCCCGTGGCGCGTCTTGCCGCGGCCCAGGCGGCGCTGAAGGAGGAAAAGGCCGGTAAGACCCGCGAGATCAGCTAAACGGCTGAAAAACAGCCAAAACAGCGCAGGGCCGGGGCGGTCACCCGGCCCTGTCTCTTTTGGCGCAGGTGTTGCTTTGAACCAAATGGCGGCGCGGTGCATCTAATAAGATAATTGGGTGACGCGATGGCAATCCGGTTTGAAAGTGCTTGCGTAACATGGAGTGACGGCATAGCGTGCCCGAAAGTCGACGAGATGGGTCGCCAAGCGTAGCGTGAGAAGAACATGGTGATTGATCACAACCGGGAAAGCGAGAACGGGATCAAGATCTATCTGCGCGAGATCGGGCAGATACCCCTGTTGACCCCGCAGGATGAGATTCGTCTCGCGGCGCGCATCAAGAGGGGCGACAAGGCGGCGCGCGCCCAGATGATCAAGGCGAACCTGCGCCTCGTGGTCAAGATCGCCCACGATTATTCCAATTTCGGGCTGCCGCTACTCGACCTCATCAGCGAAGGCAACATCGGCTTGATGAAAGCCGTGGAGCGCTTCGATCCCAAGAAGGGCGGAAAGCTCTCGACCTACGCCGCATGGTGGATCAAACAATCCATCAAGCGGGCGCTGGCCAATCAGGCCAAGACGATCCGTCTGCCCGTACATCTCGTCGACAAGATCAGCAAGATGAAGCGGGCGGGCCACAAACTCAGCGAACAACTCGGGCGCGAACCGACCGATCAGGAGCTGGCCGACGTGCTCGGCATCCCCCGGGCCAAGGTCGCGCAGCTCCGCACGATCAGCGTTCGCCCGGCCAGCCTCGATGCGCCCATTGGCGACGACGACGCGACCGAGTTCAGCGAGATCGTCGGTGACGAAGCTGCGCTGACTCCGTTTGAGTTATTGCGCGACAAGACGTTGCGGCAGGAAGTGCGCGATATTTTGGAAGAACTCGATCCGCGTGAGGCCGAGATTCTGACCTTGCGCTTCGGTCTGGACGACAGCAAGCCGAAGACGCTCGAGGAAGTCGGCCGGAAATTCAAGGTGACGAGAGAACGCGTTCGCCAGATTCAGAACATTGCGTTGACCAAGCTCCGTCACGTCATGGAAAAGCAGGATCGTCCGCAGGCGGTTTCACGGAACTAGCCCGCGCATCATCTTCCGGCTTCCCTTCCGCCGCCGAATCCGTTAGAAACACGCTCGCAATTCATTGGGGCCATCTACCATGTACGAGGAACTGAAAGCCGCTGTCCGTGACGTGCCGGATTTTCCAATCAAGGGAATCCTGTTCAAGGACATCACCCCGATTCTGCAGGACGGACGACTGTTTCGCGTTGCGGTCGATGCTCTTGCGGACCGCCACAAGGGCAAGAAGATCGACGCGGTGGTCGGCATCGATGCGCGCGGATTTATTTTCGCGGGCGCCGTGGCGTACAAGCTCGGCGTCGGATTCGTTCCCGTGCGCAAGAAGGGCAAGCTTCCCCACAAGACAGTCGTCACGAGCTATACGCTCGAATACGGCAGCGAGACCAGCGAAATGCATGTCGACGCCATCAAGAAAGGCGGCAACGTCATCATCGTGGATGACCTGCTCGCCACTGGCGGCACGGCGATGGCCGCGGCCACGCTGGTCAAACAACTCGGCGGCAATATCACCGAGATCGATTTCTTGATCGAACTCAGTTTTCTCAAAGGCCGCGACCGCCTCAAGGACTTTCCCGTCTTCGCCGCCATCGCGTATTGACATTGCTTCGTCGCCAAGGATGGTTAGCAGCAGGGAGACGCCGCTTATAACGAAGATACCGACTTCAGCCAGCGGATGTCTTCGGCGTGGAGTCTGCGAACCAACAACAGTGCGTGGCGGTGGAGCTTCAACTCCGTCTCGTCAATCAGGGCATCCACCGCGGCCACAATATGCTCTTGGGCAGATTGGGCCATGTCGAGGCTGTCGGCCAGCGATTCGTCAGAGAGTTTCAGCGAGAAGCGTGCACCCGTGATGTCCGTCGGGCCGCCGCCCAACCCGCGAACCACGTTCGCGAGGCTGACGCAGTTGACGCTACAACCCTTGCGCTCCCGCTTGATAACTTCGCGCTTGCCGGGGTCGTCACAGAGCGACTCGGCACGGCGCAGGGCGCGAACACAGGCCTATTCGTCGGCCAGCATCTCATTTAGTTTGGCAACAATCTCAGCCATGTTTCTGGCGATACAGGTTCAACCAATAAAACCCGCCGATCACAATCCCGTGCGTAATTTTGCCCTTCTCGATCAAGCGCGGCACCTCCACCAGCGGGACCAGCTTCACCCGGATGTCTTCGGCGTGGTCGAGGTTCGGCTTGGCGACTTTGCGGCAGTTCTTCGCGAGGATATAGTGCTGCCAATTGGTTTGAATCGCCGGGTTGGGATGCACCGTCCCCAGACGCACGACCTCATCTGTCTCGTAGCCGGTTTCCTCCAATAGTTCGCGGCGAGCGCTCTGTTCCGGTGTTTCGCCGTCCTCCATCAAGCCGCCGGGCGTCTCGAGGTGGACCGAGCGCGTGCCGTGACGCCATTGCTCGACCATGATGACCTGTTCGTCCGCCGTCAGCGGGATGACGTTGACCCAATTGGGCTGCTCGAGAACGAACATTTCGTGTGGCTGGCCGGTGCGCGGGTTCACACTCACGTCCCTCCGCACCGAGAAAATGCGGCAGTCAACCAGCTTCTCAGAAGATTGAATGCGCCAAGGTTTTGGACGGCTACGGGTCACTTCTTTGCCGCTTTTTCGGTGACCTTCCGCAGCTCGTCGCGCAATTGATCCGCGGGAACAAACCCAACGATCTCCGACAGCTTCTTCCCACCGGAGTCGAAGAAGACAATATGCGGAATCGTTCTTGTATTGAGCTGGATCGCCAGGTCCCGGTTTTCTTTGCTTCCTTCGATGTTCACTTTTACGGCGACAAAGTCCTTGGACAATGCCGCCTGGACGTCGGCGTTGCTAAAAGTGAGCCGGTCCAACATCTTGCAGGGGCCACACCAGTCAGCATACAAATCCACCATCAGGAGTTTCTTTTCTTTCCCCGCCCGCTCCAACGCGGACTTGTAATTCTGGGCCCAGTCAACCGCCGCATGCGCGCACACTCCCAAGGCCAGGAGACCCACGGAAATAGCTGTCAAAAACCGCTTCATGGACTTCTCTCCTAACTCGCGCTCAATGCCGCTTCCTTCGTTTCGGCCTTGACGGGAGGGTCAATCCATTTCCCGTGATCTTTGATCAACGCAATCAATTCGTCCACGGCCTGCTCTTCCGGAATGTGCTGTTTCACCTGCGTCTTGCCCACCCAAAGTGAAATTTTGCCCGGTGCCGTACCGACATACCCGAAGTCCGCATCGGCCATTTCTCCGGGCCCGTTGACGATGCAACCCATGACGGCAATCTTGACGCCTTTCAAATGCAAGGTGCGCGATTTGATGCGCGCGGTCACGGTTTGCAGATCGAACAGCGTGCGGCCGCAACTCGGGCAGGCTACGTAATCAGTCTTGAACGTGCGTGCGCCCGCCGCCTGCAAAATGTTGTAAGCCAGCTTGACCGATTTGAGCAAAGTGTCTTCTCCCGTGACTTCCACGGCGTCCCCGATGCCGTCGCAGATCAACGCTCCGATATGCGTGCTCGCCGTTATCAGCGCGTTTTGCTGCGTATGGTGGCCACGTTGCGAACTGACCTGATCACGGATTAGAATTGGTAAATTCAACCCGCGTTGATCGAGAGTTGCCACCAAAATGCGGTACGCAGCGATCACGTCGAGTCCCTCCGCGTGACCAACAGCGAGAATGACCTGGCTCTTCGGGAAAAGATTCAATGTGCCCGCCAGTGTGGCGCAATGGTTGGCAAATTGTTCCGGCGAATCGGCGGTCACATCAAATTGCACCGTCAGCCCGGCGGCGTCCGTCAGCAACGCCGTCACATCTTCCTTGCCGTCGTACGGAACATTGATTTTCTCCGCGACGTCCGTCACGGGCAACGTGACCTCCGCGCTATCCAGTTTCACCGCAATAGGCGTGTGAATGTGCCGTTTTCGCAACTCCGGCTTCAGGGCGGCAATCTTGCCGATATCGGCCATTGTTTTGACGTGAAATTGCAGAATCTCGGCGAACGTGTCCGGTTCGGCTGTCGTAATTCTTTGGATGTCCCCGATACGCGCGGTCAGCGGCATGGGCAGTTCGACACGCTGCGGATGGTCCTTGCCCAGCCGCAAGCGCAATTCGCCGATAAAATACTCGGGCGTGGGACGGCGCGTATACACAAACGGATCGCGCTTCTCGACGACATGGATGCACGGACGCGCGGGTAACCCGCCCTTCCGTTGCAAATCCCAAAGCGCATTGTACTTCTTGACCAGTTCCTGACAAACGGGAATTTCGCGGACGCTATCTTCCGTGAGCGATACACGCACGGTGTCGCCGATGCCATCTTCCAGGAGCGCGCCGATACCGATGGCGGATTTGATCCGACCGTCTTCCCCTTCCCCGGCTTCGGTGACGCCCAGATGAAGCGGGTAATTCCAATCCGGACCTTCCTGGTCCATCCGCGCCACCAGCAGACGGTACGCCTCGATCATCACCTTGGGGTTGCTGGCTTTCATCGAGAGGACGATCTCGTGGTAATTGTGCTTGCGGCAGACGCGGACGAATTCCAGCGCGCTCTCGACCATGCCGAACGGCGTGTCGCCGTAGCGGTTCATGATACGATCGGACAACGAGCCATGGTTGGTGCCGATGCGCATCGCGCGGCCAAGTTCCTTGCACTTGAGGACGAGCGGCGTGAACGCTTTCTCCAGTCGTTCCAGTTCTTCCGCATACTGATCGTCCGTATACTCGCGCGCGGCGAATTTCTTGCGGTCGGCATAGTTGCCCGGGTTGATGCGAACTTTTTCGCACCAGAGCGCTGCTTCCATGGCTGCGGCAGGAACGAAATGGATGTCAGCCACGATGGGCGTGTTGTGCCCGCGCTTTCGTAATTCGCTGACGATGTTCTTGAGGTTTCTTGCGTCGTTAATGCTCGGCGCGGTAATGCGCAGGATCTCGCACCCGGCCTCAATAATCGGAAGGGCCTCGTTCACGCAGGCCTCCGTCTTCATCGTGTCGGAAATCAGCATCGTCTGGACGCGGATCGGGTTGTCCCCGCCGATGCCAACGCCACCGACCTTCACTTCGCGCGTGATGCGCCGTTGCCAGGAGAATGGGTTGCCACAGTAGTTCATGGGTGTGTGGCTGGCTCCGCGGCCGGTGCAGGTTCTTCCGTGCCCGGTTTCGGTGCCATCCGTGACCGACCGAACGTCAACCGCTGGATGTCAAAAAAAGTAACGTACAACATGAACGTGATCAGCAGGACCGCAAACGTCATGGAGGCCGCGTGCACGAGCCGCGCGCTCAATGGTTTGCGGCGCACGGCCTCGATTGCGGCAAAGAGGACGTGCCCGCCGTCCAGCACCGGCATGGGCAGCAAGTTGATGACGGCGAGATTGATATTGAGCAGTACCGCGATATGCAACCCCTGGCGCAGGCCGCCGCTCACAATGGCGTACCACCAAATTGCCAAAATGCCCACCGGCCCGCTCATGCTGCGGGCGGTGACTCCGGTTTCCTTGGAATGCGCCAGCCCTCTGACCATGCGCCCCATCGAGACAAGGATGTCCGTAAATTGATCGGTTGGCGTTGGGCCGGGACGGACAATCTCCATGTGATCGCCCAACTGGACGCCAATGCGTCCGACCTTCTCTTCGGCACTTAGCTCGGGAATCATCGTCAGCGACAGCGTCTCACGACCGCGGCGCAGCTTGATTTCCGTGGATTGCTCGGCCCGCTTGCCGATCAACTCTCGCAACTGATCCGAACTGTAAATGGGAATGCCTTCGATCGACACGAACTGATCGCCCATACGCAGCCCGGCGCGCTCCGCGGGTGAATCGCCCAGCACTCTCTGGGCAAACGGGTGCCCGCGCGGCCAGAGGTGTTCCAACATCTTGACGCCAAATTGCTCGTTCAACTTCGTTTCGAGTAGGAATTCCTTTTGCTGCCCGTCGCGCTCGACCACCATACGCACCGTCGGCTCGCGGCTGAACGCCACAACTTCCATGAAATCGCTCCACGTCTTCACCTTCTGGTCGTTCACTTGCACGATGCGGTCGCCGGGGCGCACACCTGCCAGTTCCTCCGGGCTGCCCGAATCGACCCAGCCGACAATGGCGAGATTGGTCGGCATCCCGACGTACCACAAAACCACCGCCAGCACCATGGCCAGAGCGATGTTCATGAGCGGGCCGGCGATCGCGACACGGAACTTGGAACGCGGTGAAACGGGTGACAGATCTTCGGCTCTTGACTTGGTTTCCCCTTCGATGGTTTCCATCGGCGACATTTGCGGCAGCGCCACGTAACCCCCGAACGGAAACCACGAAACCCGATAGTCGATCCCGTCTTTCGTGTAGCTCCAAATCTTCGGGCCAAATCCGACCGAAAACCGCTCGATTTTCATTCCGCAGCGCTTCGCAACCAGGAAATGCCCCAACTCGTGGATAAAAATCGTCAGGCCGAAAAAGAAAAGCACGAGAAGCGCGGGATACACCGCGTTCGTGATAAACACCACGACTGTATCAAGGGACATTGTCTGCTTCCTTCCTGGCCCAAAGGTCCGCCTTCAGTATAACATCCAATGTCGGTGATGCAACCCAGGAGGCCCCTGCCGGCCCGCCTTTGTGATGCGCCCGCATGACCTCTTCCACGGTCTCGAAAATCTGCAGAAAGCCGATCTTCCCGTCCACAAACCGCGCCACCGCCACCTCATTCGCCGCGTTGAACACCGCAGGCATCGTTCCGCCCGCGCGACCCGCTTCATGCGCCAGCCGCAACGACGGAAACTTCTCGCGGTCGGGATTTTCGAAGGTCAGCGACCCAATCTTGGCAAGGTCCATCGGCGGCATTGAGTTCGGTGACCGACGCGGCCATGTCAATGCGTACTGAATCGGGTAGCGCATATCCGGCACGCTCAACTGCGCCAGAATCGATCCGTCCGTGAATTCGACCATGGAGTGCACCACGCTTTGAGGATGAATCACCACGTCCACGCGGTCGACTTCGACGTCAAACAGCCACCGTGCCTCGATCATCTCGAGTCCCTTGTTGAACAACGTGGCGGAGTCGATGGTGATCTTCCGTCCCATGTTCCAACTCGGATGCTTGAGCGCCTGCGCAACCGTGATCCCGGCAAATTTCTCGCGCGGCGTCTGCCGAAAGGGTCCACCGGATGCCGTGAGAATCAGCCGTTTCACGTCGTTCGGGTCGCGGCCTTCGAGACACTGAAAAATGGCGCTGTGCTCGCTGTCCACGGGCAATACTTTGACCCCGTGCTTGCGGGCCTCGCTCATGACGAGTTCACCAGCCATCACCAGGATTTCCTTCGACGCAACTGCCAAATCCTTCCCCGCCCGAATCGCCGCCAGTGCCGGCTCCAAGCCCGCCGTGCCAACAATTGCCACCAGCACGATGTCGGCTTCGGGCATCGTCGCCAATTCGATAAGCCCGCGTTCGCCGGTGTGCACCGGGATTCTTCCACCCACGCGCCGCTTCAAGTCTTCCGCCTTCTCGCGGTTCGTCATCCCGACAGCCAGCGGCTTGAACTGGCGGATCGCCTGCTCCATGCCGTCGACATTCTCTCGCGATGCCATGCCGACAATACGGATCTGATCCGGCAAATCCGCCGCCACTTTCTGCGTGCTCACGCCAATGGATCCGGTGCACCCGAGCAGGACGATGTTCTTTGGTTTCATCACCGGAGCACCAGTCTCATGTACACATACAACAATGGCGCCGTGAAGAGCAGACTGTCGATCATATCGAGGCAACCGCCGTGCCCCGGAAGGATCGTGCTGGAATCCTTGACACCCGCCTCGCGCTTGACGAGCGATTCTGCCAGGTCGCCGATCACGGCAGCGCCACCGAGTAACAGCCCCAGCACAACCATATGAAGAGGGTTCAATCCATCCCGGGACAACTCGGGCAGGATCCGGTAGCACAACCATGAGCCGCCGATGGCAAACACCATCCCACCGATGGTCCCTTCCCACGTTTTCTTCGGGCTGATGCGCGGGATCATCTTGTGGCGACCGAGGCTCGAACCGATGAGGTAGGCTCCGATGTCGGTGAATTTTGTGACCACGACCAAAAACATGACCCAGTACCGACCGTTGGCCGTCACGAAATTGACGCGCGTGACGAAGTTCGCCAGCCACGCCACGTAGATCAGCCCGAACAGCGTCACCGCCATCGTCTCAATGCCGTGAGCGTTCAGCTTTTGGGGGAACTGGCGGATAAACACGCCCAAGGCAAACACCAAGAGAATACAAATATCGAAATCGTAAGACAACGCCGCGAAATCGGCGGTCGACCGAAATAGTCTCATGCCAAACACAAACCAACTCCCCGAAACCAGCGCGACCGTGCCGATCACGCCCCAGACCTTGTACGAGGGCAGCCCTTTGGCTTCGCAAATCTTGTAGAACTCCCACACCGCGCGGGCGATGACCACATTCATAAAAATGTACATCGCGGTCGGCGGGAGCCAGAAGACCACCGCCAGCATGATAGCCCACAGCGCCAGGGAACTGATCAGCCGCCAGCGAAAGCCACTGCGTGAAGGCGGCAATGTCGTGGCGGCTGCGTTGCTGGCAACATTAGCCGGTTGATTACCCGAGGCGGGCGCGACGACACCGGAATTGCCGGAGGCGACGCTCACGCGGCCTCGTTCGGGCTGACCCGGCCGAAACGGCGGTCCCTGCCCCCGTAGTCCGCCAACGCCTTCAGGTACTCGGACCGACGGAAATCGGGCCAGAGCGTCTCGGTGACGTAAATCTCCGCGTACGAAATCTGCCACAACAGGAAATTGCTCACGCGCATCTCGCCGCTGGTCCGAATCAGCAAATCCGGGTCGGGAATCGCGCGGGTGTACAGGTGCTGCGAGATCACCCTTTCATCGACGTCCGACACGTCGAGTCTCCCACCCTTCACCTCTCGGCAGATCGACCGCACCGCATCGACGATCTCCGCGCGCGCGCCGTAGCTCAGCGCAAGCACGAGCGTCAGCCCGGTGTTTTTCTTCAACGCGTCGATGGATTTCTCCAACTGGCGTTGCGCGCGCGCCGGCAGTTCATGCAAACGCCCGATGGCGGTGAGCCGCACGTTGTTCTTGTTCAGCTCGGCGACCTCTTGCTTCAGGAAGAAATCCAACAACCGCATCAAACCAGAAACCTCGGCCCTGGGACGATTCCAGTTCTCGGTCGAGAATGCGTACAGTGTCAGGCAACCAACACCCAATTCACCCGAGACGCGGACGATCTCGCGGACGCTTTCCGCGCCCCGACGATGCCCCTCGATATGGGGCAGCCCGCGCTTGCGCGCCCAACGTCCATTGCCATCCATGATGATAGCGACGTGGTGGGGGATGTTTTTGAGATGTGGAGTCACTTGCTCTTGCCGTTATGCCAAGTGTTTCGATGTCGATGTTAAACAAATTGGGCCGTCATCGTCATATACGTCACAAGAATATCGTCTCCTCGCGGCGGGCGCGGACGGACACGAGGCTGATTTTTGCACCGCTGAGCTGGGCCAGCTTCTGGAGGTAAACACGGGCACGCTTTGACAACTGGTCGAAGTCCTGTGCTTGTTTCGTGGACATTTGCCAGCCGTCGAATTCCTGATACACGGGCGAGCACCGCTCCAGCACGTCGATGACCTTGCCCTTGCCCTCATCGCCCCACTGGGCACCCACTAAAACCGTCGTTGCCATAACCACGTCAACATAGCCGAACCGCAAACCCGCTGGCAAGACGCAAGCGGCCAATGCAGGACGAAGCCCCACTCCTCAAAGACGGCCGGGCGCTGGCAACAGGGGCAGAAGGCCGACGTACTCACGTCGGAATTGCTCGGGCGCGCGTTCAACGCAGCCGTGAAGTTGTACAGCGAGAGCCACCGCTACACGATATCGGTCACGGCGAAATCGCGCGCCGTGATGTGAGTGGTTACTGCAGGGTCAAATTCACCCGGTTCGAGCCCTGAAATGATGCATCGACGGTCTTGGAAGCGACCACCGTGAGACGCCCGGGTTCAACCTTTCCGCTTTGTAACAAGTAGCTCTGCACGGCGGCCGCGCGGTCGTCCATAAGCTTCTTGAAATCGTTGGGGGTTACCTCCGTAACTTCGACAAGCTTCTTTTCCATGTCTGCCACGCTCACCACACCCCCGGTGGCTTCGCCCTTGGCCTGCTCCGCACCCTTGACCGGGCGCAACGGCTCGAAATTGGTTTTTGTCTGAAGGTGCGCAAGGACCGTCGCGGCGCGCGCACCGGAGGCCCTGCTCGAAACCAGTCCCATCGCTTCCGCATACGCCAGTTTCACCAGCCGCTGTCGGTCCTCCGGGGTCAACCGCACAGAATCCACCGATGTCACCTTTTGCCCGGCCGCCTGCAACTCCTTCACGCGCATTTCGCCAAGCTTGTGCTCCAGCCTGAGTTTCGCCAATGCCTCGCGGTCCTTGACAGGATCAACCGAGCCCGCGATGCCGAGCTTCAGTGCCGGTCGCTCATAGAGCGCGGTCGCCAGCGTATCGAGCTTGCTCAACTCGCCTTCCGCGAAATCCACCCGGCCCGTTTCAAACGTGATATGGTCGAGGTCCTCGCCCCCGCCGAAGAGCGATCCGAGCATGGCAAATGGTTTCGTGATGGCCTTGGTGATGATATTCATGAACACCTGCATGATGACAGGGCCGAGCTTGAATTTCGGATCATCGAGGCGGCCATTCACGGGCACGTTGAGCGCGATCACCCCGTGTCGGTCCTGCAACAAGGCGATGCCGAGTTTCACCGGCAGTTTGATCGCATTGGGACTGTTGCTGGCCTCGCCCAGCCGCAACTGATCGACCCGCAGCTTGTTTTCGGCCTTCAACGCGCGCTGGGTGACGTAATAGCGCAAATCGAGCGACAGCAAGCCGTTTTCGAGCGGAAACCCGACGTACTTCGAGGCGTACGACGAGGCGGGCATGAGCGCGTCGTTCTGTAATAGAATTGCCACATCGACAAACAAGTCCGACGCCAACGGGTTGATCTTGCCTTTAATCGAGAACGGCGCGTACTTGTTCACCTTGCCCGCAAAGTCCACCACGGCAACCGTATTCATGTCGGAAGTCAGGCCCTTCACGCTCCCGTTGAATTCTTCGACCGCTGATTCGACGTGGGGTTCGACCGATTCATCCCTGAAATGGAACGACGCATTCTCGAGCGCAACCTCATCAATCTTGATCTGGAAGGCGTTGGTCTGCGTCGCCGCCGGTTTCGACTCCGCCGGGGGGGTGGATGCTACCTGGGTAACAGTTTGAGTCGCGGGAGTGCCGGGCAACAGCGTCACACCCGTTGTGAGATCCGTCAACCGAATCTCCGCGACATCCAGTCGTTTGGTTGCAGTGTCCAGCGAGATGCCCGTGATCGCGAGATGCAATTTGTCCAAGCGGGCTTGGGCAGGTTTGGGCTGCGCCGTTGACACCTGGACGTCGGCCAGGTCCACGGTCATATTGGAAACTGCGGCGCTGGCTTCTTCACCCGTCACGGCCACCTGGTAATCCATTTGCAAATCCACACGACCTCGGTCAATCCGGATGGGCACAACATCCTCGGCATAGGCGGCGTATTTGTCGAGGTGCAGCCCCGTCAACTTGAATGTGCCCGCCGAATGCAGGGGCGCGATTGACACGTCTCCCGACCAGGCAAACGTCTCCCCATCCTTTGTACTGACCACGACGGAGTACGGGCTGCCGATCTTCGGACGGGTGGTAAAATCGGTCAGGGTCACGTTGATCGGCCCAAAGCGCCGCTGAAACGGCTTCTTGCGGTCAAGGTCGGTGAACGAGAACTGGCCATCTTCGACCTTGAGTGCCTCAACAATCACCAGCGGCAATTGTTGTGTGACGGACGGCTGGGCGGCAAGTTTGGCCTCCGACGGCGCCGCGTTCGTGATCGTCAGCAGGTTCGAAAAGTTGAAGGTCCCGTCGGCCAATCGAATGATGTTGGCGGAAGGTTTCTTGACACGGATCTCGCTGAAGACAAATCCGCGTTTGAGGAGCGAGATGGCCTCGAAATTGATGTACAGCTCGTCCAGCGAGACAAATTCGTCACCGTTGGTTTCTGTCAATGAAAACCCGCGAAGTGTGAACGAAAGTGTGTACGGATTCAGCTTCACTTCCCGAACGGCGACATTGCGATGCGTCAACGCGGGCAACCGCTTGAGCATCTGTGATTTGATGATCGCCGGGAGAACGAAAAAGGCGAGAATGTTACACAGCACGAAGGCGATGCCAATGCCCATCGCCCATTTCCTCATCTTGCGATGCGGTCGCTTTGTCATGAACCTCAATGCCACCGTAGCGGATACGGGCAGTTAAGTCAGCCGTAAAAAGTGGCAAAGGAATTGCCAAAACCCAAGGGTGCATCACGAAGAAATGACACCAATGATACCGATTCGCCTGCTTTGTCAGGCAGTCTTGTCCGCGCTGGTCTTGCTTCTCTGCTCCTGCTCGAGGTTTGTCGCCGACCCGGCGGATATCAATCGCGACGCCGTGTCGCGTTGCGTCCAGAACATCGGCGCGTGGAAAAAGGACCTCGCGAAGCTCGACATGCTAGAGGGAAAGCTTGATCTAATCTCCGATCAGATCCGACGCGATTACTCAAAGGCCACTCCGGATGAGAAGACAAAATTCCGCGCGCGGCTTGGTGATGTTCTCACACAGACTGATCAAACCACCGCCGAAGCCGATGCGCTATTCCGCGAGATTGTGCGAGAACTGGAGTACGTCTCCCGCGACAAGCGAGCGCGTGCCCGGCTCGCCGTGGTAACGACCCCGTTGCGAGACGCTGACAGCATCCGCACCCCCGAGATCCAATACGCGATGGATGTTGTATCATCCCAGTTGCAGGTCCTGCTGCGGGTGGATTAGGCGTGGTTGTTTCTGACCTGCACCCGTTGACTGGA
>PLTX01000077.1 GCA_003164675.1 Verrucomicrobiota bacterium | reverse complement strand
AGCTATTTATGGGACACAACACTAGATTGCGGCTTTGAGGGATCGTACTCGATCTGTAGCTTACCCATCGGGAGCGGGAATATACGAGCGTCCGAGCGGATGTCACAGTCTGCCGGTTTGACCGAAATCCCGCGGAGGCTTGCGAGCACTGTTGGATCAAACGGTGGGCCTGACCAACCCGCCGCAATCGCCTCCTCGACTAGGGCGCGGGCCAAACGGATGATCACGTCTTCGGGCTCTTCTCTCTCATCTGCGAGGTGCATTAGTTCCATTACAGACTTATGGGACCATACACGCGTACGCCCTTTGAAGTATTTACGCTCGGTTGGTGGAGTCACTTGCCTTTGAATACTCGTTCGATGGTCTCGTAGAGGTAACGCCAATCTTCTTTCGTTTTTGGGGCCCTGCCTTTGCGGTGTTGAAGGACGTAAAGTGCCTGCAGCGTCTCCTCGGGAATGATTTGCCCTGCTTTGCGGGCGTCGCTCAGGAACTCCTTAAGAGTCTCGTCTATTTCTGCGGGTACCAGTCGCCTCGCTTTTACGGACTCTTTTTCGAGAAGTTCCGCGAGGGTGACGTCGAGCGCGGACGCAACTTTATGAAGCGTGTCTAATGAAGGATTCGTCTCTTCGTCGGTCTCAATCTGGAAAAGAAATCCTTTGGAGACTTTCGCCTTGTCGGCTAGCTCTGGCAGGGTAAGGCCCTTCTCCAGCCGTAAAACCCTGATTTTCTTACCGAGCTCCATCTGCATGGAAGTATGCCAGTGTTGGTTCTTTATGTCAAACCAGAACTTCGATCAGGTTCCGGATGCTTGACTGGTTCTGTAAACTGGTATATGGTATGTTCGTATGCTGCTAAACAAAACCAACGTAAAGAGGAATGGAGAACCAGCATGGCACTCTACAAATACGACAAGTGGGTGAAAAGATCTGATCACGAAGCGTTCGACGCGCTTCACAACCCCGGCGCGACAACGCCCGACTCCGGTGTCTATCGGTGCGAGAATTGCGGTCACGAGGTTGTGTCGGAGAAGGGCAGTCCCCTGCCACCACAAAACCATCACCAACATACTCCGGGGCAGGGGAGAATCGAATGGCGGTTGTTGGTATTTGCCCGGGGTAAGTAGGCGCAAGAAATTCAAGAGAGGAGACCATATGCAGACAAAAGAAGAGGCTGTACTTAAGCAAGTGCGAATTCACATCGATGAAAAGCCGCACCAGTTGCCCAACCAAACGACAGGGGAGGCGTTGTACCTGCTTGGGAAGGTGCGACACGGGCACGAGCTGTATCGGGAAGTGGAAGGCGACCGAGAGGATGAGGCTGTGCCGAACGGTCCCGAGGGGGTCCACCTTAAAGAGGACGAGCATTTTCACAGCGGCGCTCCCGAGCGAAGACACTTGGTCGAAGTGTACTTCGACAAGCAGCGCTACGAAATACCCCGCGGGGTGTACACGACCGAGGAGCTAATGGCAAAGTTCCCAATCAAGGCCGGGTACCTGCTGGACCTGAAAACACGTGACGGTGAATTGGTGACGCTGAAACCCGGCGAAAAGATCCGCGTGAAGCGTAGGATGGAATTTTTCAGCCAGTCGCCCGGCGGGGGATCGTCGTAGTGGATGCCGCCGTCGAATTCGCCGCGCTTCAGGCGATGCACCCCGGCGCGTCCTTTCACCAAGAGGGCGGTACGCCGGTGGTGCTGTTGCCTGAGGTCAAGTTCCGCGCGGGGGCAAATACCCAGCAGATGACCCTGCTACTTTACCCCTCCAGTCACAGCGGGTACACCACGCGCCTCTTCTTCGAGCGCAAACTGGAGGGCGTTGGGCAAAGCAGGAATTGGACGGCTCACACTGTCCTAGGCCGGACGTGGTGGGCTCCGTCTTGGAATAATGTCGGCGCAGAACAACCGTGGACGTGCATGCTGTACGCACACCTGAGGGCCGTGGCGTGAACGTTCAGCTTAGGATCACGAGGCACCTGCTGCATACGGTCAGGCTCAATCTGGCCCGCCCTCACCCGTTCGCGTATGAGCGCGTCGGGTTTCTCGCGGCGGGTTTGTCATCCAGGGCCAACGATCTCTGGGTGCTTGTGCGGAGCTATCGGGCAGTGGCGGATGGGGATTACCTTCACGATCACTCCGTCGGGGCGATGATGGGCCCTGAGGCCATTCGGAAGGCGCTTCAATGGGCGATGTCAGAGAATGTGGCAGTTTTCCATGTGCATGCTCACTCGGGGCGTGGTCACCCGCGCTTCAGCGGACTCGATTTAAGGGAACAAGCGAAGTTCGTCCCGAATTTTTTCCACGTTGCTCCTCAGTGTCCGCACGGTGCGCTGGTCTTGAGTGATGTGTTTGCCTACGGACACATTTGGCTCAGTGAGGATAGGCCGTATGATGTGATCACCCGTTTTTCGGAGGTAGGCGTGCCCCTCAAAGAGTGGAGTCCCTTATGAGCCGTTTCGACCGCCAGAGCTTTTTGGGTTCGGACAGCGAAGAAAGGCTTTTTGGGGCAACGCTCGGGCTGGTCGGGCTCGGCGGCGGCGGCTCCCATGTGGTGCAGCAGACTGCTCACCTCGGGATTGGCGGATACGTGCTGGTTGATCCTGACCACATCACCGAGACGAACACAAACAGGTTGATCGGCGGTCGGCTGGCTGACCTCAAGAACGAGGTAAAAAAAACAGCGATTGCCGAACGGCAAATTCGGGGGCTGATGGAGCGGCCTCGGACTGCTACTGTGACCGACACCTGGCACAACGCGACGGCCGATCTGAAGGCCTGCGACATTATCGTGGGTTCACTCGATTCATTCGTTCAACGTGAACAACTCGAGCGCTTCGCTCGCAGATACCTCATTCCCTGCATCGACATTGGGATGGATGTCCATGACTTGGGTAACGGCGACTTCCTAATCGCAGGGCAAGTGGTCCTCTCGATGCCAGGAGGGCCTTGCCTCCGATGCGCCGGACTCATAACGGATGAGCGCTTGGCCGCCGAAGCTAACAGGTATGGAGCGGCGGGTGCCCGTCCGCAGGTTGTGTGGTCGAACGGGGTTCTCGCCTCCACAGCTGTTGGGATCATAGTTCAACTTCTGACGCCTTGGTTCAGGAGAATGCCGCAGTTTATCTACCTCGATTACGACGGCAATCGCGGCACCGTCACGCCGAATGAGCGAATGAACCTGTACCAGGGTAGAACCTGCAGACATCATCCACCGGAGGAGACCGGTGATCTGCTTTTTGACGTCAGAAAGTTCGTTAGACGACGCGCAATTCCGCCCCGAAAGGAAGCGAAGAATGGCGGATCCAATCTGTTTCACAAGATCAGGGCGGGACGGATTTTTGGAAAAGCATCCAGTAGACGAGAAAGGGGGTGATTGGACATGGCAAAATATCTTGTTCGCGTTGAATTGCATCAGGCGAGCTATGACAACTACGCATCGCTCCACACTGCGATGGGACGCGCGGGTTTCGCGCGCACGATTAAAGGTGATGATGGTGTGGAATACCATCTACCAACTGCTGAGTATTTCTGTGAAGGAAATTACTCTGCGACGGGCGTTCGCGACGCTGCTCAACGAGCGGCAGCTACAGTATGGAGTTCATTCAGCGTGATTGTTGCTGAGGGATCGACGCTCGCGTGGGCAGGGTTGGCGGCGGTTAGGCAAGCTGCCTACCGTTAGTCACCAGCGGGAAAACATCTCGCATCCCGCTCATGATGGTACCAACTGTGAGCGGGATGCGACTTGTCGCAGACTGAACCCAGCGGCGGGTGCGCGAGGCGGCGGGGGAGTAGGGGTTGGGGGGACGACAGTACCCTCACCTTGATCCTCTCCCTCAAGGGGCGAGGAGAACGCAGGCTGAAGCCGTGCGGCTACGGGGAGGATGGGGAAGGTGCACGGCGACGGAGCGCCGTGGCTACAGTCTCGGCACGGCGGTTCGCCTGGGACAGGCGACGCTACAACAACGACCGACGGTCATAGACCGCCGCTACAGAAGAAACGGCTAGGATGAGACGGTGGTCAGGCTGGCTTTGGCCGTCTCCCACGCGACGAATTTCGCGCCGCGTTTGCGTTTACGGATTTCGAGGCGGTCTTCCAGGTCTCCGAGGTAATCCAGGAGTTTCCGGTAATCTTTGCGACTGAGGACGACGTCGGTAGGGCGTCCGGCGCGGTCGGTCATGTACTTCTCGTTAAGCTTGACCATGAACGTATTGTAACGGATGCAGGTTGCGAATTCAACCACGTTGGTGCGCGAGGCGGCGGGATAGGGCGTTTCGCCTGAGACCCTTTCGATGGATTCCCGTCGGCGCTGCTCCCTTCGACGGGCTCAGGGTAAACAGGGCGGGCGGGCGACGCCACAAGTTTAACGGGGCGGCGATTCGACTTCGCCCAGCCCTCGGCGGACGGCGCGGCGCAGTCTATCGAGCAGTTTCAGAGCCCGGGGATTGTCTCTGATTTCCTCGTACAGCGCCCGATAGGCAATCTTGATGGCCCGCGGGGCGCCAAATGGCACACGGGGTTTGGGTTGTGCGGCCCGCCAGTCCCGATAAGGCCCGCGACTCCAACGGGTGATCGCCGTGCGGCAGTTTTCTTGGACGACGGCTTTGTTGCGGGCGCGGCGGGTCCAGATGATTGCGTACGGGTCGCCAGCCTTGAGGACGTGCTCGGGAATGTCGCGGTCGGCCTTCTGGGTGAGGAGCCATTCGGCGACGGAGCGGTGCCGCCAGCCGTCGCGCAGTTTGCAGTTGATCTCCAAGCGGACGTGTTCGGGCAGCACGGAGATGTAATTTCCCTTCCTCGGTATTTGCGCGTTCATGGTGAGCCGATGGGGGTGTCGGATTTCTGACTGCGGATGTTCGTTGTCATGCGGGCGAGTGTAGCGCGAAACGCAACCAGCCGCCGAGGCTGATAACAGCCTTGCCGGAGGATGCGAATTTGGGCTATAAGGCGGTGGATGAGTACGCGCAGTATCGCGCTGGCCAATCAAAAGGGGGGCGTTGGCAAGACCACCACAGCCGTCAGTCTCGCGGCGTGTCTTGCGGAACGGGGGAAACGGACGTTGTTGCTCGATCTCGATCCGCAGGCGAACGCGACCAGCGCGTTGGGGTTGGAGAAGCTTTCCGGCGGGAGCGTGTACAAGGCGCTGCTGGGCGGCGCGCGGTTGGCGGATTCGATTCGCCCGAGCGGCTACGACAATCTGGAGATCATTCCCAGCGAGGTCGATCTGGCGGTGGCGGAAGTGGACGTGGCGCGGACGGAGAATTACCTGCAACGATTGCGCCTGGCGTTGATGCCGATCCACGATGCCAATCAATACGAGTTTCTGCTCGTGGATTGCCCGCCGTCGCTGGGCATTCTCACAATGAACGGGCTGGCGGCGGTGGATCGCGTGCTGGTGCCGTTGCAATGCGAGTATTTCGCGCTGGAGGGGTTGGCCGTGATCATGCGGGTGCTGAAACAGATCAAGGAGAGCGGCGCGAACCCCGTGCTCGATTTGGAAGGCATCGTGATGACGATGTTCGACGGACGCACGAATCTCTCCCAGCAGGTGGTCAACGAAGTGCGCGGACATTTTGGCGAGAAGGTGTTCCAGACGGTCATACCGCGGACAGTGCGACTCGGCGAAGCGCCGAGTTTTGGGAAGCCCATTACGGCGTACGACACGCATTCGCAAGCGGCGGTGGCATACCGCGCGCTGACGGCGGAGTTGCTGGCGCAACCGTGGCCGTCACCGGCGGGTCCAGCATCGGAGAAAGCGACGGCTGCGGTGGAAACGCCGGTACCGACGGCGGGCTGAACCGGCCCGCGCTGCCCAAGCGGCCATCAATCCGCCGCCCGGCTCGCCTCATCCACCATCCGAACCTCGATCTGGTAGATCGAATGCTCGGAAGCGCCATGGGCGATGGCCAGGCGCGTTTTGTCGGCGGTCCGTTTGAGCCAGGTGCCGGGGACGGCGGACGGTTGCCAGGCATCGGCCCAGGTGGACTCGCCCTTGTTGTTTCCCAGGAAAGCGTCGATGACGGACGGCGAAAGCGGCACGGGATGACGGAATTGATCGCCGCTCTTGTCCTTTTCCCAAACGGTCCCGGCATTGATGATCTCGCGGGCCGAGCGGTCGGAAAAATCGGCGCCGTTGTATTTCTCGCCGACGTTGCCGATGTACGCGACGATCTTGAGGCCGTCCTTGTCGAACGTGTAGCGGCTGCGGGTTTCGACGAGGTCCATGCCGTAGCCGATCTCGTTGTAATTCGTGCCTATGGACGCGATCAGGCTTACATTGGTGCTGTAGCTTTCCTTGAGTTCGGCGTAGTAGCCCTTTTGCGCGGGGATGTCGCCGGTGGTCAGCTCCGCCAGCTTGGGCTTTCCGTATCGCTGGATCAGGGCGTCCTGGGAGTCACCGAGGCTGGCGTTGGCTATTGAAATTGCGGCCAGTAACGCTGCGACGGTCAACGCCATGGAAGTAATGGAAGTAGATGTCATTGTTCCCTCCTGATTCCGCAGATAGTCTACCAAAAATATGCGTGCTGGCAAGTTCGCGTTCGGCCTGCGCCAGTCGTCCCGGTCATGACCGTAAGTGCCGCCGCGCGCCGGATGGATTTCGTGGGTGCGTTTCGCAATCTCTTCTCGGGTCGGCTGAGCCACGGTTTCGTTTGCGGGGCGAGCTGGTTGGCGGCGTTCCGGTTGTTGACTTACCGCCCGGCCTACCTGGAGGCGGGTTGTTTCTCGATTTCCCAGCCGCCGCCCAAAGCCTTATAGACCGCCACCAGCGCCGTGGCCGTGCCGGTTTCGCTCTGGGCGAGTTGGTCCTCAATGGCCAGTTGCGTGCGCTGGGCGTCGAGCACCGTGAGAAAGTCGGCAATGCCGCTCTTGTAGCGCTGGTTGGCCAGCGCCACGGCTTCTTCAGCCGCTTGCGCCGAAGCGCGAAGATAATCACGACGGGCTTGGGCGCGCCCAAATTCGACGAGCGCACCTTCCGTCTCTTCCAGTGCGGTCAGGACGGTTTTTTCGTAAGCGGCCAGTTGCGCTTCGCCGCGGGCGCCGGCGGCTTTGATGCGGGCGTGCACCCGCCCCAAATCGAGCGCGGCCCAGGAGATGCGCGGCCCGAAAGAGTACGTGTCGGAACCGGCTTTCCCCAGCCCGGATAAAGTGGAGGATTCAAGAGCCAGGTTGCCGTTGAAGGTGACGCGCGGGAACAGGTCAGCCGTTTCGAAACCGATCAACGCCGAGGCGGAAGCGAGCGCCCGTTCGGCGGCGCGAATGTCGGGACGACGGCGCAACAGGTCTTCCGGTTTGCCGATGGTGACCAATACGGGTAGCGCGGGCATGGGAGCGGGCGCAGCCAGTGCCGGTTCCAGCGAGGTGGGGGGCTGGCCGGTCAAGGTCCCCAGGCGATAGATGACGCGTTTGATGAAGGCTTCGAGGGGCGGAATACCAGCCAGGGTGGAGTCCAGTTGCGTGCGGGCGCGGGCTACATCCAGTTGGGTGGTGCGACCGGCGCGAAAGTTTGCGGTGACGACAGCCAGGGTTTCACTCTGGTTCTCGGCGTTCTGGCGCGCGACTTCGAGTTCGTGTTGCGCGCCTCGCAGTTCGAAGTAGTTGCGGGCCACCTCCGCCATCAGGCTCACCAGCACGTTGCGGCGCGAAGCCTCCAGCGCGGCGACCCCGGCGTCGCTGGCCTGGATGGCCCGCCGGACGCGACCGAAGATGTCGACTTCCCACGTGGCGTCGAAGCCCGCGTCGTACAGCGACAGTTCACGCTGGTCGCGGGTGAGCGGGGTGTAATTGGCGTCTTTGCTGGACACCGATTTGGTGTAGCCGCCGCTGGCTGTGACCGTCGGGAAAAAATCGAGGACGGCGGCGCTGCGCTCGGCGCGCGCCTCGCGGACGCGGGCCGTGGCGATGCGCAGATCGTGATTGGCGGCGACAGCGCGGTCCACCAGACCGTTCAGGGTCTCGTCGTTGAAACCGCGCCACCACGTTACGACGGCGGGCTCGGTTGAGAGGTTGCTCTGGCTGCCGTTGGCGAAGGCGGTGTCCACCTTGGTTTGTGGCGTCCGGTAATCCGGGCCAACCGCACACGCACTGAGGAACATCGCCGAGGTCAGGCCGGCGAGGAGCAAGATGGTGGTGGCGCCCGAGGACATGGCACCGGGCAAGGCCTGGCCGCCGACTCCCCCCTTCTTGCGTTCGAGAATGCCGCGGATTACCAGATAGAAAACCGGCGTCAGCAGCAAGCCGAAGAAGGTCACGCCCAGCATGCCCCAGAAGACGGCGGTGCCGATGGCCACGCGCATTTCGGCGCCGGCGCCTCTGGCGATCATCAGCGGCAGCACGCCGAAAGCGAACGCAAACGAGGTCATCAAAATCGGACGCAACCGCAACCGGCTGGCTTCGATGACGGCCTCCAGCCGGTTCTGGCCGGCTTCCTGCAACTGGCGGGCAAACTCGACGATCAGAATGGCGTTCTTGCACGCCAGACCGATCAACACCACCATGCCGATCTGGGTAAAAAGGTTGTTGTCCAAGCCGCGCGCCCACACCCCAAGGATGGCGAACAGCAGGCTCAGAGGCACGACGAGGATGATGGCCAGCGGCAGCGACCAGCTTTCGTATTGCGCCGCCAGCACGAGGAAGACCATCAGCACGCACAGTGGCAGGATGAAAATCGCCGTGTTGCCCGCCTGGATTTGCAGCAGGGTCAATTCGGTCCATTCAATGGCCATGCCCGGCGGCAGGACTTTTCCGGCCAGGTCATTGATGAGCTCGATCGCCTCGCCCGAACTGGCGCCCGGCGCAAGGCTGCCGGTGATTTCTGCCGTGGGATACATGTTGAAATGCCCGACCAGCACCGGCGCCGTGATGTCGCGCATCGTCACCAGCGTGCCCAAGGGAACCATCTCCCCGTTGACATTGCGGGTCTTGAGATTCGGCACATCCTCGGTCTTGGCCCGGAATGGCGCGTCCGCCTGCAGCGTGACGTAGTACGGGCGACCGAGGTAGGTAAAGTCGTTGACGTAGAGCGAGCCAAGGTAAATCTGCAACGTGTCCCAGACCTTGTTCAACGGCACGCCCATGGATTCAGCCTTGGCGCGGTCCACATCCAGATACACCTGCGGCACATGGGCGCGGAAAGTCGTGAGCGCGCCGCTGATACGCCGGTCCTGCATGGCGGCAGCGGCGAGTCTCGTAGTGGCCTCCTGTAGCGCGGCAGAACCGAGGTTGGCGCGGTCTTCCACTTGCAGTTTGAACCCGCCCAAGGTGCCCAACCCGTCCACGGGCGGGGCGCCAAAGACGCCCACAAACGCATCTTGAATATTGGCCTGCGCGATCTTGACACGCAACTGGCGCATGATGACGTCGGCAGTCAAGCCCGCCTTGCTCCGTTCGTCGAAGGGCGTCAAGCGGACGTACAGGGTGCTGGCATTGGCGCTGTTGCCCAGATTCACAAGCGACAGTCCCTGGAATTCCTGGACCATGCCGACGCCGGGAATCTCACGCACCAGCTTGGCCACGCGCCTGCTGACCGCCTCCGTGCGTTGCAGGGAGGCGCCGTCGGGAAGCTGCATGTAACAAAAGATGTTGCCCTTGTCCTGCGACGGAATGAAGCCGCCGGGCACCTTCTGGAAACCCAACCAGGTGAGGCCAATCAAGCCCACGTAGAGCAACAGGCTGATGCCGCAATGGCGGAGGACGACGTGGCGCAGCGTCGCAACGTAGCCCCGCCGGCCGGATTCAAACACATAGTTGAAAGCTTGGAACAGCCAGCCTACCGAATAGTGAATCAGTCGGCCGATAAAATCTTTTTCCTCATGGTGCGGTTTCAACAATAGCGCCGCCAGCGCCGGGCTGAGCGTCAGCGAGTTGAACGCCGAGATCAGCGTGGAGACGGCGACCGTCAACGCAAACTGCTGATAGAACTTGCCCGTGATGCCGGCGATAAAGGCCGTGGGAATGAACACCGCGCTTAGCACCAGGGCAATCGCGACCACCGCCCCGCTGACCTCGTTCATGGCCGTCTTGGCCGCCTCCACCGGGGCCAGGCCCTCCGCGAGATGGCGCTCCACATTCTCCACCACGACGATGGCATCGTCCACCACGATGCCGATGGCCAGCACCAAGCCGAACAGGGTCAGGTTGTTGAGCGAGAAGCCGAACGCGGTCATGGCCGCAAACGTGCCGACGAGCGAGACCGGCACCGCCAACAGCGGGATGAGCGACGCTCGCCAATTCTGGAGGAACAGCACGACGACGAGGACGACGAGAATCATCGCTTCGATGAGCGTCTTGCTGACCTCGTGGATGGACTCGCGGATGAATGCCGAGCTGTCATAAGCGATGCGGTAGTCCAGCCCTTCGGGGAATCCTTTCTTGAGCTCCTCCATCGCGCGGCGAATGGCGTCGGCTGTCTCAATCGCGTTGGAGCCGGGTTGTTGGAAGATGGCGATGGCACCGGACGGACGGCCGTCCAGCAAGGTGTTGATGCTGTAATCGGCGCCGCCCAGTTCGATGCGGGCCACGTCCTGCAAGCGGGTGATTTGGCCAACGGTGTCGGCCTTCAGGATGATCTCACCGAATTCCTCTGGTGTGACCAGACGTCCACGGGTCTGGGCGGTCAGTTGGAAAAGGTTGTCGGGCGGTTGGGGGGCTTGCCCCAACACGCCGGCGGCAACCTCCACGTTCTGCCGGCGGATCGCCTCGGCAATGTCACCAGCCGTCAGGCCGCGCGCCGAGGCTTTGTTCGGATCCACCCAGATTCGCATGCTGTAATCGCGGGCGCCATAGATGATCGAGTCGCCGACGCCGGGCAGCCGGGACAACACGTCGCGCACGTGCAGGTAGGCATAATTGCTCAAATAAAGGCGATCGTACTTACCGGGGGGCGACACCAAGCTGACAATCATGGCGATGGATGGTGAGCGTTTGCGGACGGTCACGCCCCGACGGCGAACCTCCTCCGGCAACTTCGGCTCGGCCACGCCCACGCGGTTTTGTACCAGCACCTGCGCCATGTTCGGATCGGAGCCCACCTTGAAAGTCACGGCCAGACGCAGTTGGCCGTCGCTGCTGCACTGGGCGGACATGTAGAGCATGTTCTCGACGCCGTTGATTTCCTGCTCCAGCGGCGTGGCCACGGTGTCCGCCACGCTCTTGGCGCTGGCGCCGGGGTAATTGGCCAACACGAAGATGGTGGGAGGGGTAATTTCGGGATACTGGGCAATGGGCAGCTTGAGCAGGGCAATCAGGCCCAACAACACGAAGAAAATCGAAAGCACCATCGCAAAGATGGGCCGGCGGATGAAGAAATGGGAAAAATTCACTGGCGCTCCATGTTCAGGTTTGCCGGATGCATCATTGCCTGGTGGATGACTGGCCGGCCGGTGGGGCACCCGCTGCCGAGGCTTCCTGCGCTTCCACCTTTGCGCCCGGGTGCGCCACCATCAGGCCGTTGACGACCACACGGTCTTGCGGCGTCAACCCCTTCAACACCGTGCGCAACGCACCATGGGACCGTCCGGTTTCGATGGTGCGCGTTTCGACGACGTTGGTCGGGTTGACGACATAAACGAACTTGTAGTTCTGGTCGAAGCCCACCGCCACATCGGGAATCAACAACGTCTGCTCGGGCGGGCCGGCCGGGATGCGAACCTTGGCGAACATGCCGGGCACCAACGCGCGGTCGGCGTTCGCGAAGACACCCCGCACGCGGATGGTGCCGGTCTTGGCATCCACCTGATTGTCGAAGAAATCCACGCGGCCTGTGTGCGGGAAGCCTTCCTCGCCCGCCAGCGCCAGTTCGCAGGCCAGCGGACTATTCGTTTGTCCCGGACTGCTCGGGTCGCTGGCATTGTTGCGATATCTCAGAAAAGCCTCTTCGGCAACGTCGAAGTAGCCGTAAATGGGGTCCATCGCGACGATCGTCGTCAGCGTGCTGGCTGCGCCAGCCCCGCCCTGCACCAGATTGCCCATCGTCACGAGTCGGCGGCCGATCTTGCCGTTGATCGGGGCTATGATGCGGGTGTACTCCACGTTGAGCCGCGCGACGTCCAGGGCGGCTTTCGCCACGCGGGCGGCCTTGCTGCGGCTGTCGTATTCTTCCTCGGAAATCGCCTTGGTGCCCCGCAAACTCTCCGCGCGCTGGAGGTCGTTCTCGGCCAGTTCAAACCTCGCTTGGGCGAGATCCAGTTCGGCCTGATACGGTCGCGGGTCAATCACAAACAGCAGATCGCCCGCCTTCACTTCTGCGCCGTCGGTGAAGTGGATGGAGTCGATGTAGCCGGAAACGCGCGGCCGGATTTCCACCGATTCCACGGCTTCAAGGTGGCCCGGATACTCGTCCCAGTTGGTGACGGTGGCGACTTGCGGCTGGCTGACCGTGACCCGCGGCGGCGGCATGGCTGCCGGCTGGTGCCGGGAGCAGGAAAGCAGCGCGGCCGGGGCAGTGAGCGCTAGCAGACAACGGATGAAGCGGTGCACGGTAACATTCATGAGCGATGGTTCTGTCTTCAGTTATTGTTCGGTGGGTTTGTACAGCGCCGCGAGGTCTTCCAGCAGCGTGTCCTCGGCAATCACAGGCAAATCAGGCAGAAGAATCTTCAGGTATTTCGGATGCGCCTCGATGATTGTGTTCTCGTGCCGATGGAATTCAAGGTGATGATGCGGTTCACCGCTCGGGCCGGAGACATCGGGCGGTTCGCTGATTTCCAGCGCATACTTTCGGGCAATGGCGCGGGCGACCGCTTCCTTTTCCGCGCAGGGCCAGCCCTTTTGCCGGTACCATTTCGAGCGGTCCTGCGGCTGGGTGGCGAACACGACAAAGCCACCGGACAGCCGCAAAAACCGGAAGCCGTGCGCGCTCAGGCCGCCTCCCTCCAGCAGGATCAAGTCGGTCAGCGCATCCTCTTTCAAGCCCGGTCCCACGTCGTTCCTCATGGCGCGGATCACCAGCAAGACACTTGGTTTCATCGTCATGGATTTCCCCTCTTTTGATTTTCGGCAGACGGCGGCAGACGAAATCCCGCGGCCGCAAAATCCACCAGTTGTTCCACCATCCGGTGGGGCTCGAATGACGGATGCAGGCCGGGCGCGGCGTACGATTCCGGTTTGTCGCTGATCAACAACACACGATGCAGCGCCCCGACGAGAAACTGTCGCCGCCAAAACACTTCTTCGGGGGAAAGCTGCGGGAGACTGCGCGTCAATAGGCGATCAAACCGTTGGCTCACCTTCTCGAATTGGTTTTTCACCAGCAATTGGAGCTGGGAACCCGGCTCGGTGAACACACGGCCCATCAATCGGCGGAATGGCTCGTGGCCTTTGTGTAAACTGCCCTCGCCGATCACTGCCGGCTGGATTATCGCCCGCAACACATCCTCCAGGCGGGCCGGTTGCTCCCCGGCGCCTTGCTCGACTGCGTCCAGCAAAGCCGACTGCTCGACCGACAGCGGCTCCAATCGGCGGGCGAAAACGGCGGCGATCAATCCGTCCTTTGAGCTGAAGTAATAATTGACGGCGGCGAGGTTGGTTTCGGCCTCTTTGGTGATCTGGCGCAGGGAAGTGCCGTCAACACCGTGGTCAGCGAAAAGTCGTTCGGCGACATCAAGGAGACGGGCTTTGGTTAGTCCGTCCGGTTCTGTAATCGAGCTTTTGGCGATGGAAGTGTCCACAGGTTCTTCTCTGTTGCAAACGTTCGTTTGGAACATACGTTGGTTTGATGTCTGGTCAAGCCTGATTTTCAATCAAAGCCAGACGGAAAAACTCGCGGCATTGCAGCTATCTCGGCATTGTGAGAGTTGACGTTCAGGCTACCTCGTCATATCTCTGTTGCCTCTTAGCCCACACAAATGCGAATGCCATCGTCACCTATGGACCCGCTCGCGGATGTGAGTT
Source organism: Verrucomicrobiota bacterium (assembly GCA_003164675.1). Classification (GTDB taxonomy): domain Bacteria; phylum Verrucomicrobiota; class Verrucomicrobiia; order Palsa-1439; family Palsa-1439; genus Palsa-1439. Next base: position 15,872 of record PLTX01000077.1, on the reverse strand, counting down.
CGACTACATGTCGGGGGGAAGCGATTCGACCTGTCCGGCAGTGAAAACGGGACCTTCTTTGCAGATGTAAAGCGGACCGACATTGCAGCGCCCGCATTTGCCCAGCCCACACTTCATCCGATTCTCCAACGTGGTGAACACGTCCTCGCTCCGGTAGCCGAGCTTCTTCAGGCTCTCGAGCGTGAATTTGATCATGATCGGCGGACCGCAAAGGACCGCCACCCGATTCTGTGGCGAAGGTTTTACGGCTTCCACCAACTGTGGCACAAAACCCGTATAGCGTCGGTGGTGCGGATCAAGCACGCTATCCCCGGGCGATTTCATATTCAACGGGTGCCAGCCTTCCTCAGCCGGCTCCTCGCCGTTCTTCCAATCGATGCACAGCCACAACTTCATGTCCGGACGCTTCTCCCACTCGGCAAGTTCATCCTTGTACACGTGATCGCCCCACGTTTTCGCCCCGTACACGATGATGATGTCACCATACTCCTGCCGGTTATCGAGACAATACTGGATAACGCTCCGCATCGGCGGCAAGGCAATCCCGCCCGCAACAAATAACAAATTCTTCCCCCTCCACGCTTCGACCGGGAAACTGTTTCCATAGGGCCCGCGAAAGCCCATCAGGTCGCCAACGTTCAACCGCCGCAACGCCCGCGTCACCCGTCCTGCCTGGCGGAACGTGCACTCGATATAGCCCTTGCGTGTCGAACTGCTGGCGATGCAAAATGTGCTTTCGCCTTCGCCGAGCGCGTTATACAAGCCAAACTGCCCAACGCGAAAATCAAACGCCTTGCCTTCCTTCGCGTCCAAGAACTCCAGCCGCAACGTCCGCACATCCAGCGTCTCATCCCGCACCGCTGCGACGCGCATCAAGTACGGTCGGTAGATGTTCGGCGAAGCCGTCGGCAATTGAAGACCCGGCACGCCACCGCTGCTTGCGCAAACGGCCGCCGGTTTCGTTTCCGCCGGTAACTCACGCGACAACTCCTTCAAGTCGTCGAGCAAATCCATGCCGGACGGGCACAGCCGGATGCAGCGTCCGCATCCCGTGCACAGCATCTTCCCGAACTTCTCCGGGTAGTACCAGAACTTGTGCGACAACCGTTGCCGCCACCGGCTCGGCTGGTCGGGACGGGGGTTGTGACCGGACGTGTGCAGCGTGAACAACGGAAATGCGCAGGCATCCCAGTTCTTCTGACGGATTCCCTTGTTGCCGCGCATCTCATCCTGAATATCGAAGCAATGGCAGGTCGGGCACGTAAACGCGCACGTCCCGCAACCGAGGCACGACCGCGCTGCCCTTTCCCAAAATGGATCGGCAAACCGCCGCGGCAATGCCTCGCGTAGGCATGCCGCGTCGAAGCGCACCGGCACACTCTCGCGCACCCTGGCGCGCAATTCAGCCACATCCACTTTCTCGTCCTGCCCGGACACACCAGCCAGCAAGCGTTGTCCCTGATCGGTACACGCTTCGGCCAGGTATCGGTCGTCCGGCAATTCCGTCAGCACCACGTCCCCGCTCTTCTCCCCGGCTGGATCAACGTCGACGGATGTGCAGAAGCACGCATTGTCCACCGGTCCCTTGCACGCCAATGTGACGATCGCGACCGTCTTCAATCGTTGCTCGAAAAGTGGATCGTGGAAATCCCAGCCAAACAGTGGCGCCAGAATTTCCCGGGCCGCCGCGTCGCACGGTCGGGCTCCGAAGATGACAACTGGTTGGAAGCTAATCTCGGGGTCCTCAACCGACCAATCCCGCCCATTCCGTTGGAACTTCAGGATCGGTTCGCTTCTTGGAAACCAAGCCGCCTTCGGGCTCTGTTGTGGCAATCCGTTGCCGAAGCCGGTCGCCTTGGTCGCGGCGGTCAGTTCGCGGTATTCGACGTGCCCATTCATGGTCACCGGTGCCACGACGCGCGCGCCGGTCTGCTGCAGTGCCATCGGCCACCGCTCCACTGTCTCGCGCGTCAAAATCACAGAATGAAATCCTCCTTGTCATCCGTTCGGAAATCCGATTGCAGTGGTACGGCTTTCGGATCGACGCCGGCGCGATGATCGAAGTTCTTCAGTGCCGACCGTGCCATCGCTGCGTTCAGTAGAATCAGCGGGATACCGGCCGGACAGGCGTTATGGCAGGCGCCGCAGCCGACACACCGTCCGGCCAGATGAAACGCGCGGATCATTTGCCACGCGAAATTGCCGGGACCGTCGGCGGCAGTGGGAAACCATTGTGGCTGGTTTTTGTCCATGATGCACTGGTCGCATGTGCAGAGCGGACACGAAGCCCGGCAGGCGTAGCACCTGAGGCACTTCGCTGACTGGGACGTCCAAAACGTCCAGCGTTCCTCCGGCGATTTCGCCATCAACTGGTCGAGCGCCTTCAAAGTCTCATCGGAGAACCCGACCGGCCGATCCGTCGGCAAGTCGGCGGGCAGATTCTGCGCACCGAGGTACCGGCCATTGCGGTCAACGGTAAACACCGTGATGGCTGCCGGATCAATGTTGGCTTCCTGCGCGAGGACGTTCAGCGCCCCTGCTTCGCAAGCGCGCGCCACCAAGCCGAGCGGCAACAGCGCTCGCAGTTGGCGCTTCTTCAGCAGCCGTACCAGATTTCCGGTGCCATTCGGTGAAACCATCTCCTTCGCGGCTGCTGCGGTGGCAAACCACGCGGGCCGCGGACGGTTCAACGTCGGCGCTTTCATCCAGCCGACGACCGCCTTGAGTTTGCCGCCATCGAGCGCCTCGGCGATGTCGGCGACCAATTGTGGGTCAACCGATGCCACATCGGGTTTGGCCTGCGCCAAATCCAAGAGCACATCCGTACCGGCCTGCGGCGCGATGCCCGGCGCGCGGTCATCCGCCAAATTGTGCATGGCGGTGTAGGGCCCGAGTTCGCGAAGCCGGTCAGTGAACGCCTGAATCGTCTTCACCCATTTCGCGCCTTCGGCAGCAGAAATCCAGGCCAGTTCGAACCGGCGCAGATCGAAACCGAGCGTGTCCAACAAATCGCGGAACAAAATCCAGCGCCGCCGCGCGCGGTAGTTACCGGCGGTGTAATGGCAGTCGCCGGGGTGGCAACCGCTGACGATCACGCCATCCGCACCCTGGAGAAACGCGCGGATCACAAAGCTCACATCGATGCGTCCCGTGCACGGCAGCATCAACGCCCGCACGTTCGGCGCATACGTCATCCGACTCGTGCCGGCCAGGTCCGCTCCCGCGTAGGTGCACCACTTGCAAACGAACGCGGTGATCCGGGGCTCGAAGCCGTCCGATTTTGTGACCTCGCTCATTCGACAAGCGCCTCCAGCGCGGCGAAGACTTCTTCTTCGGTGAAGCCGTCGAGATCCATGGACTTGCTCCGGCAGAGCGAGACGCATGTGCCGCACCCCTGGCAGAGGCTCTCGTTGACGCGCGCGACGACCTTGATCAGGCCGCCTTTTCGGTCGCGGATTTCTTCGCGCTCAATCGCCTTGTACGGACACGCGGCGGCGCAGGTGAAACAGCCGATGCATGTCGAGAAGACCGGCGGTGCACAACGGTTCACGCGGGCGATGATCGGGTCGCGCTGCAGTTCCTTCGCGGCAAACAACGCCAGCGTCTTGGCGGCGGCGGCCGAGGCTTGGGCGACGGTGTCCGGGATGTCCTTCGGACCCTGGCATGCACCGGCGAGGAAGATACCGGCGGTGTTGGTCTCAACCGGTCGGAGTTTCGGATGCGCTTCGCTGAGCCAGCCATCGGCGTCGTAACCGACCCCGAGTTTCTGCGCCAACGTCCGCACGTCTGGTTGCGGAATCGCGGCGCTGCCGAGCACGACGAGGTCGGCCTTGATGTCGAGACGCTCGCCGCCGTTGAGCGTGTCGGCGGCCTGGACAACGAGTTGACCGTTGTCGCGGTAGATGCGGGCGGCGCGCGAACGCAGGTAGATCACGCCATCTTGTTCAATGGCGCGCCGGTAGAATTCATCGTAGCCCTTGCCCGGCGTGCGAACGTCCATACAGAGAACAATCGCCCGGCCGCCGTGGACTTTGTGACGGTAGAGCATCGCGTGTTTGGCGGTGTACATGCAGCAAATCTTGCTGCAATACGCCCGGCCTTTCTCGCGGTCGCGCGAACCGGCGCACTGGACGAAAACGACGGTCTGCGGTTCTTTGCCGTCGGACGGCCGGCGAATCTCGCCGCCGGTCGGGCCGGAAGCCGACGCGAGTCGCTCAAATTGGAGGCCGGTCAAGACGTCCGGATGATCGCCGTCGGCGTATGCTGGCAATTGATCCTTCGGCAACACCTGAAATCCAGTGGCCACGACGATCGCGCCGACTTTCTCGGTGATGATCTCGTCCTCTTGCGTGAAATCCACCGCGCCGGTCTGGCACAGCTTCTGGCAGGCGCCGCATTTGCCGTTCTTGAACTTGATGCAGTTGGCGCGGTCAATGACCGGCTTGTTGGGCACGGCTTGCGGAAACGGGATGCCAATCGCCGCGCGTAACCCGAGACCTTCATCAAATTCGCTCGGCAGTTTCTTCACGGGACACTTCTGCCAGCACGTGCCGCAGCCGGTGCATTTCTTCGGGTCGATGCTGCGCGCCTTGCGGCGAATGGTGACCTCGAAATTGCCGACGTACCCGCCGAGCTTCTCGACTTCGCTGTACGTCTCCAACCGGATGTTCGGATGCGACGCCGCCTCGACCATCCGCGGCGTCAGAATACACTGCGAACAGTCGAGCGTTGGGAACGTCTCCGACAGTTGCGCCATGTGTCCGCCCAGCGACGGCGTGCGTTCGACCAGAATCACCTCCGTGCCACCATCGGCGATGTCGAGCGCTGCCTGGATGCCGGCAATGCCGCCGCCGATCACCAGCGCCCGGCGGGTGAGCGGCACGCGAATCGGCGCGAGCGGCGTGTTGCGCTGGACACGGGCGACGATGGAACGCACGATGTCAATCGCCTTGCGCGTGGCCTGTTCCCGGTCCGTGTGCACCCACGAACATTGCTCGCGGAGGTTGGCGATCTCGCACAAGTATGGGTTCAGCCCGGCCGCAGCGCACGTCTTGCGGAAAGTCTTTTCGTGCATCCGCGGCGAACACGCGCCGACGACCACGCCGGTCAGCTTGTGTTCCTTGATCGCGTCGCGGATTTGCGCCTGCCCCGGCTCCGAGCAGGTGTACCGGTAATCCACGGCGTACACCACGCCGGGCAGCTTGCGCGCCGACTCGGCCACGCGCGGACAATCCACCGTCTTGCCGATGTTCTCCCCGCAATGACAAATGAAGACGCCGATACGGGACATCTCAGCTCTTCTCCTTTGCGAACGCGCCGGCCGTCGGCACAAAATGTTTGTCCAAGCCGAGCGTGGTCGCATCCAAGCCCATCGCCCAGCCAATGAGCTGCGTGAGATAAATGACGGGCAACTGCGCTTCCGCGGGGATACCCATCTCGCCCTGGCGCATGTCGAGGTTGGCGTGGCACATCGGGCAAGCCAGACAGAAAACGTCGGCCCCCACTTTCCTGGCGGCGTCGTAGATTTGCCGCCCCTGACGAAGTACCGTGCTCTTCTGCGACAACGCAAACGACGCGCCGCAACACTCGGTGGCCATCGACCAGCGCACTGGTTGGCCGCCGAGCAACGTTACGAGTTGTTCCATCTGCCGCGGCGCTTCGACCTGTTGGATGCCGGTGATCTTGGGCGGACGTACCAGCAGACACCCGTAGTAGCAAGCGACTTTCAACCCGGTGAGTGAACGCGTGACCTTGGCCTGAAGCGCGTCGGATACGCCGTTGTTGAGCCAAGCGAGAACACTCAGTGGTTTGATGTTCTCCAAGCCGGGCGCTTCATCCAAGGCGGTGGCGATGCCGGGATTCTGTTTCAATTCATGTGCCACGACGGCGAGGCGCTGATAACACATCGCACACGGCGCGAGCACTTCGGTCAGGCCGGCGCGACGCGCCTTGGCGAGCGTGTCCGCGGCCAGACAGAGAGCGGCGTTGTGGTCAATGGCGTGGGCGGAGGTCGCACCGCAACAGACCCACTCGGGAATCTCCCGCAATTCGACACCCAACTGACCGGCGACGGCCCGCAATGAACGGTCGTATTCGCTGGCCGAACCGCTCAGGCTGCAACCGGGATAGTAGCCGAGGCCGCTCATGGTGTTTTCAACCGTTCCACGGCTGTTTTCACGCGGCTGGTGTCAGCCGATTTGCCGGGCAGCAGATGCAGTTTGCCCTTCGCCATCATGGCCGGGCCGAGCGCGGCGTCCTGGAACAAGTGGCCGGTGCGGAGCTTGTAGCCGATGACCAGAAACAGTTCGTGAATCCGTCCGTGCCGCAGGGCGCTGTTCAGAAAGGTGCGGTGCAACGCCTGGATGTCGCGGACGCGCTTGGTGGTCGCGGTCATCCGGCGTTTGAGTCCTTCCTGCCGGAGCACGTCCATCGCGCCGGCAATATCCACGCCTTGCGGGCAACGCGTCGTGCACGCTTGGCAACCGGCGCACAGCCACGGCGTCTCCGCCGTCAACGCCTGTCGCGCATACTCCACCGCCTTCTCCGGAAACGCGGTTTCACCCTGTAGCAGCCGCATGATACGCGTCGGGCTGATGTCCATTTCACCGGGCACATTCTGCGGGCAACCGGCGGCGCACCGGCCGCATTGGTAGCAATCCAGCGGTCGCGTCCCGGTCCGTTGGTGGACCAGATTCGCAAGTGTTTGCGAGACGGTGGTCATAAGCTGGGACAATTGGCCGTGCGGGCTCCGGTCTCCCTGTGTCTAATTCCGCTCGATACCAAGTGCTTTGAGCACCTTGGATGATCGCGCTTCGGTCTGTTGTCAGACATTGCTCACTTCATTATTGATGAACGGGGCGGGCAAAACGGCTGAACCCTAACATACCAACGTCAGAACAGCCAACCTGTTTTCCCTCTGTTGAAATCCCGCCCAGTTGCTCTGGTTGGGCTTCATTCAACCGAGGATACAAGACTCGAAGATAGTCGAAACCGCTAAAAACACCGAGCCACTGCGCCTTCTGGCACGGATGAGTATTTACACAGTCCAGGTCTCTACTGTCAGAACGACGCGTCGGCCTTCGCCTCCCAAGGGAAGATGGCTTCGCCAGCCGAACGACATACCCGGACGCAACCTTTGCGTGTGATGTCGGATGCACCGCTATCCGCAGACTGAGGAGATTCATGAACTTGGCGGGGCGGGCTTTTTTAGTCCCATCTTCTTCATTCGTGAAAGCAACGTGGTGGGCTTCACACCCAGAAGCTCCGACGCGCCGTCAGCCCCCTTGATCTTCCAGCGGGCCCTTTCGAGAACCACGGCGAGATTCTCGCGCTCGCGGCGCTGCATTTCCGCTTCGGTGAAAAACTCGATACCGCCCTTGGCGTCCGGATGTGGTGTGGATAAAGGCGGAGGGGGTATGGAATGTGTCACGGGCAAGTCGAAGTACAGAGGACCGCCTCGCGCCAGAATGACCGCGCGTTCGATCACGTTGCGCAGTTCCCTGACGTTTCCAGGCCAATCGTAGCTCTGGAGCTTGACGACGCCGGCCCGAGTCAACCGAGGCTTCGGACATCTCAGTTCCTTCACGGACAACTCGACGAAGTGTTTCGCCAGAAATGGGATGTCATCCTTTCGCTCCTTCAGGGTGGTGACGTGGATCGGGAAAACGTGGAGTCGGTAATACAGGTCCTCACGGAAGCGGCCTGCCGCCACTTCCTTCTTCAAGTCTCGATTGGTGGCCCCGATGATTCGCACATCCGCATGCCGCGTTCGGTCATCACCGACACGCTCATAATGCCTGTCCTGCAAGACGCGCAACAGTTTGCTCTGTATTTCCCAAGGCACATCCCCGATTTCGTCCAGGAACAGCGTTCCACCCTCGGCTGTTTCGAAACGACCGGGCCGGTCCTTGATGGCCCCGGTGAAAGCGCCTTTCACATGGCCGAAAAACTCGCTTTCAAACAACTCCTTTGGGATGGAGGCGCAGTTGACCCGGACCAAGGGCTTGTCCTTGCGTCGGCTGCGGCGGTGGATTTCGTGCGCGACCAGGTCCTTGCCCGTCCCGGTTTCACCGAGGATGAGGACCGAGGCTTCCGTCGGCGCCACCAGGTCAATCTGGCTGATGATCTGCCGCAAGGCGGCACTTTGGCCGACGAGGTCGCCGAAGGCCTTGGCTTCCACCACCTCCTCCTGCAAGTAGGTGTTCTGCAGTTCGAGTTGTGCCTTGAGTCGCTGAATCTCCTCAAAGGCCCGCGCGTTGGCGATGGCTGCGCCGATGTGGTCGGCAAAGATTTGCCCCCACGGTCGCGCTTCATCCGGTATGTCCTCACGCATAAACGCGGTGGTGACTCCCAAAACCTCGCCTTTGAAAATGATCGGCGATCCGCTGAATCCACGAATTTGCTCTTGCTCCAGCCAGTCGAACTCAGCCAACTCTCCCGGCCTTTTGTCGAAGTCTCTGAGGAGACTCTGCTGACCTGTCGCAGCCACTTTTCCCACCAAGCCTACTCCCAGTGGTATCCGGGCGTTGGGATCATCGAAACGCCGAACATCCGCTCCGGAATTGGAGAACGATTTGCCTCCGCCGGCAACCAAGTGCAGGCAGCGGGTTTGGTCGGGACACTTCGGTCTTTGAGGACAAACGGAGCAGAGGTCTCCTCTATCCATCAGCCAAATCTGGACGCAGGCCACATCAGGATGCTCCATCGTACGGCGCATGAGCTTCTGCAACAGATGCTCCACCGATTGCTCGTGCGCGATATCCAACAGCAGATACGCGGCGAAACTCTGATCGAACCGACTATCGCTATTTGCTTCCACAACGGGCAGATACTGACAGGGGCTAGGCGATTCGTGCAACACAATTCGGACGATAATTCGGACGTTCAATATTTCGACCCATAAACAGCTGTGGGTATCAATTCCTAATATATTGCAGGTCAACCCATTGTGACTATTCAATCGAATTGGCACACGTCATGTTTAAGCAGGGATGAAGCATGTGATTCAGTCGTAAACATGAACGATGACAAAACACAGATCGTAGAAATCGGCGAAGCGAACTTCTACTCGGAAGTGCTCCAGTCGAAGCGGCCCGTCCTGGTGGTGTTCTTGGCTCCTTGGAGTCGGCCCTGCCAGATTCTCAGGCCGGTTCTTGACGAAGTTGTGACCGCGTGCGCCGGAAGCGTGAAAGTCGCCTGGGTCAACGCCGACGATAATCTCAATCTCAGCATGTGGTATGGAATCCAATCCATTCCAACCTTGCTCTATTTCGTTGACGCACGTCCCCGCGCCAGAGTGGTTGGCACTGCCAGCAAGGAAGCCATTCTTTCCCTATTCAAACCGTTTACGGAAACACCATGAAACAGGAGCAATTTGTCACCGGCCGGGTTTCTCACGGCAGGGCAAATACATTACGAATTCAACACTGGAAACCAAATCCAGCCCTGCCGAGCCGCCGGGACGTTACTCCGCAAAACGCACGCGTCATCACGAGGATTCCATCCGCGGTGCGCCCAAAGCGGAACGCTTCTGCTTCATCATGAGGCACGCATGGATGCCGGGCCGATGGGTGCGTCTAGGGGCCGGGAGGAATGTGGTTTCCCGGTCACTGGAGATGAATTTCTGCGCTGAGCGACCACAAGAAACAATGACAATGAAACCCATTCGCGTTCTGATAGCCGACGACAACAAAGTGTTACGCACCTTTTTCCGGGAATATTTGGAGCGTCAGGAGGGCTTTGAATTGGTTGGGGAAGCGTGCGACGGCGTTGAGGTTGTGCGTTTGACTCAAGCGTGCGGCCCCGACGTTGTGGTCATGGACATATCCATGCCGCACAAGGATGGCTTGGCCGCAACAGCGGATCTGGCCCGGGAGTTTCCTCAGGTACGCGTGATTGTGATGTCGAGCCACGACGATGCCGCCTGTGTGCAAGAAGCGATCGGTGCGGGAGCGGTGGGCTATCTGGTCAAAGCTGGGAGCGTAAGACTTGAAGTTGCCATTACGGCTGTTGCCAACGGGCAGACTTACTTTGATCCGATCATCTCGCGACACGTACCGGACCATGCTCGAAAACAACGCTCGACCGTTCCGTTTCCTACTCGCCAGAACCCTGAAAGCGACGTCCGCTAGAGGCACATCATCAAAAGTCCAGCCGGAGAACCACAAATTCATGACTGACCCGACCGCACCCAACCTCTTGGGGGGAATTATATCTCTCCGGACAAGCGTGGGAGACGGCCTCAACGACGAGGAACTGACACGCCTTTTGTGTCAGGAAGCCTTGCCGTCCGAAGACGGTTTGTACCTTCGTGTCCCTATGCGAGGGAGCAATTGAGTGTGAACACAAACACTGCAAAGGAGACAACAGGATGAAAAAGAACAAGAACGTACAAACAGACCCAAGTAACGGGGCGACTGAAGAGGGTAAAGCGAGCGCCAGGACCAACAAGACTCACGTCCCCAAAGATCACATCCGCAAACGTGCCTACGAAATCCACCGGGCCCACGGCGGAGGCTCTGGGAAGGAACTTGATGACTGGCTGCAGGCCGAGCGCGAACTCAACCAAAAGAGCGAAGATTGAAGGAGGCACGACCACGAAAAAGCAAAGGAGACCAAGGTAATCAAGGTCACGCGCACCGCCCGCGCTGATGGCGGTCTATAAGGCGCTGGGGGGGGCTGGGAAATTGAGCCCCGCTTGCCAGTGTCGGCAAAGGTGATTTCCGAAAAGAACCCAAACAGCAACTGATGACGGAAAGCACGAAAGTGAGGACCCCATGGGGAAACAAAGACAACAGACCCAAACCGGTGTGACGGCCAGCGTGGCATCGAAGATGACACCGCCCACACGCGAACAAATCGCGAAGCGCGCCCGTGAAATCTTTCTGGCACGCGATGGCGCTCCTGGAATCGACTTGGACGACTGGCTGCAGGCCGAACGAGAACTGAAGGCCGATGCTGCCGGCAGATCCACCGACGATTCCGGTGTGAAGAAGGAGGGTCGGCAAGAACCTTGATCTATACATACCGGGAGATGGGAAAAACACCACACGAATTGCCAATGAAACCTGATGAAGAGCATTGACCCACAACCGCCAACAACCAAGGCGACCCGAATTAGGATCGTGGTCGTGGATGATGACGACGCCGTTCGTTATGCGATTCGGCAGTGGCTTGAATCGTGCACCAGGTTCGAGGTCGTAGCGGAAGCGCGCGACGGCATGGAAGCGGTACGCTTGGTTGACGAATGGCTCCCCGACATCGTGCTGATGGACATTTCCATGCCGTCGATGAACGGCTTGGACGCGACAGCGCAGCTGACTCAGCGGTTTCCACAGGTGCGTGTGATCATTCATACGGTTTCAACGGATGTGCACGATGTTCGGCAGGCAATCCAGGCGGGGGCGGCCGCGTACCTGGTAAAAGCCAGCAATGCCCGTCTCGCCCTTGTCATCGATGAAGTGGCCGATGGGAAAAGCTTCATCGGTCTATGTGGTCCCGTGGAAAATCCCGGCCAAGAGGATCACGTGGAATGAATCGGCACATCGTCCTCACGGTTTGTCTGATAGTCATTGCTTCTGCAGGGCTTGCGCCCGGGGCGTGGGCTACCGAAGATCGGCAAGGCCCCATCTTCGCCATGACCGAGGAAAACGATGATTTCGCCACACTGCTCCTCGGCAACCATACGGACCGCCATTTTACTCAGGGTCTGAAACTTACCTATCTGGAGGGCGATAACGACCTGCCGCGATGGGCCGCCGACACCTGCCAGATGCTGCCCCACTTGGCGATTAACATCGACGCCCAGAACCTCGGCTATGTGTTCGGGCAGAATATGATTGGCGGACTGGACGCTGCCGCCGCGCAACGGCTGGTGGACATGGCCATCGAGGGCGGCATCAATTTTTTCGACACCGCCGACGTGTATTCTTACGGGCAGTCCGAGCAGATACTCGGTCAGGCCCTGAAAAACAAACCCCAGAACGTCGTGCTCGCCACCAAGTTGCGTGGGCGGATGAGCATCGAGAGATCAACGACGTCGGGTTGAGCCGTCGTCATATCATGGCCAGTTGCGAGCAGAGCCTGAAGCGGCTGGGCACCGATTACCTGGACCTCTACATCGCCCACAGCTTCGACTTCGTCACCCCCTTGGAGGAAACCCTCCGTGCGCTTGATGACCTGGTGCGGCATGGCAAGGTCCGCTATCTGGGCTGCTCGAACTTCGCGGCCTGGCAGTTGATGAAGGCGCTGGCGATTTCCGACAAGCAAAACTTCGAAACAACTGCCTGCCGTTCCGGATCTCGGAAGCCATTCTCAAGCCGCTCAGCCTCCAGCACGTCATGCCCATATTGGAGGAATGAGGAACTTTCATGAGTAGGGCTCTACTGGACGTTATCAAACATTTCTGCCGTGACATCGCGCCGAATAACGATGCCCCACCGACATTTTGGGCCCGGTTCTTGCCCTTCCCCCTCGTGTTTATCCCCTGGCTGCTGCTCTATGAGTGGGTGGTATACCGGGGGGTGCAACCGGGGGCATTCGAAACCTTCTTGCCCGGTGAGATCAACTGGCCCATCTGGCCGTGGATGGAAGTGCTGTATGTCAGCCCCTACTTCCTCGTGCCTCTGGCACCACTGCTGGCCCCGACGAACCGGATCCTGCGTTCGTTCGTGGTGTCGGCTTGGATCGCCGCGGCCATAGTCTTTCTCGTATTCCTGACCGTGCCCGCAATCGCCCCATTCCGCCCCTTTCCTCCTCATGGACTCCTTGGCGAGATGATGATGCTGGATCGGTTCATGGATCGCAACAACGGTACCGCTTCGTTCCCGTCTTTCCACGTGGTTTGGGCGTTTCTGGGGGCTGCGGTATTCACGCAACGTTTCCCGCAACTGCGAACCATCTGCTGGGTCTGGGCGACACTGGTCGCGGCAAGTTGCGTGTTCACGGGAATGCATTCGTTGGTGGACATCCTCGCTGGCTTTGGGGTGTTCCTCCTGACCTACCACTACCAGACTCTCTGGCGAAAAATCGTCAACCCTTTCCAGCGAGTTGCAATTCCTAGCAGGAAAACCACTGGCGAAAGGTAAAACGTCAACGCCTTTTTGACATTATGTGCACGGAAGTTGGGCATAGCGTGAGGGGTGGAGTTGTGATGATGCACACGCGTTAAGCAGGAGTGGCGTTATGACGAAACTTAGGCGTCTAACGAAGTGCGCCGAAATCAGGGCGCAGTTTTCCTGTCGTCGGGATCGGCGCGTCGGCGGGCGGGTTTGAGGCGTTTAAGGAAGTGCTGGAGAACTTGCTGGCGGAGACGGGGTTGGCGGCTTCCTCACCGGCAAATATCGTCGCGGCCAGAAAGCGCCCGCCGATGCGCGCCGGACGAAAGAGCGGGTCAACTTCATCGCGGTGGACGAGGAGAAGGGCCAGCGCATCATTGACGCGTTGGAAATCGCGGCCCGCAATTACCACGCCCATCGCGCAGGCGGCGCTGAATTATTTGTTGCGGAAGCCCGGTGTGAGTTCGGTGCTGATTGGGGCGACCTCACCGGAGCAGTTGGCCGACAACCTAAAGGCTGTGGAATGGGAGCTGACGGCGGAGGAGATGAAGACGCTGGACGAACTCAGCGCGCCAGCGCGGCCTTATCCGCACTGGATGCTCAACTTCACGCTCCAGGACCGCACCTCGCGCGAGGGATTGTTGACATGACGGCGGCCGTGAAAACCAAGACAGTTGATCAAGTAAGCACGAAGCAGCGTTTGTTGGACGCCGCCTTCAGGGTCTTTGCCGAACAGGGATTTTACGGCGCAACCATCCGACACATTTGCGAGCGCGCTGATACCAGCATTGCCGCAGTCAATTACCACTTCCATGGCAAGGAGAAGCTCTACAAGGCAGTCCTTGAGTATGCTTGCCAACGGATTCGCGCGCAACGGTCGTTGCCGGCCGACCGTCCGCTCAGGCAAACACCGGAACAGAAGCTGCGCACCGTGATTCAGTTGCTCTTTCAGAGCCTCACCCAGGAGAGCGACTCACCCTCGCTGATCCGGCTGCTTGTCCGAGAACTGGCGGAGCAAAGCGGTGGACCTGATTGTTGGGTCGCCGCCGCCCTGCGGACTCATGCAGGGCGGTTGGAAGAGCCGGTGCGGGAGTTGCTCGGTCCTCACGCCAGTCGTGACTGCATCCACCTGTGCGCCCTGAGTGTGGTCAGCCAGTGCGTCTTCTTCTGCGCGGAGCAATCCTCGCTCCAATGCCTGTGTCCAGAGCTCGGAAGGCAATCCGCCAGCAGCGACCAATTAATTGCCCACGTTGCCCGGTTCGCAGGGCAGCTCTGGCACACTGGAAGGAAGGCTCGGCAAGGCCCATCCCCGCTCCGTTATCCGCTTTAACTACCGTCAGAAGACGTGGTGTCGGATGGATAAGGCGCGCAGCAATCTTGGGCGCATTGCTGATGGCGGCGGTGACACCTCCGCTGGCCGATGGCACAAACCGGCAGGATTTTGTGTTCATCGCCAACGAGGAAAACGATTTCTTCTCGATCCCGAGAACGGACAAACACTACACGCAAGGCATCCACTTCAGCCTCTTGTGGCCTGACGACGAGGTGCCGTGGCCGGCGCGCCCGTTGGCGTGGACACAGCCATTGGGCATTCAGCAGGCGATCCGCAAATTCGGTTTCGAGGCGGGCCAGGATCTCTACACGCCCATCAACCCTGGGACCTCCGCTCTCGTCACCAACGATCGGCCGTACGCGGGCTGGCTGTTTGTCGGCGGCCTCCGCGAAGATCGCGGCCTCACCGCTAATCAGATTCCGACGCTCGATCGTTATGAGGTCGAACTTGGCATCGTCGGCCCGTGGGCGCTCGGCGGGAACGCGCAGAACTGGTGGCAGCGGCGCAAAGCGTACCGCCCGAGTGAAGAACGGGTTCACCGCCCACGGAATGTCTCCACCACCCCCGCCCTCACCAGTCCCCGACGGTCAAAGTCACCGGTTTGCGCCCGCCCACTGAATGTCGCAATGCCGTCGTACGTTGATCGGCTCACTGGTTTGGTCAGGTCCCGCCGCCACGACCCCTCTCCGTATAATGCATGCAGGAGGACAAAATGAAGAACGCGCGATCATGCAATAAACCAGTGCCGCCACAGCCCGACACCAAGCCCGACCACGACTGGTGGGTCTTTTCCACCTGCATCGGGACGGTGGAACTGATGCTCCGGTGCGCCAAGACCGACGCCTTCGCGGTCGTCCCGAACCCGACGGAGGAGGAGTGGAAGCGCGCCTACTATGCTCCAAAGAATCCGTACCGCTGGCCGAAGTCGGAATACGGGCGGGTGGTTGTGAAGTGGATGGCGGGGGCACACAGGCTCGTGGTTGGTTGAGTTGGCGCCGAAGTGCTGAACCGAACTGCTCGAACACTCGTGGTAGCAGATGCGACTTCGGCTCGAACGCCTAACGCGCACGGGATGCTCCAGTCGCTCCAGCACCCACCACCTCCCCGACCGCTTCTGCCGGCTACTTCTTCTGCGCCGCCTTCAACTTCGCCCACCGCGCCCGTTGCGCCGCGGCGATGCGCGCCAGAGGCGGTGGCTGTGACGGCGGTTCAGCGGGGGTGCGAATGGTGGAGACCGTAAGAGCGCGCAGGTGACCACTGATGCCGAATGGATGCCTCGCTAGGACTCGAACCTAGATGTTCTTCAATACCGTCTTGCTCGCATTTGCGTCAGGCCCACAAATACGCCCACAAGATTTGGGCGCAGATTGGCACGGATTGTCGCAGGTTGGCGCGGGGAAATTCTCTGAAACCCCGGGCAGGATCCGTTTGTTACGCACGAATTGGGCCGCACGAGTTCTTAGAGCGTGTTTGAAAAAGTGATT
>PLTX01000108.1 GCA_003164675.1 Verrucomicrobiota bacterium | reverse complement strand
TTGCCGGCCAGTTTGATCTGGCGGAAGATAAGGAAGTACAGCACCACGACGATAAACACAAACGGCGCCGCGTTGATGAACAGACTCATCCAAAACTGGTTGGCCGGCTGGAACTCGAGCGGGACGTTGTGGTCGTCGAAGAACTTCTGGATGCTGTCGCTCCAGACGACCTTGGTCGAGAACTTGCCTGATTTTTTTGCTCCGTTGGGCTCGGCCTCGTCGTAATCGCCCTTGATGGTCTCCACCGTGTCGCCGCCGCGATATACCGTGGCCTTTTTGATCGCTCCCTCTTCGACCAGGGTGCGCAACTGGCTGTAGGTCTTTTCCTCGACGTTGTCCACCTGGAACTGCCGCAACTTCAGAAACAACGGCACCATGATCAGGAGGACCACCCAGAGGAGAATGAATCTGGTTGGAAATCGCGGATCGCGGCCATCCGACGGCCGCTTCAACCGGGGTAACCGGCTCTTCTTATTGTCATTTTCATCCATAAATACACCACTACCAAAGCCATCACTGTGCCAATATAGCTCAGTTGTGGCCTCTGCACCACTATCCAAAATTCTTGCAAGCCTAGCACACGCCTCTGGCCAATGCAACACGATTGGGTTGCGTCCGTTTGATTAAAAAGCGGTGGCTGCTGTATCGACTTCCCCCTCACCCGTCTCCGCAAACTACGGCGGAGCCGGCCTCTCCCCCGGCGGGGCGAGGCGTGCGTTTCCGCGCCTTCCTCTCCCCTTGGGGGGAGCCGANNGGTGAGGGGTGCCGTTGGCTTCTGCTCACCACTTTCCATTACACTTGGTTGGCGTGGTTGCGTCACAGTGGTATGATGTGGGAATCGCTCATGGTGATTCTCTATTCACCCCGTTGCCTCGATTATGCTGCCGCCGGCCATCCCGAGAACCCGGAACGCGTCCGCGCCGCCGTGGCGCAACTGCACAAGGAATCTCACACGTGGGTTGTGCCCACGCCGTGCGCGGACGAGGATATTTTGCGCGTCCACACTCGCGAACTGCTCGAGGCCGTCCGCTCCGGCGCGTTCGACGACGCCGACACGCCGTTTTTCCCGGACATCTTCGAGATTGCGAAGCTCTCGGCAGGCGCGGCCATGCTCGCCGCCGAACACGCGCTCGACGGCCGACCCGCGTTTTCCCTGATGCGACCGCCCGGCCATCACGCCANNGCTATCTCAACAACATCGCCATCGCGGTCGCCAGAGTGCTCGCATCTCAACCTAACGTCCAGCGCGTGGCCATCCTCGATTTCGATTGTCATCATGGGAACGGCACGGAGGATGTTTTTTGCGGTGACGAGCGCGTGCTGTTCGTCTCGTTGCACCAATCGCCCTGTTATCCGGGCACGGGCGTCGTGTCCGGGGCCAATTGCGTCAATTACCCGCTCGCACCGGGTACCGGGCCCGAAAAGTTTCTGGAGACATTGGATGAGGCGATTGACCGCATTCGAGGTTTCAACCCGCAGGTGCTCGCCGTGTCCGCGGGGTTTGATGCGTACAAGAACGACCCGATCACGCACATGGGCTTGGAGGTCGAGACGTTTTACGAGATTGGCCGGCGCGTGGCTGATTTTACCCAGCCCATCGGAGCGCTGCCCCGACCTCAGAGTCGGGGTGAAGGCCAGGGCCTTCTACCCTGTTTTGCCGTGCTCGAAGGCGGCTATGCCCGCGAATTCGCCCAGTGCGTGGACGGATTCGTTGGCGGCTGGGAACGGCACTGAGGTGGTTGAAGGTTTCAAGAAATAGATTTCAAAAAAAGTTGTTGACAAGGTTAGGTTGTGTTTGGTAGAGGCCAGACCAAGCTTATAGGAGTGCTTCAATGTTCGGCCAGAAAGCACATGGGCCCGCAGGGAAGAGCGAAGTAACCCGCAGAGAGTTTGTCGCAACTGGTATAGGCTTCTTGGGGTCTCTTTCTATCGTCGGTCTTCTTAGTCGCTCTTTTCTCAAACCTAAATCTGATTTCTACGAAAAAGCCCTGCGGGGCCGTGATTTCTCCGGCATTTCGGCCACAGTGTACAAGATGGTGCCGCTGCCGGGCCGCAAATACGACAAGGCGGAAACCAATCACATGGCCAACAAGATTTTCCCCAGTATCGAGGCCGCGCGGGCCCGCCGTCCGCACCGCGGGTTCCTGTATGGGCTCAAAGCCGTGCCGCTGCCGCGCTCCTTGGTCAACGGCATGGATCAGTACACGCTATTTTGCCATCGCAAGGATTTTGATCAACGCGTCCGCCGCGACCTGCATCACTGGCAGGCTCTTGGTGTCGATGTCAACGCCGTATTTGGCGTCGTTGCCAACGCGTGAGCGATTTTGGCTGTCCCAAGCTTGGTGACAAGATTGGGGCGGTCACCCCCGGGGCGTAAGCCCCGGGCCAATTTCGTTGTGGAGAGTAGTCTGGAGGTGAGGCGCACGATGATTGTCATTCCGAACTTGCTTGCCTTGAGCGTGGTCGAAAGGTCGAAACATTTCAGTCGTTTGATCGCCATCGTCCTCACGCTCTGTCTTTGCGCCTCCCCCGCCTTCGCCCATGCCAAGCACAAACTCAGGCTCGATACCAGTCTCGTCCCATTGGACACGGCGCTCCAGAGCAACGATCTGGTCACTGCCCAATCGCTCGCTACCTCAATCTACCAGCAGACCGTGAAAGCTTTCACGTCTACAGACCCAACAATCATTATTGATCCCGCAGTTGTGACGACTCAAGGCATCGCCTTGGCGCAATGCAAGACGGCCTACGCCATTGCCGACAGTTTTTACCGGCACGCTGATTTAACCGATGCGAAGCAATGGGCCACAACCGCGACCGCCGCCGACAGACTCAGCAACCCATACGCACGTCGCGCGAAGGTATTGCTCGGCAATATCGCGTACGCCATGGACGAGGACGACGTGGCCGCCGCCCATTTTCAGGGCGTGATCGCGCTGCCCAACCTTTACCCCGAGCAGGCCTCAGCCTACGCCGGGCTGCTTGATGTCCTGTTGCAACAGAAGCAGGACGATCAGGTCGCACAATGGGTCAAGACCGGGCAGGCCAAGTTCGCCAACGGCGGAGATTTGCAACTGGCCTTTCTCCAGGACACCGAGCGGGTGCTCAAACACCGCAATCACTCACTGTGGCGCGACCTTGACCAGCAAATTGTCGACTTGTTTCCCAACGCGCCGAGCCGACTCCAAGCCCTGCGCGAACTGGCCAGCAATGCCCGCAAGTTCGAGCGCTGGGCCGAAGCCGAGTCCAACTACACCGCCCTCTGTGCCACCCAGTTGCCCAACGCGCACGAAACGGCGGACACGTGGGTTCTGCTGGCCGAGTGCCAGGCGAAGCAAAGCAAAGACGTCTCCGCTACGCTGTCGAATCTCGTCGCCGCTTGCGCGGGGTTCTCCGATCTCGAAAGCCACGATTACGGGATGTACCGGCTCGGCAAATTCTACGAAGAACACGGCAACCTCGATGCTGCCTATACTAACTACCAGCTACTAGTTACCAGTCCTTCCGCCTCCACCTGGACCGGCGCCGCATTTCACCAACTCGGCGCACTCAAGGAGAAACAGGGTGACTTGCAAGGCGCGCTGCAGATCTATTTGCAGTACCCGCAGCGTTACCCGCAAAATCAAGCCTTCGCGATCCAGTCCTATGCGAGCGCACTGAACGTGGCGGAGGCTCTCGGTGACTCCAACTCGGCCAACCTCGTGTACGCCGCGATCACGAATAACGCGGCGGCAATTCAGGATTACAATGTGGTGCTCAACTTATGCCGCTACTTTATGTTGCAGGGCAACCCGCACCTGGCGCGGAGCTTTCTGGAAAGCGGGCTGTCGCTGGCCCGACAGATGCTCGCCAGCACAACGGATCCGGCTCAGCGCGCGCTGATCGAGTACCGGGTCCTGAGGCGTCTGTGCGATTTCGACCAGCACCAGAGGACGCTTGATTACCTCGCCGCGAATGCCGCCGACTTTCCAGGACCCAATGCCGACCCGAATTCCGACAACAATCATCTTCAGTGCTACTTTTACAAAGCGCTCGCTCTCTATGGGACCACCAATCAGGAAAGTGCAATCACTCTAATGGCCGAGCTGCTTGACCGGGCGCAGGGAAATGCCGAACTGGAAGGCAGTTTCGGTGAAGACCTCGCTCTCCTGTACCAGCGGTATTCAGACCTCGGACCGGCCTCTCAACTCTTCGGCTGGGTGATTCAAAAGTATCCCTCACACCCATGGGCCAGCCTCGGCCGTCTGGTGTTCGCCATTCAGTCGTTCAACAAGGGGGACTTCACGACTGCCAGGAAATTGGCCGATGATATCACGAATGGCCTGCCGGAGAAGAGCTGGATGGACTGGATTCGAATAACCTATTGGAGCGGCGTTTACATTCGGGGATGCTGTTTGGCGGCGCAGGGGAACGCCAGCGACGGCAGCAGCCTGAAGACCTTGGCACTAAGCAAGTCGCCCGATTTACCCGTGCAACGATATCTAAAGGTGCAGTGACCTCATGAAAAATGCAATCATTGGATGTGCTTTGGCGGCAGTTGGAGCCCTTGTCTGTATTCTGCTCATCTCGTCCAGAGTGCAGGGCTGCGACGGCCCGTGCTGTGGCGACCCCGTCTGCTGCGGTAACCCCTGTTGCCACGATCCCTGCTCTTGCTGCGGGACGTGCCAAACCTGCTCGAACGGAACTTGCGTATCCAGTTGTCCGCCAGCGGGTGGATGCCCGGCAGGCACCTTTTGCCAAACCCCGCCGGGCGCTAGTTGTCCTTCGTGCATGGGCACTTGCTATACCCTGACAACTATCCCGCCCCAACATGCCAGTTGCGACTGTGTGCCCGGCTCGGGCTGCGGAACTGCCCAGTATGACATCCAAGAGCAAAAAATCTGTATGTATGGAGCCACGTCCGGAGCCTCATCCTGCTCACCGAACGTTGTGAACCTTGGGTACTTTTATCCGTGCTCTGACACTCTCAATTATACTAGACTTACTGCCTGCGCATTGATACTTGGTTCGGTATGCACCCTTGCCTGTGGAGATACGCTTGGACTGGGCTGCTACTCCTGTATTGTCGGTGCAGGAGCGGGCTGGTTAGCGGGTTGCCAGATTTGTGACTTGCACATCTGCACCCCTCTGTGGGACCAAGGTACCCCAGATATGGGTCATCAGGACTCGGTATCTGGATCCTGTTCGTAGTTTTGGAGATTATGATCATGTTACATGGTATTAAGCTGGAGGGTGTTGCGGCTGTCCTATGACTATTTCCTTATTTCGACACTTGTTGTTCTGGGTCCTGCTTTGCGGAGGCGGGATCCTCTTCGCCGACACGAATGAGGAGCAGGTTGTCCGGGAGTTATACCTACACGGGACAATGGCCCCGCCGCCTGCCATCCAGGTTCGAGCGCTCCTTCGCCTGACAGAACCCGCGTGGACGAAAGATCAGATCGAAGAGCAGGTCCAGCGCCAAATGGCAACGCTTGGCCAGAAAGATCCGGAGATCGCAGAATCGAACAGAAACGCGGTGGCGTCAGCCCATGCAGGGGTTCGCTGGTTTCTCTGTCAGGAAACGAAATTGCCGAATTTTTACCGAGTGGACATCAAGGATTACAGAAATGTCCAGCCGGTGGTTGATGATAAACTCGTTCACTCCAATGACGTTTTTGAGGCCTATCTTATCAACAACTACGGAAGGAAAGATCTACCTTACAAGGAATCCGACTGGAACAATTACGGAAGCAAGGAACCCCATTTTCTCAAGGGGGGCAGGGTGATCATCGACAACTCGGCATCTCCAAGTGTGTGGCAACAAGAGAATCTGTTTGTTGCCCGGCAGTTGGAGGGGCGAGCGTCCTTCCCTCTATTCGGTCCTTTAAGAAAGGACATCGGAGCGGATGCGGGGGCTCGATTATTAGCAACAGAGCAGCGAGAAAACATGGACCTGATCCCGCCGGTGCCAATGGATGAAGCCAAACTGCGCGATCTGTTAAGCGGAACGAATTCCATTGGGAAGATACAGGTCAAGCCGGGCACGAGTCCGACTGCCTGGGTCGTGGTACTGTCGCTGCATAGCGACCAGGGCGACGCAACAGCCAGCTATAGTATCGACGAGAAATTGCCATATCTGGTTTCCATCGCCAGTATTGTGGGCAATTCGGGCAGCTACAGCAGCCAGCGTACTGGCAAGGCGCCGTTGGGTCTTCCGTCAATTTGGCGGACAGAAGAAAATCCCGCCTCCGGGGAGGCCAAGACGAAAGAGATTCAGATCCTGTCGGTCACTACGAACTTTGACATCGCCGCCGCCTTGGCCACGAATTACCCGCCGGACGCTCAAGTGTGGGAGCGAACAGCAAGTGGAGAGATGCGCAAAGTCTCGGGATCACCAGAGAAACCATAGGGACTTACCTTGACATTCTCCAGGCCGAGGTTAATACGTGCCCTTGCTTGTACCGGTTTTCTAGCTTCGAGCCTCTCCTTTGCCGACACGGCCATCCTCGTCGCTTTGCCGGCCGAGCAGAGCGCGCTGTCGCGGGAAGTGCGGATTGTCGGCCAGTCCGTTGAACTGGCCCAGCACCGGGTTTCCATCGGCTATCACAAAGGCGAGAAGCTCTACATCGTGCGGACAGGCGCGGGGAACCTGAATTCCGCGATGGTGACGCAGGCGTTGTTGACGCGGTACAAGGTCGATCAGGTCATCTCCATCGGCGTGGCAGGGAACCTGAAGGACGAATGGCATGTGGGCGATCTACTTATTGTGACCAATGTGGTGAACCATCAGGAAGGAACGGAGACGGCGGGGGGATTTGAGGCAAAGGAGAATTCAGAATCCAGAATTCGGGAGCCAGAAGGGTATCGAACGAAGTGCGAGGCGTTGCGGAGCAACGCGGTGGAGATCGCCAGGACTTTGCTGGAGCGACCGCAGGCGGGGACGCCCGCGCCACCAGGAAACGACGGCAAGCGGGACGCTCGCCCTACAAACGTCCATGTAGGCCGGCTGGTCAGTGGTGAGAGTTTTATCGCCAGCACGGCCAAGCGGAAATGGCTGCGTGAGACGTTTCATGCCGATGCGGTGGACATGGTTTCTGCCGGCATCACGCGTGTATGCGAGGCCAATGGCGTGCCTTGCGTCATCATTCGTATCCTCAGCGACAACGCTGACGAATCCGCTTCCGCCGCCTTTACACGGTTCGTGCAATCCGGCAAGGCGAAGGATCCCATCACCGTGCCCATCGCTATTCGGCTTGTCGAGCAGGTTGCCCCGGCTCATCCTTGAGCCAGTCGATTATGCGCTTAGGCATCGCCATTGTGTTGGCGTGTGTTCTCGCCGGGCCCTGTCATGCCGCGCCCATGCCGTTGGCGAGTTTCCCGGATAGCGCGAACCCGAGCAGTTACTCGGTCGCGGCTGCCATCGCCAACGTGCCGACCAATGCTGGCGTCGTCTATGACGCCATCGGGCGGACGAATTATGTTGAGGTCTACAACTTCGGCCAACTCGTCTATAGCGGCCCCATCGACGTCACGCCGACCCTCGAGCGCATCCGGCACGGCTGCTCCATTCCCGCGGAAAAGCATGACGGCGATTTCTTTCACTTCAGAAACTTCGGCGAGATGTCCAACATCCCGCGCAAAGGAAACTACTATTATCGCGAGTTCCTGGTGTGGCCCGGCATTGACATCACCAACGACACGTTCGACCCCGGCCAGAGAGCCTTCGGCGTCGTCCCATTCCCCGGACCGATGCGATTGCTGATCGGTCGCGCCGGCGAGGTGTATTTCACCGGTGACCACTACGGCGACGGCGCGCAAACCAATGCGTACTACGTGAATCCGAGGCCTCCCGCGGATGCGTTCCACATTACCAGCGTTGCCGTGCAGAGCCATGACACACTCATCACCTGGCAGACGGTTGGCGGGGCGACCAACGTTGTCCAGGCGGCGGCAGGCCCCAACAACTTCATCGACATCAGCCCAATCATCATTGGCCGGGGCGGCGATCTCGCCACCACCAATTATCTCGACATCGGGGGAGCCACAAATTCTCCCCCGCGTCACTACCGCATCCGCCTCATGCCGTAGGGAGGGATATTGTTTGCGGGGAGGCCGGGCGTCGAGAATTCACTGGTTTTCCTTCGCGGCGCACCTCGCCACTCGCTCGCCATTACATAGCGCGGGATGTGTTATCGAATTTCGGAGTTGACTTTTGTATCGGTGTTCCGATATGGTCGGGCCTATCGTTCTTTGAAAGGAGTTGTTTTGCATTGCGACCGCTCGGCTCGCCCTGACGGGCCGCCCCGACCTCGGAGTCGGGGTAAACCTGCGGCGTTGCGTCGCGCCGCTCCCAGCGGCTTGGTTGACTCCGCTCACGCCCGTTCGCGTCGCCCTTCGGGTGCCGAAACGACACGGCCTCGTCTCGCGGCTACCCTCGCCGCTCGGCTTTGACATAGCCAGAGCAGGGGGGTGGGAACGCGGCTCGCCGGGAGGTTCACCCTCCAAACGACCGAATCCACGGCGACAGAGCGCCGTCGCTACAAGGGC
>PLTX01000096.1 GCA_003164675.1 Verrucomicrobiota bacterium | reverse complement strand
GCAGTTGGTTCGTCGCCCCGGCCACAATTGCGGCGACAAAGTTGGTGCTCGCTGCCGACGCCGCCAGATTGCTGGCAGTCAGTCCCTGTGAGGCCGTGACGAAGTTGTTGCTGATGTCGGCTGCGGTCATCAGGCCCACGGCCAGAGCGGATGAACCCACGGCTCCCGCCGCGATTTTGTTGGAGGTGATGCTGCCATCCGGCACGTTAGCAGCCATCAGGGCATAGCCGACGGCGGCGATGCGCTGGTCGGGGCTGAGTTGCTGGAAGCCGGTCACGCCGTCGTTGAACCAGACCCGCAGGAGCACGTTGGAGTTGGCGAATACCGTCGCCGGGACAGCCACCGTCATGTTGGAAATCGTCGTATCGCCCAACAGCACCGAATACAGCCCTTTGGTCACGGTGAGCGAGACCGCGAGGGCGGGTTGGCCAGCCGCTGTACCGTCGTTGCTCCAGTAGTTGGTCGTGCCATCGCCGCTGATCAGGGCAAACTCGAATTGGCCCGTGCCGTCGAAGTTCGTGCCGTTGTCCACGATGCGGCCCTGGTAGTTGATGAGGCCCGGTACTTGGGCGTACGAGGATAAGATGAATTGCAGGCAGCCGACGGCAATGAGTGAAACGAGCAGTTTCTTCATGATGGTGTTCTTCTTGCATGCGAAAGGCACGCTGTTGAATTGCGTGGATGGACTACTGGGTAACGAGCGCTGACGACGCACTCGTCGCGAGCTTGGGTCGGGTGAGAGGCTGCAGGGGTCAGCGAAGCGTACGGTACCGGACACGCTCGTGATGACGGAGCTATGGTTTGAGTCCATTCTTGCCCCGACTGGAACCCGAAACTGGGCTGGCGAGCGTCGCGGCTGCCTCTCCCTCACCGAAGGATAAAGTTTACCACCAAGTCAATCCTCCTGTCCAGCAATTTTGGGCTCTGCAAGGCTGGCTCAAGATGGGAGCATTTTCGTAAACCGTGTTCAGGCCTTTACGGATTCACAACAGGAGCGGCGGAGCGCGGTTATTGTCGGCAGACTTCGCGGAAGGCGCGGGCGAGGATGGCGGCGTTGCGGGAGAGATGAGCGGCGTATACGTGAACACGACTTCTGCCGGAAGTGCATTCGTGATGGTTATCGGTCTGACCCCGATTGTTGAGAATTGGAACTAATTCTGGCGACCGAAGGTGATATCCAGTGACTTTAGGTTGCGGGTGTTTTGAAGCGCCTTCGGGTCCAAGTGTGGGCGTCGCAAAATCCAGCGAGGGGCGACTACTCGTTCTTCCTCCGGACGGCTCATGATCAACGCGGCGCAAAGCGTTTGCTTTTTAAGCCACCAGACGCTGAGTTGCTTTTGCTTCATATTGCCCCGATAAACGACCTGGTCGTGGCCATCCGCATCGCCCCAAAATTCATAAGAGAGGTCAAAAACATCCGAGAAGAAATAAGGAACGTGGATGAATGGCTGGAAATGTCCCATCATGTTACGCATCGCCACCCGCCCCTGCTCCACGGCGTTATCCCAGTGCTCCACTCGCTTGCGGCGATGGAAAACCTGATCGGGGTAGTTGGCGATATCGCCAGCGGCCCATACCTCAGGCACGCTGGTCTCAAGGAATTCATTGACCTTGATGCCGTCGCTTGAGTCCAGCGCTGACCGTTGAAACAGTTCCACGGTCGGGCTCACTCCAATCCCCGCCACGACAAAGTCCGTTGGCACTCTATTTCCTGATGCCAATACGACCTGGCACCCGTGATTCTTATGCGTCAAGGCAACCACCGTGTCGCTTTTTATAAAGGTGATACCATGCCCGGTAAACTGACGCTCAAAAAACGCTGAAACGGGCGGTGTGAACAGCCGTTTCCAAACACGATCGTCGGGAAAGACCATGGTCGTGCGCACTCCGTGACTTGCCAGAACGGAGGCAACCTCCATTCCAATAAAACCCGATCCGATCACCACGGCCCGCCTTCCGCGTTTCATCTGCGCCTGGATGGCCTGCGAATCCTTCATCTGCCGCAGATAGAAGACCTCCGATCGATTGGCTCCTGGCACCTGTAACCGTCGAACCGTCGAACCCGTGGCGATGAGCAATCGATCAAAGCCAATGACGTTGCCTGAAGCGTTTTGGAGTCGGCGTCGTCGAAAATCTACTTTCCTCACCGGGAAGTTGCGGTAAACGGCGATGCCATATTTGCGATAAAAGGCGGCGTCAGAAATCTGAATGTCGCTGGCTTGCTCCTTGCCGGCCAGAAAACCCTTCGACAGAGGAGGGCGGTCATAGGGCAGCGCATTTTCTGCCCCGACGATTGCCAGATCTCCCGGTTTGCCGGACTGGGCGACGAACTCTTTGGCGGCATATCCGGCAACCACGCCTCCGCCCAAGATGACGATTGGAAAGGTCTTCATGGTTTTGGATTGGATTCTGCGCTGTTCGGAACAGTGACCTTTTTCTCTTTCAGAAACTCCTGCCCCGATATGACTTTTGCAACCAAGGACGCGCTCCACGCGATCGCCATGGGAGACCGTTATTTGGGCATGGCCATGACGTGTTTCAAATGCGCCTCGACAACTGGAATGGATTTTTCCAGGAAGATTTTGATCTCCGCGTCTTGCGTTGCGGCAGATTCGCCTTTGAATGCTTTGGCATCCGCTTTGTGGTCCTTTATCATATCGGCGATGTAGGCATTGTCGAATTCCGAACCCGTCAGGGCCGTCATTTTATCCACGATCCCCTGATGTTTTGCATCCAGGCTGTCGGGCAGAATCACGCCCTTTTGCGCGGCCACTGCTTTCAGGTCGTTATTGATGGCCGTATGGTCCTTTACCATCAACTGACCGAACTCCTTCACATCGTCGCGCTTCCCATTTGTGGAAGCCAGTTCGCCCAGCTTCACCTCGGTCATGCCGCCCTGGGCGGCCGCGAGTATAAAGTTTTGGTCCGCCGTGGAAACCGTTGCGGCTGCGTTTGCACGGGAAACCGCGAGAAGAAGTCCCACCGCCAGGGCCATACCCAGTCTGGCTGCAGCTGAGTTGGCGATGAGTTTGGGAGACCGTATCTTGTCTTGTTCCCCCGCGTGCATTGATTCCGTATTCATAAGTGTCTTTCGGGTTAAAATTTGCTTTAGACGTTGCAGCAAAAAAGGTACGCGACTGGCTGCGTGCGCGGTATGGGGTATTCACCCCATGAATCCGGCCCATCCTCGTCGAACCCGCTCCTTCGCCCCCGATCGACGCGCGCAAGTAGAACAGGGGCGACGCCAATGCCCGCAACACGAAGTTAAGGAGGTTGCAGTCTTACGGCTACTTTAACGAGCTTGTCGTTTCCCGCGTGCGGACCTTGCTAGGCAGTTCCAGACGCTTCTCCGCTTCCATGGTGTCCGGATTTGAAATCATGTTGGCCCCGGCACACGGTGTCAGGTGCCACGTTTCAGCATGAGCGGTGACGGTTGTCCCCACTGGCCGGTGAACACGAATTCACTCAAGGGCTTTCGCTGCCGGGGCGCCAGGTCGCGCTCCTTGAGAGCATCTGGCAGTTTGGCCGGGTCGGCTTTGTATCCGATGGCCATGGCCGTCCACGCCTCGGAATGCTCCGGTATCAGGTAAATCTCCCGCGCCTTGTCGGGGAGTATGCCGATCATCTGATGGACCGAGAGACCTCGCGCCGTTGCCTCCGCCACCAGATTCCCGGCGGCCAGACCCAAGTCATGAACGGCGGCCCGATTGTCTTGGTTGTTCTTTGCAAATCGCAAATGGACGACACCCAGGACAAGCACCGGCGCGGCCTTGGCCCACGCTTGGTTTGCTTCCACAAGACAGGAGAGGAGCCGTCCGAACTCCCGGGAGTTTTCCTTGGTCGCAAGTAGATAGTTCCAAGGCTGTTCGTTGTAGGAGGACGCCGCCCACCGAGCCGCCTCAAACAACGAACGGAGGTCGGCCTCCGGCACCGGACGGTCTTCGAAGCCGTAGGGACTCCACCGTTCCGCGAGAACCTGTAGGA
>PLTX01000022.1 GCA_003164675.1 Verrucomicrobiota bacterium | reverse complement strand
GACATTTCTAAAGAGTTTTGACAGTCCTCGCATTTCTGGTTGCCTCTCGCGCGGCAGAATGCTATTTCTTGTGTGAATCAACCCATACGAGGAGACCACATCGATCATGCAGACGCTGTTGCGAGGCAAGGACTACATTGAGACGCCGGACTGGACAAAGGAAGAACTGGAAACCGTACTGGACGTGGCGGGCGACCTGAAGCAACGTTTTGCGCTGGGAGAACCCCACCGCCTGTTGCAGGACAAAACGTTGTTCATGATGTTCTTCGAGCAGAGCACGCGCACGCGCAATTCGACCGAGGCCGCGATGACACAACTCGGCGGCCACGCACACGATCTGACCCCTGACAAGATGCAGATTTCCCATGGCGAAACGCCGAAGGACACCGGCAAAGTGTTGTCCCGGTATGGTCACGGCATCGCCATTCGCAATTGCTTCTATGGCGTCGGCAACAAGTATCTCCGTGAAGTCGCCGGTTACGCAAGCATTCCGGTGGTGAGCTTGCAGGACGACGTCGATCATCCGCTGCAGGCGATTGCCGACCTGATGACCATCCGCGAGAAATTTGGCACCAATCTGCGCGGTTTGAAGTTTTTGGTGTCATGGACGTATGCGCCGGCGTACGCGCGTCCGCTCAGCGTGGCCCAGGGCCTGATCTGGCTGCTGCCACGTTTCGGGGTGGATGTGACCCTGGCGCACCCGAAGGAATTCAACCTGATGCCGCGCGCGCTCGAAGCCGCGAAGAAGTTCTCGAAGGAGAACAAGACCAAGTTCGAAACCATCCACGACATGGACGACGGGTTTAAGAACGCGGTGGTGTGTTACCCGAAGTCGTGGGGGTGCCACCAGTACCTCGCCGACCAGGGCGTGCCCGAAGACAAGCGCAAAGAAGAGGGCATGAAGCTGGTCAATAAATACAAGAGCTGGGTGGCCACCGAGAAGCGGATGAAGATGGCGAAGAAGGAAGCCATCTACATGCATCCGCTGCCGGCGGATCGCGGCGCGGAAGTCGAGGACGCCGTTATCGACGGCCCGCAATCCGTCGTGTTCGACCAGGCGGAAAACCGCCTGCACACGGTCAAGGCGATCCTGTCGCTGGTCATGGGCGGTCGCCCGTAGGCGTCGACACAGATGTTTCGAGAACCTGCTCCGTGACGGAGATCGTGACGGAGCAGGTTTTTTCTTCCGGTGACGGCCGCATCCACACCGACAGAGCGGGTTCCGATCACTTTACGTCGGCCAGCACTCGACGGAGAACCTCGGACGTATAGGTGTGGGCCAGCGGGTATGAGAATAACGTAATGTTGATGCCGTGCTGGCGGAACTTGCTGCAAGCGGCGTTCACGTTGTCGAAGGGATTGACGTTGTCCTGTGTGCCATGGAACACGATGACGCGGAGGTATTTCGCGTCGTCGATATGTGAATCAAGAAGTTCGGGCATATAGAAGCCGCCGATGGGGGCGATGGCAGAGAAGAGTTTGGGGTTGCGGAGGCCGATGCAGAAGGTAAGGCGTCCACCTTGGGAGAAGCCCGACAGGGTGACGCGCGAGGAATCGATATTGTTGGATGCGGTCAATTCTTCGATCATCTGGCTGAGGATGCGTTCATCTCGTTGGAGATCGGCCATGAATTGATTGTTGTCGTCGAGGCGATACCAGGAAAAGCCACCCTCAGCCTTGTCGGGAGCCTGTGGAAGGAGGATGAAAAAATCCTGGTGCGTCAGGAGGGCGAAGTCGCGGTTCATGACGTACTTGGGAGTGCTGCCGTAGCCGTGGAGGAATATGAAGAGAGGGTACCGATTCGTGACGATTAGATTTTGGGGTTTCACAAGTATGTACGGGGCGGAAATGTCGGACTGCTTTACGCGGATCTCGCCCTGGATGATGCGTCGATTGTTCTGCTGGGCCCACAACCCGGTTTCCGTGGTTGAAACGAGCGCGATGGCCAGCAGGGCCAATGATGAAAGTTGCCTGGATATCCGGGCGGGCGACGTCATGCGAAGCAAGGGTAATAAGACTGCTCGACGTTCACAAGAACTGTTGCGATAGTACCGCCTCCGCATGGGACCGAAGAAACATCACGACATCGGATTTATTGCCATCGCGATCCTGAAGCTGGTCAAGGGCCTGCTGCTGTTTTTGGTCGGGGTGGGCGCGCTGACCCTGATCAACAGAGACGCGATGGAGGTGGCGAGACACTGGGCGCATGTGTTTCAGGTGGACGTGCACAGCCGGTTCATCCAGCGATGGCTGGTGGCGGTGGGGGTGGTCAAGCAGCGCAATCTGAAGCTGATCGTCACGACCACATTTGTTTACTCGGGGCTGCTGGTGACGGAGGGGATCGGGTTGCTGATGGAAAAAGTCTGGGCGGAGTACATGACCATATTTATCACTGCGTCATTCATTCCGATTGAGGTGTACGAACTGGTTCGACACGCGACGGTGATGCGTGGTTGCCTGTTGGCGGTCAACGTTCTCGTGGTGGTCTATCTCGCGGTGCGGGTGTGCCAACGAGAGAAACCGAGTGCGTGACGGGCTGATGCGGCATTGTTTTCAGAGCTCGCCGCCGCAGGAACTTCCGCTTCTCTTGTGAACGCGCAATCTCCCGCGATAAGAAGGGTGCGCAGGATAAAGGTGTTTTCCACAGGCCTGACTGTGAGTCAGGGCTCTATCGGCGACGAGCGCGGACTCCGGTGAGTGCAACCGCTCCGAGCAAGCCTACGACGACAAGCGAGATCGTATTCGGTTCGGGAAGCTGGGCCACCAGTTCGCCGGCGGTATCGATTCCGCTCTTGATGCTCGTACCGTATTGGAAGGTGACACCAGAAATGTCATCCACCGTGAAGCCTGACGGCAGGTTGTCGAAGACGAAGACGACCGTGGTTTGGATGAGAGCCTTGTTCTTGATGCCGCCTTTGTCATTGCTGGCGAGGTCGTCCAGTGTCGTAATGCCAAACTGGGCACCGCTGAGCGGGCTGGTTCCTCGGATTTTTTCGCCGAACAGGTCCTTCTTCTTGAACCACTTCAATTTCGTACTGGAGATTCCTTCGTTGTCGTCAATGCCTGCACTGGGAGCATATGCCAAATTGTTCGTGTACGCCCATTCTCCGCTGACATCACCACTGAAGCCCAGCGGCAGGCGATGACCAATGACCGAACTGCCAGACGCAACCGTCGCTGCGACGGGTGTCAAGTGCTGGTCTCCAGCGAGCTTGAAAAAGACCCCCGTGAGGATGTCGGCAGGATTTCTGGGGTCGTATGTGCCGGTATTCGACAGAGTGACAACAAGATCGAGGTTCGACACGACGAACGTCGCGGATGCCTTGAGAGTTACGCTCGCTTCCTTCTTGGAAGCAGTAGTGGCCTCACTGGCTGTGTATGTGGAGGCCTTAGCGCGGGCGCTTATGACAACAAATAGTGCGAGAGCGACAAAAGCGATCGCAATTTTCTTCATAACCATACCCCGAATTACCCTTTTTCGAGCGGGCTCCTACCCGAGCACGCCCAAACCTTCACCACGACACTATAACACAAGTGCCGTAGCTTGGCAAGGAATCACTATAAAGCCCTAAAAGTTCAATTTCGTCAAGCCCTCAGTTCCTGCGAATAGTGCCAAATTGGCTTACCAGTGGTCATTCGTGAATGTCGCAACCGACTGTTTTCCATCGCAACATATTGTGCATCAATCACTTGCTTGTGTTTTTTGCTTGCTGTCTTGGAGACATCTGCACTTCCATGGCGTCTCAATTAATCGAGAGCTGCGGAAACGTAGACTGCGCAAACTGCTACATTCCTTGGAAACCCGAAAACATTCGGGTTCTCGAACATCTTTTTCGCCTTCCACCCCTTTTTCAACACCGTGCTAGGCAAACTTCTTGTCAAACGATAACCTGACAGTGTATGGATTACAGCTTATGAAAATGAAAACAATCGTCATTGCCATCGGGGGCAACTCACTCATCAAGGACGCCGAACACCGCAGCGTCGTGGACCAGTACGCCGCCGTCGTCGAAACCGCACACCACATTGCCGACCTCGTCGCCCGCGGCTTTCGCGTCGTCATCACCCACGGCAACGGCCCTCAAGTCGGGTTCATCCTGTTGCGCAGCGAGCATTCGCGGGGACTGTTGCACGAAGTGCCCCTGGACTCGATTGGCGCGGATACGCAAGGGGCCATCGGCTACCAGATCCAGCAGGCCATGCAGAATGACTTTCGCCGGCGCGGACTGACCAAATCGGTCGCCACCGTTGTCACGCAGGCGCTGGTGGACAAAAACGACCCGGCATTTCAGAAACCGACCAAGCCCATTGGGCAATTCTACAAGAAGGAAGAAGCCGAGGACCGCATGCGCGTCGAGAAATGGAGCATGGTCGAGGACGCCGGGCGCGGCTGGCGGCGCGTGGTGGCGTCGCCCAAGCCAACGCGCATCATCGAAGCGGATGCCATCAAACATTTGGTCGCCAGTGGCTGTATCGTCATCGCGGCCGGTGGTGGGGGAATCCCCGTGGTGCAGGATGAACAGGGCGATCTGCACGGCGCCGCCGCCGTGATCGACAAAGACCTCGCCTCCGCCGTGCTCGCCAAGGAAATCGCCGCTGACATGCTGGTGATTTCCACCGCCGTCGAAAAGGTGTATCTCAACTTCGGCAAACCCGATCAGAAAGCGCTCGATCGCCTGACCGTCGCGGAAGCCAAACAGTACATGACCGAGGGCCATTTCAAACCCGGCTCGATGCTGCCAAAAATCCAGGCCTGCATCCAATTCATCGAGAACGGCGGCAAGGAAGCCCTCATCACCTGTCCCGAAACCCTCCCGTTGGCCCTCGACGGCAAGACCGGGACACGCATCGTGGCGTGAATTGGCGCTCGCTCGCTGGCTGTGGCGGCGCCTCGCGAACAGGAATAAGCCGCCTTCGACGGTGGTAAACTGCCCATTTACAGGCGAGATAGGGCCGACAATTGGGGTCGTACCCCCCCAACGAAGCCAATTTTGAGCAAACGAAGCCATGTGACAAAATGGCACACTTGGGCTTGTAACTGCTTGTCCCCTAAGCTAATCCACAACCTCAGTCGTCCAAAAACATTAGCTTCGTTTGGCAATTTTACATGTATGGGGGGCCGTCCCCCTTGTAGCGTCGCCTGTCCCAGGCGAAACGCCGCGTCGTGGTTGTAGCCGCGGGCGCTGACCGCGGTCCGGCCCTCCGGCGAGTTTACCCCGACTCCGAGGTCGGGGCCGTCGTTTCCGCTTGGAGGGTCGGGCTTCCGCACGACCGTTGGCTGTAGCGGTGTCCGTCCCCAACTCCCTTATGTCAAAGAACAGCGACAACCCCCTCGCTTCCCCAGCCCCTTATTTCAAAGCCGAGCCGCTGGGAGCGGCGAGACGCGGCGCCGAAGGTTTACCCCGACTCCGAGGTCGGGGCGCCCCGTAGGGCGAGCCGAGCGGGCGCGAGCGAGTGCAAAACAACAACCAAACCGCCCCGACGATACACAATCACATATCTATTGTCCAGTCCTTTTTGCAATGGTGGATGCAGCGACCCTAATCCAGCGCGACGATCCCCCCTGAACTGTAGGCCTTGTCCGCCGTAGGCGGATTGCCCGCCTCAGGCGGTGCTTGCCTGCAAAATCAGCCGCCTGTAGACTGCAACGGCATGACCGCTTTCGCCGATTACCTCGCTGCAATAAGGAAGAATCTCGCCCATGGCGACGCGACTGAGCAAACGCACCGTCCTGCGTTGAAGCAACTGCTCGAAGCGAGTCTTGCAGGCGTCGTCGCCACCAACGAACCCAAGCGCATCCTCTGCGGCGCCCCGTACTTCAACATCACGCGCAAGAAGGTTCCAATCGGCCACGTGGAGACCAAGGACGTCGACGCGAATCTCGATGAGATGGAGCGCGGCAAAGGGCCAAACGGCGAGCAGTTCACACGCTACTCGATTCTTCGCAACTGGATACTGACCGATTATCTGGAGTTCCGCTGGTTTGTCGGTGGTGAAAAACGTCTGACCGCGCGCATAGGTGAAATCGACGCCAAGGGCAAATTGAAACCGCTCTCGGACGGTGAGGAGAAGCTAGCACAACTCCTTACCGCCTTTATCAAGCAGAAGGCGCTCACTGTCGGTACGGCCAAAGAGCTTGCAGAACGCATGGCCGGCATGACCCGCATTATCCGCGACCTGATCGTCAATACGTTCGAGCATGAGAAGGAGCAAGGCTGGCTTCACAATTGGCTCGCCGCGTTTCGAGAGACGCTCATTCCCGATCTCGATGAAGCACAGTTTGCTGACATGTTCGCGCAGACTCTCGCCTACGGCTTGTTCGCAGCGCGGGTTCACACCCCGCCCAAAAAGGAGTTTTCCCGCGAGATGGCCGCGTACAATCTGCCAAAGACCAATCCATTCCTTCGCAAACTCTTCTCCGAGATTGCCGGCGTGGATATGCCGGAAACAATTGATTGGGCGGTGGACGACATCGTGGAGTTGCTCAAGCACGCCGATATGTTTGAAATCCTCAAAGACTTCGGCAAGGGCAAAGGGAAGGAAGACCCAGTCGTTCATTTCTACGAAACATTTCTCGCCTCTTACGACCCGAAGATGCGCGAAGTGCGTGGCGTCTACTATACCCCCGAACCCGTCGTCAGCTACATCGTGCGCTCCATTGACCAACTATTGAAAACACGCTTCAACCGCCCGAAAGGTTTGGCCGACGAAGACACTCTCATTCTCGATCCGGCCACCGGCACAGCGACGTTCCTCTACTTCGTCGTGAATCAGATTTACGAGAAGTTCGCCAAACAAAAGGGCGCGTGGGACAGCTATGTGGACAAGCATCTGCTCAACCGGATCTTCGGCTTCGAGTTGCTCATGGCGCCGTACGCCATCGCGCATATGAAGCTAGGCATGCAACTCGCCAACCTCGGCTACAAGTTCAGCGGCGAGCAGCGCCTCGGCATTTATCTGACCAACACACTTGAAGAAGCTGCCAAGAAGAGCGAGCAACTGTTTGCGAGCTGGATTGCCGACGAAGCCAACGCAGCCAGCGCGATAAAACGCGACTTGCCCATTATGGTCGTTCTCGGAAATCCGCCCTATTCTGGATATTCGGCAAACAAGGGGGAGTGGATCAGTCGATTAATAGACGACTACCGGTTTGTGGACGACAAGCCCTTAGCCGAGAGGAAGGTTTGGTTACAGGATGTCCGAGATCGACGAGGTGATCATCGCGGCTGGAGGCTGGCCCATCAAATGACTGAAGACACGGAGTCGCCCGGAGCACCGCAGAAGCTTCGTGAACTTCTGTTGCAGGAACATGCCTGAATGGTGTGTCGACAGCTCCCTCGCCTGACACGAAATGTACTTTAACGACGGGCCCAGCGCGCCTATACTGAGTTGGTGCAGGTCGCAACCGCAACCACCCGTACCGTTGAGTTCACGCTCAACGGCAGCCCCGTGTCGGCCGAAGTGGACGACGAGTTGATGCTGCTGAATCTTCTTCGCGACAAATTCGACATTGTCTCCCCCAAAAACGGCTGCCAACCCATGGGCCAATGCGGCTGCTGCGCGGTGATGGTGGACGGGAAAGTCGTGCTTTCCTGCGTGGTCAAGGCCAGGACCGTCGCGGGCAAGACCGTTACCACGCTGGAAGGTCTTCCGTCCGAGGAGCGCGACCTGCTGGCCCGGGCATTCGTGACGACCGGCGGACTGCAATGCGGCTTCTGCATTCCCGGCATCGTCATGCGCGCCAAGTGGATGCTGGACCAGAATCCTGCCATGCCGCGCGAAGAAATTCGCCGTTGGCTCGGCCCACACCTGTGCCGCTGCACCGGTTACACCAAGATCGTGGACGCCATCGAACTCGCCGGGAAGGTGCGTCGCGGCGGGAAATTCCCCGAACTCGACCAGTCGGGACGGGTCGGCACGTCCCTGATGCTGTACGAAGGTGCTGACAAGGCGCTCGGCGACAAGAACTACATCGACGACCTGAAGGTGCCGGGCCTGGCGCACGGCGCATTCGTATTCTCAGAGCACCCGCGCGCGAAGGTGTTGAAGATCGACACGAAGGCGGCGGAACGGTTGCCCGGGGTCGTGAAGGTCATCACGGCGCGAGACGTGCCCGGCGAAAAATGCGTCGGACTGATTTACCGGGATTGGCCGGTGTTCATCGGCGAGGGCGAAGAGACCCATTGCGTGGGCGACATCCTCGCCATGGTGGCCGCGGACGATGAGCGCACGGCGCGTCAAGCCGCCCGTCTCATCCAGGTGGATTACCAGGTGCTCAAACCCGTGCTCACGCCCGAGGAGGCGCTGGCGCCGGATGCGCCGTTGGTGCATCCGCCGAAACCGAACAAGCTGTGCCAGGCCGGGATCAACCGTGGCAATTTCGACGACGCATGGAAGAACGCCGCGCACACAGTCAACGTCAAGGTGCAGACGCAACACGTCGAGCACGCGTTCCTCGAGCCGGAGTCGTGTCTGGCGATTCCGCTGGCCAATGGCGCGACCTCGGCGCGGTTCGGGAATTTGTCCAGGGAGCAACAGGCCGCCGCGCTCACCGCCGTGGCGAACGGGGCGCAGCTCATCGTGTACTCGCAGGGGCAGGGCATCTACGACGACCGCGACCAGATCGCCGCCGTGCTCGGGTTGCCGCGCGACAAAGTGTACGTCGAACTGGTCAGCAACGGCGGCGCCTTCGGCGGCAAGGAAGACCTCGCGATACAGCCGCACGTCGCGCTGATGGCGTGGCTGACCAAGCGGCCCTGCAAGGCGACGTTCCGCCGCGAGGAAAGCACGCGGTTCCATCCGAAGCGGCATCCGATCCAATTTGA
This sequence comes from Verrucomicrobiota bacterium, assembly GCA_003164675.1. GTDB lineage: Bacteria > Verrucomicrobiota > Verrucomicrobiia > Palsa-1439 > Palsa-1439 > Palsa-1439. The sequence continues at coordinate 15,604 of PLTX01000022.1, read as the reverse complement.
ATACTGGGCGGGCTGCGACAAGGACGGCCATCTCGCGTGCGTGAAGGTGCGCGCGATGGGCGACAAGGGCGCGTACGCGTCGGTCGGCACGAAAGTGCTGGAGCGGGCCGGCGGTCACGCGTGCGGGCCGTACCGGGTGCCCGTCGTGGACATTCAATCCGTCGGCGCGTACACGAACAATCCGCCCTGCGGCGCGATGCGCGGGTTCGGCGCGAACCAGGCGGCGTTCGGGATCGAGACGGTGATGGACATGCTGGCCGAGAAGGTTGGGATCGATGGTTGGGAGATTCGCTGGCGCAACGCGCTGGAGGTCGGCGACATGTTTGCCACGGGCCAGGTGCTGCGGGCGAGCGTCGGGTTGAAGAAGACGCTGTTGGCCGTGCGCGACATCTATCGCAGCGCCAGGTACGCCGGCATCGGGTGCGGCGTCAAGAACGTCGGCATTGGCAACGGCAGCGAAGACGCCGGACGCGCAATGATCACGGTCGAGCAAGACGGGACGGTCGTGGTGCGCAGCGGGTTTACCGAGATGGGGCAGGGGTTGTTCACGGTGCAACTCCAGACGTTCTGCGAGGAGACGGGAATTGACCCGCGCTTCGTGCGGGTGGTCACCGACACGCGGTATGCGCTGGATTCCGCCCAGACGACCGGTTCACGCGGGACGTTGCTCGGTTGCCAGGCGGTCCGCGCCGCGTGCGCGAAGTTCAAACCCGATCTGGAAAAAGTCCGCGGCAACGGCGCGATTACCAGGGAAGATTTGAAAAAGCTGGCGGGGAAAGAATGGTACGGCGAATTCGTCTTGAACGATACGCACCCGCTGGGCTACACCGGCCCGAACGTGAAGACGCACATCGCGTATGGATTTGCCACGCAGGTGGTCATTCTCGACGACTCGGGCAGATTGAAGAAGGTCGTGGCGGCGCACGACGTGGGCAGGGTGATGAATCCGATTCTGCTCCAGGGGCAAATCGAGGGCTCGATCCACATGGGGCTCGGATACGCCTTGACCGAGGAACTGCAACTCAAGGACGGCCAGATCGCCAGCAAGGATTTGCGCTCGCTCGGCATCCTCCGCGCCAAGGACATGCCCGAGGTCGAATGCATCTTCATCGAGGAAAACGAACCCAGCGGCCCGTACGGCGCCAAGGGCGTCGGCGAAATCGGCCTCGTCCCGACGGCGCCAGCCGTCGCCGGCGCACTCTACAAGTTCGACGGCATCCGCCGCACGAAACTCCCGATGAAAGACTCGCCGGCCGCGAAGGCGATCCTCGGCAAGAAGTAACGGGTGTCCCCGGAGCAAGCCCGCCGACGGCGGGTACCCTCGCGCCTCGGTTTCCAAACCTCTCAAACCTTCCAAACCACACTTACGGGTTTTTAGGAGTTTGGGTAGGACTCGCGCGCAAAGCGTGGACAGGCACAACGGCGGGGCGAGGAGAGGAACGCTCACCCTGACCCTTTGCCGCAAGGCGTTGCAAGAATCGTCGGGTAAATCAATTATCGGACAAGCGATAATTCTGCTGGACTCCGTCTGGTATTCATGGGATGGTCGCCGCGGTCTGTTCTTTGACGGGGCCAGAGCAGGGGATGGGAAAGATGGTCGATGTGCGGAGGCGAGCGCGGGGTGGGGGCGACGATTATAATTGAAGGATCAGTGCGGCTTGGCCGGGCTGGCGGGAGGAGCGTTTGTGTCGGTGGGGAAGGTGATGGCGGCATCGACTTCGTCTTCGACGGCTTTGACCTCTTCGGGGGTCGAGTCGACGAACGGCGGCAGGCTGCGCCAGTGGAGTCGGGGCATGGATTTGCTCAAGGTGTACCGGCCACTGGCCCAGAGTTCGAGCCAGCGTTTGGTGTGCTGGGCGTCGCCGTCGACCGCGACATCGACCCAGCGCGCGCCCATGCTGGTGACGGCGACCTTGTTGTAATCGAAGTAATCGCCGGTGACGGAGTTGAGGCGTTCCTTTCGGACACCCGCCCAGCGGCCGGCGTCGAAGTAGGCTTCGAACATGCCGCCGGCGATGAAGTGCTGGGCGTAATGTTTTTGGAGGGTGATGACGTCGTACCCGTGGTCGACAGTGCCGTCGGGCGCGGGATGGAGGACACCGAGTCCGCCGGCGTGGAAGAGGGGCAGCGGCTCGGCGTCTTTGCAGGTCCAGAGCCAGAGGCCGCCCCAGATCGAGCGCGCTTCATCCTGGATGTTAACGTTGGGATTGGCCCGGGCATTGGTGAGCGCGGCGCGACAAAGCGCGGCAAAGATGTCGTCGAAACTCCAGTTGCGCAGTTGCAAGTTTCTGGCCTGCACCGCGAACCTCTGGTCCTCAGCGGAAAAATGGGTCGGGGGTGAAAGTGACCGTTCTGCGGCTCGGATGCCGACAGGACATGAACCAAGGATGAAACCGAACATCAAGAATGTGTAGGTTTTCGATACGTGCATTGGTCGACGCCTCTCATCTCCTGCTTGTTTAGCAATTTGCGCGCCTGCCTTCCACCTCCGCCAAGAGCTACAGCGAACGATCCATCTGGCCATTGACAGGAGCGTGCGCTTGTAAGATAACATGAATAATAACTAATACATAATAAAAATGGAGCCAGAACGATGACTGACCACCAAGAAGGTGAGACGAACTTATTACCCGACCCAAAGGTATGTGTTACTCAGCGTCTGGAACCCGTCGGCTTGGTGGAGTGTTTGGTGAAGTCGCCGCAGAGATGTCCGTATGTGCTGGCATTTGGAGACGGTTTCTTCTGCCGGCATCCCGATTGCCACAAGTTCGTAAAGTCCAGCTGAACGCGGCGAGTAACAGTCTGCGCTGTGCCGTGTCGCGCGGGCAATGTGCACGTAACCTATATTATCACAGGCAAAGGCCGCACGGAACGGATGTTGTTACTTTGAACCCGCCTTTGTATATCGCATGTGTCATTGACGACGCAGGCAGCTTGGCCGGCCGTGGATATTCGGGGCAACCCCTTCCGGATTGGTAGCGTCGGCACGAACCAAATCACCATCGTGAGACGCACCCTCACGCGAACACCGGGTGAACAGGAGAACGACTAGAAGCCCTGCGCCTGCAGGAAGCCCTCGACTTGACGCAGCCGTGTCGGGTGGCGCATCTTGCGCAACGCTTTGGCTTCAATCTGGCGGATGCGCTCGCGCGTGACGCGGAACTGCCGGCCGACTTCTTCGAGCGTGCGACAGTAGCCGTCGCCGAGGCCGAACCGCAACTGGAGCACTTTGCGCTCACGCTCGGTCAGCGTGTCCAGAACGTCGTTGAGCTTTTCTTTCAGCAGCGAGTACGACGCCATGTCGGACGGGTTTTCGGCGGACTTGTCCTCGATGAGATCGCCGAAACTGGTGTCCTCGCTGTCGCCGATGGGGGACTGCAACGAAATCGGCTGCTGCGCCATCTTGAGCACGGCGCGAACGCGGTCCACCGGCATCTGCATTTCCTCGGCGACTTCCTCGGGGGTCGGTTCGCGGCCAAATTCCTGCAAGAGTTGTTTTTGCACGCGCATCAGTTTGTTGATCGTCTCGATCATGTGGACCGGGATGCGGATGGTGCGNNAGGCCCATGTTGCCTTCCTGAATGAGGTCGAGGAACGACAGGCCGCGATTGGTGTACTTCTTGGCGATGGAAATGACGAGGCGCAGGTTGGCTTCCACCATTTCGCTCTTGGCCTGCACGGCTTTCTTCATCCACGATTTGAGCTCGTCGTGCGCCTTGATGAACCACTCGGTGTTCATTCGCGCAGTGATCTCGAGCTTCTTCAGCTTGCGCTCTTCGTTGCGGAGATCGGCATCCAGGGCCGGGGACTTGCGTAATTTCTCCATGCGGTCGATCTGGAACAACGTGTCGTCGAATTTTTCGCGGACCTCGTTGGCCTTTTCGACAAATTCTTCAAGCACTTTTTGCTTGAAATAGAATTTCTCGAACAGCTTTTGCAGGGCGGCATCGGACTTCTTGAAATCCCGGCGCAGCTTTTCGATCTCACGCTTGCTCAATCCCGAACGCGTGGCTTTCTCGTACTTCGCATCGACCACGGCATCGGATTTCTCGACCCGGGCGAGCAGTCGCGGCAACACGCGCATGTATTGTTCGCGGCTGTCGATTTTCTTGTCGATGATCACGCGGTCGAAGCGCTCCTTGCCGCTCAGCAGCCGCCTGGCCAGCGCCAGGTGCTCCTTGGCCGTGAAACCGAAATTGTTGATGATCTGCTTGACGTGGTTTTCGGCGGTCTCGATGCGCTTGGAGATTTCCACTTCCTGTTCACGCGTCAGCAACGGGACCTGGCCCATCTGCTTGAGGTACATGCGGACAGGGTCGTCGAGAATGTCGAGGCGGGAATCGACCTTTGTCGTTTCCTTTTCCTCTTCGGCTTCGCGCTTGAAGCGGTCGACTTCCGAGGCGTCGATGATCTCGATGTCCATCCCGCGAAGCTGGATGATGATGGCCTCGAGCTCTTCCGGGGACAAAATGTTTTCCGGCAGGATATCGTTGAGGTCGCCGTAGGTCAGGTAGCCCTGTTCCTTGGCGAGCTTGATCAACTCCTTGAGCTTCTCGTTCTTCTCTTCGCGGTCGAGCTTGGGCGGCTCGGGAACAGCAGTTTTCTTCCGATGATTGTCCTTCGCCATAGTGTATCGCAGACGCCGGGTGAGTTCCTATTCTCCCCTCAAAAGCGCGTCAATATGCCGTAGTTTCGAGTCCAAGTCAACAAACTGTTTCTGAAGTGTCTCCATCTTGTCCGGGGCCAGTCCTTGCGACTGTTGCTGCCTCCGATTATCGTGCACCTGCTTCTCCAACCAGCGTCGCTGCAACAGCATAAGACAGTTCGGCGCTTCCCTCTCGGGGTTCTTGATCGCCCGACGACTCAGCAAGAGTTCGGAGATGAGTTGCTCCGACTCTCCTCTTTCTCCTTCACGAAGCAGGGAGTGTGGACCGTTCCACTGGCCGGCACCATGAAGTTTCAGGACCTGCTGAATCGTCTCTCCGGCCACGCTGCGACTCAGCCATGTCACATCCAACGTCCCGGCAACCAACTCAATTACCTGCTGGTTGGCGAGCATCGCCTGCAGCAACATCTCCTCCTCGGGCAGGCCGCGCGGTCGGCCAACACCGATGTCCGCCTCCTTATCGCTTTCGGTATCGCCCTCCGGTGCGTTGCGTCGGTCGCGACGGTTGCCCGACAATTTCGCAACCTCCCGGCGGAGCGCGTCCTCACTTACATCCAAATGCTTGGCTGTCTTCTCCGCATAAGTCGCCCGTAAAATTGGCGTGGGAATCCGCACGAGCCACTCGGCCATCTGTCGACCAATCTGCAGTTTTCCCCGCTCGGAGCGCGGGTCGTGTTGCCGGCACAGCCGATCGAGCAGATAGGCAAAGAAGCTGGGAGCGTTGGCGATCAGCTCTTTCAGTTTCTCCGCGCCAAACGCCTTCACGAAACTGTCGGGGTCATGACCTTGCGGCAATACGGCGACCCGGATCACCATGCCCGCGTCCCATAACGGCTCGGCGCTACGCACGATGGCGTTCTGACCCGCCGTATCGGCATCGAACATCAGCACGACTTCCTCGGCGTACCGTTTCAAAATACGCGCGTGCTGCTCGGTCAGCGCCGTGCCCTGTGGCGCGACCACGTTTTCGATGCCGGCTTCGTGGCAGGAGATCGTATCGATCTGTCCCTCGCACACAATGGCATACGTCTCCTCGATGATTGCCCGCTTGGCTTTGTCGAGCGCGTACAGGATGCGCCCCTTCTGGAAAATCGGCGTCTCGGGAGAATTGACGTATTTCGGTTGGTCTTTCTCGTCGGTGAGGATGCGGCCGCTGAACCCGACGGTGCGCCCCTGCTCGTCGCAAATCGAGAACATCAGCCGGCCGCGAAACCGGTCATAAAACCCATCGCCGCTTTCGCGGCGTAACGCGAGTCCCGCCGCCTCCAGCAGTTCGGCGGAAAACTTCTTGCCCGCAGCGTGTTGAATCAGCCCATCCCATGCGTCGGGCGAGTAGCCGAGCCGCCATTTCTTCGCGACCTCGGAGGTGATTTGGCGCTTTTTCAGATACTCGCGCGCGACGGTGGCGCTCCGTTCCTTCATGAGGTTGTGATGGAAGAAATTCGCGGCGAGATCGTGGAGTTTCAGGAGCGATTCCTTCTGGTCGCGCCCGGGTTCGCCCGCGCGCTCTTCATACTCCAGTTTGATGCCCGCCCGCTCCGCGAGCCGGCGGACAGCGGCGACGAAATCGAGGTTCTCGTATTTCATCACGAAGGTGAACACGTCGCCGCCCGCGCCGCAACCGAAGCAGTGCCAGATTTGCTTCTGCGGGTTGACATTGAAGCTCGGCGTCTTTTCCTTGTGGAATGGGCAGAGGGCGCGGAAGTTTGCCCCCGCACGCTTGAGCGGGAAATACGAGCCGATCACCTCGACAACGTCGTTGTTTTGGCGAATTTGCTCAAGAACGGGTTCGGGAATAATGCCAGGCACGGGTTGGTCGGAAAAAGGTTCGTGATTGGTTTCTATTTAGCAACGGCGGCACAACAGCCGACTACTATTTCGTAACGGATTTTGACTCGCCTCGCAATTGGCTTCCTCCATTAGCTGCGCCCACTTTAGCGCAGAGGCTCGCAAAACTCCACGTCAATTCGTCTGCGGCTGCAGACGCAGGATGTAATTCTCAAAATCGGCCTGCCAGTGGTCAATGTCCGCCCCAAAACGACGCTGGAAACTACGAATATCGTCCTGACCATACTTGAGGTCCTGCATGTACCGGCGGAACTCGCTCTGCCCGAACCGCTCGTCGTGGGCGTTCACCAAATAATAGACCAGCGCCCAACTCATCGGGTAGGCGACGTTCGCATTCGCGTAGAATGTGGCGCGGTCCCACTGGATCAGTTGCGATAACGGTGGCGCCTGCTTGTTGACGATCAGCGCCTGGGCGTACAGCAGCTTGCTGCGGCTGACCTGGCCGACGTGGAACTGGGAGCCGATGATAAAACTGGTCTCGAAATACTGCGCCATGCCTTCATTCAGCCAGATCGGAATCTGCTGGCCCTGTTCGTAGCCGATGAATTGATGGAACCCCTCGTGGGCCAACACCCGCCACAAATTCTGGCTCTCGTACGTAACGAGTTCGTAGAACTGGTTGCCCGCTTCATCAGTCTTGAGATGACAGTAGCCCGCCAGCCCGGCATGGGTCAGCGAGACCGCGCCGCCGGCGTACTTGCGGAAGTCCTCGGCATTATCGAACACGATGACACGCGCCGCGTCTTTGGCGGACCAATTCTGGAAGTATTTCTCATACTGGCCGAGGATGGCGGTCATGAATCCATTGACTTCCAGAGCCAGTTGTCGGCTGTTCTGGCAGAGTACCTGATAACGGCTGCCGGTGTCGCCCACGCGCGGGAAGTCGGCGATGTTGGGAGCGCCGGTGTCCTGTGCGAGAAGCACATTCGCCGTCGCCACCGCCCAAATTGCCAGTAGAGTCCTGACCTTCACGCCCGCACCATAATGCAAACCGACCGGAATTTCCAGCATTCGCGGAGGGAATGTTCCGGGGTGTGCCGCTCGAACGCCGCCGCCCGTGCAGATACCGTCTTGGTTGTCAATGGGCCGGCGCTATCCAAACTGTTTTCTCGCGAATTTCTATGATGCGCATGAATTCCCAAAGACGGGTTCTGTGCCGGTCCTCATCTGATACATTCTCCCGGTTTCAACAGCCAGGCCTGCAACGCATGCTCGAAGCCAACGTGTGGGTAATACGTCTCGGCAGCGGGAGCCGCCAACAGCAGAATGCTCGTCTTCGGGCCGCTATACTTTTGGGTCAAGCGCATCAGTTCTTTGCCGATCCCTTTGCGTTGGTGAGACTCGCGGACAACCAAATCCGCCAAGTACGTGAAGAAATTGAAATCCGTCATGCATCGGGAAATGCCAACCAGTAGATTGCCGTCCCATGCCGTGATGACCAGGTTCGCGTTCTTCAACATGGCGGCAAACCTCTCACGATCATCGATCGGCCGTCGCACCCCCAGCGTGGAAGCCCGATAAAGGTCAATGACCTGATCCACGTCCAGATCGTTACCAATTCGATAGTGAATCATAAGTCCTCAGATGGCGCCATGCGTCCGTCGGTGGTTGCCGGATCGATCTTTGCTGAAGACTGTGCCGTTCAGTCCATCAAATGACAAGGCAGAAACCGTTCTTCCCAGCGGCTCCAGGTCTCATGGACTCCGGTTCTGTCCGGCGTTTTCCGTTGCCCATGGGCCGGCGAAAGGCTATCTTCCCGGCGGCTATGGAATCCCAGAGCGACCACATCAGACCGCGGCTCGAAAAACGCGAGAAGTTGATCGATAAAGGCATCGATCCGTACGGCGGACGATTCGATGTCAGTGAATCGATTGCGACCGCGCGCGCGAACCCGACATCCGACCGCGAGGTGCGCCTGGCGGGGCGCGTGTTGAGCCATCGGGACATGGGCAAGAGCCTGTTCGCCGATCTGAAGGACTCGACTGCGAAGATCCAGATCTACGTCAAGAAACAGGATATCGGTGACGAGCAGTTCGACCTGTTCAAGAACTTCATCGATCCTGGCGATATCATCGGCGTGACCGGCAAGCTGTTCACGACCCACGCCGGTGAGCTGACCGTGAAAGTGGAGACTGTCACGCTGTTGAGCAAGTCGATCCAGCCGTTGCCGAAGGAGTGGTACGGCCTCAAGGACGTCGAAACGCGGTTGCGCCAGCGGTACCTCGATTTGATTCTTAATGACAATGTTCGGCAAACGTTTGTTATCCGCAGCCGCGTCGTCTCGGAAATCCGCAAGTTTCTTGATGCGCGCGGGTTCATGGAAGTCGAAACGCCGATGATGCAGCCCATTGCCGGCGGGGCGGCAGCCAAACCGTTCCGGACCCATCACGAAGCCCTGAATATCAATCTGTTTCTGCGCGTGGCGCCCGAACTCTATCTGAAGCGGCTGCTCGTGGGCGGTTTCGAGCGCGTGTACGAGATCAATCGCAATTTCCGCAACGAGGGCATTTCGCGCCGCCACAATCCCGAGTTCACGATGCTGGAAGTCTACCAGGCGTACGGCGACTACGAGACAATGATGGACCTGACGCAAGGATTGATCGTGTCCGTCGCGGAAAGCATCGCGGACTCGTTGCTGATCAAACGGCAAGACGGCCACGAGATCGATCTCACGCCGCCGTGGCGGCGCGTGACGTATAATGATCTGATCGAAGAACGCATTGGCAAGGATTGGTTTACGCTCGCGCCGGAAGAACGCCGGTCCCGCGCCGCCAACATGGGTGTCGAATTTCCGCCGAATGCGCCCGATTACGAGGTGACCAACGCGATTTTCGAGAAGACGATCGAGCCGACGTTGATGAATCCCACGTTCGTGACGCACCTGCCTGCGGAACTGGTCGTGCTGGCGAAGCCCAACAAGCTGGACCCGAGCGTGGTCGACGTGTTCGAACTGGTCATCAACGGGCAGGAGATCGCGCCGGCGTATTCCGAGTTGAACGATCCGGTCCTACAGCGCGTTCGATTGTTGATGCAAGCCAAAGGACACGACGAGAAACTTGACGAGGATTTTCTGTTGGCGCTGGAACACGGGATGCCGCCCGCCGGCGGGATGGGCATGGGCATCGACCGCCTCGTCATGATGCTCACGGGCGCGGAGAGCATCCGCGATGTCATCCTGTTCCCGTTGCTGCGGCCGAACCCGTAGCGGGTTTTTTCTTTCATGACGCGTCTGCCTTTCGAACTGTTTCTCGGGCTTCGTTACCTCAAGCCCAAGCGCACGTTTGTCTCCGTCATCACGCTCATCTCGCTGTGCGGCGTGACGATCGGCGTGTGGGTGCTCATCGTGGTGATCGCGGTCATGAGCGGCTTCGACCGCGAGCTGCGCGAAAAGCTCATGGGTATGCACGCGCACGTGACGGTGATGGGCGGCGGCAGCGTCATCGAGCACAGCGACACCGTGCTGAAGATGGTGCAAGACACGCCGCACGTAAAAGCCGCGACGCCATTCGCGATGAGCCTGGTGCTGGTGGAGTTTGAGCATCGCGTGGCGACTCCCTATCTCAAGGGCATCGATCCGAAACGCGAGGTGACGGTCAGCCAGCTTGGGACTTATATCCGGGAGGGCAGTCTCGATCTGGACGGGGACAAGGTTCTCATTGGGCGCGAACTCGCGTCGCAATACGGCATTTTTCTCGGCGACAAGGTCACCATCTACTCGCCCCGCTACATCGAGAAGAAGGGGCAGGAAGTTGACGTGCCGATGGAGTTGACGGTAACCGGCATCTTCGAATCGGGCATGTATGAGTACGATCTCGACCTTATCTTCACCTCACTGGAGACCGCACAGGAACTCTATGACCTTGGCAACGCCGTGCAGGGAATCGAGATCAAGGCTGACGATTCGATTGTCGGCGCGCGCGACGTGGCCGATGCCTTGAACCGAAAGCTCCCGCCGCCGCTGCGGGCACAGACGTGGGCGCAGATGAACCAGCGGTTGCTCGGCGCGATCCGGGTGGAAAAGTCGGTGATGTTCTTCATCCTGACATTCATCATCATTGTCGCCGCTTTCGGCATCATGAGCACGCTGATCACGGTCACCGTGCAAAAGACGCGCGAGATCGGCGTGATGAAGGCGCTGGGCGCCGCCTCGGGAAAAATCCTGCGCATCTTTTTGCTGCAAGGCTTCATCGTCGGCGTGTTCGGCGTGGCCATCGGGATCGGACTGGGCTTGCTGACCGTTCGCAACATCAACCCGATCAATCATTTTCTGTCGCACGTCGTCGGCATCGAATTGTTCCCGCGCGACATCTACAATTTTCCCAGCATCCCGGCGTTTCTGACGGTCCAGGATCTCCTGACCATTGGCGTCTCGGCGCTGGTGATTTGCACGCTGGCGGGCCTGTTGCCGGCGTTGCGCGCCGCCCGCCTCGAACCCGTGGAGGCGCTGCGGTATGAGTGAGGCCGGCGGGGACATTTTGGTTGCGCGCGGGCTGCGCAAATCCTACACTTTGGGTTCGCAGGAGCTTGCGGTGTTGCGGGGGATTGACCTACGGGTGCGCCGCGGCGAAGCGCTCGTGATTGTCGGCGCGTCCGGAGCGGGAAAGAGCACGTTGTTACATTTGCTCGGCGGACTGGATGCGCCATCCGCAGGCGACGTGAGCCTGGATGGCGCTTCGCTTTTTGGGATGTCGAGCGCGGCGCGGACCAGGCTGCGCAACGAGCAAATCGGGTTCGTGTTTCAGTCGTATAATTTGTTGCCGGAACTCGACGCGCTCGAGAACGTATGCCTGCCGGCATTGATGCAGCCGCGCGCGCGCGATGGCGTGGCCGAACGGGGCCAGGAATTGCTGAAGGCCGTCGGACTCGGCGAGCGGCTGGAGCATCGACCGTCGGAGTTGAGCGGTGGCGAACAACAACGCGTGGCCGTGGCGCGGGCGCTGATGAATCGGCCGGCCTTGTTGCTGGCGGATGAACCGACCGGCAACCTGGATTCGAAGACCGGCGAGGCGATCCTCGATTTGCTCTGGCGGTTACGCGAGGAGTCGGGGACGACACTGGTGATGGTGACGCACGATCAGCACGTCGCCACGCGCGGCGAACGGGTGTTGGAGATTGCGGATGGCCGGATTATGGAGTAAGTAGAAGCAGAAGTGAGGGGACGATTGTGAAGATCTATTTGGATGGCAAGTACGTTTCGGAAGACGAAGCGAAGACATCGGTTTTCGACCACGGGCTGTTGTATGGCGACGGGGTGTTCGAGGGTATCCGTCTGTACGGCGGACGCATCTTCCGTCTGGAGCAGCACCTGGATCGTCTGTTGAATTCCGCGAAGGCGATCATGCTGACGGTTCCCTTGACGAAGGAGCAGTTGGTCGAAGCCTGTTGCGAGACGTGCCGCCAAAACAAGCTGAAGGACGGCTATATTCGGCTCGTTGTCACGCGCGGGGTCGGTTCCCTCGGGCTCAACCCATTCCGCTGCAAGAATCCGACGGTGTTCATTATCGCGGACACGATCGATCTGTATCCCGATGAGGTTTATCGCAAGGGATTGAAGTTGGTTACAGCAAGCACGCAGCGGACAAGTCCCGCCGCGGTGAGTCCGTCAATCAAGTCATTGAACTATTTGAACAACATACTGGCGAAGATCGAGGCGGTGAACGCCGGGGCAGATGAAGCGATCATGCTCAACAGCCAGGGACACGTCGCCGAATGCACGGGCGACAATATTTTCGTGGTGCGGCGCGGCAAACTGGAGACGCCGCCCGTCAGCGCGGGCGCGCTGATTGGCGTCACGCGCCAGGTGGTGATCGAATTGGCGGTCAAACGCGACATGGACGTCAGCGAAGCGAACCTGACGCGGTGCGATGTATGGACAGCGGACGAGGTATTTCTCACGGGAACAGCCGCGGAGATCGCGCCGGTGGTGAACGTTGACGGGCGGATCATAGGTTCCGGCCATCCGGGGCCGCTCACTTTGAAATTGACGGAGGATTTCCGTAAATTGACCCGCACCGACGGGGTATCGATCGGGGCGAAATAGAACATGCTCTGCGACATTTGCAAGAAGGCCGAGGCGACAGTCCATCTGACCCAGATTGTGGACGGGAAGATGTTGAAAGTGGATTTGTGTGAGTCCTGTGCCAAGGAGAAGGGCGTGCAGGAAGCGGCCGGATTTTCACTGGCGAATTTGCTGGTCGAGCTGGGCGCGGGGGAGGCTTCGAGGGTTGAAGCGCCGGGGGTGCAATGCCCGCTGTGCGGGTTCACTCAGGCGGACTTCAAGAAGACCGGACGACTCGGGTGTAGCGCGTGTTGGGAAACTTTTGAGCCGGCATTGGCATCGTTGTTGAAAGCGATGCACAAAGGGGACCATCACGTCGGCAAGGTGCCGGCCAAGGCCGTGCATACGCTGGCCCTGAACGGCAGGATGCAGGAATTGGCGGAGCAGTTGGAGAAGGCGGTACGCGAAGAGAAGTACGAGGATGCCGCGCAGATTCGCGACCAGATTCGCGAGATGGAAGCGAAGTGGAAGAAGACGGTGGGCGCGGCGCGCACCACCGAGTAATGCAACCATGAAGATCGACGATTTGCTAAAGAGTCCGAGCGAGTGGGTCAAGGCGGACGGACCCAACAGCAAGATTGTCATGTCTTCGCGGGTCCGCTTGGCGCGCAACATTCGCGATCATCCGTTCCCGGGTTGGGCCAAGAAGGTCGAGCGCCAGAAGTTGCTCGACGTGATCCAACCGGTCGTCGAGGCGTTGCCGGAGATGGCCGATCACTTTGGGGATTCGATGGACAACATCAGCGCGATCCACAAGCAGGTGCTGGTGGAGCGCCATCTGATCAGCCGGGAACACGCGGCCAAGAACGTGGGCAGCGGCGTGGTCATTAGTGATCGCGAGACGATCAGTGTCATGGTCAACGAGGAAGATCACCTGCGCATGCAGGCGATCAAGTCGGGACTGCAGCTCAAGACCATTTTCAAGATCATTGACCGGGTCGACACCGAGCTGGAAGAGCACCTGGATTTTGCGTTTTCGCCCAAGCTCGGTTACCTCACGGCGTGCCCGACCAACGTGGGGACCGGGATGCGCGGGTCGGCCATGTTGCATTTGCCGGGGATGGTGCTCAGCGACCAGATCAACCAGGTCGTGCAGGCGGTCAACAAGCTGGGCCTGGCCGTGCGCGGCTTGTACGGGGAAGGGACCGAGGCGCTGGGGAACGTCTTCCAGGTGTCGAACCAGACGACGCTGGGTGAAAAAGAGATGGAAGTCGTCGAGCGTCTCAACAAGGTCGTCCTGCAAATAGTGGAGCACGAAGAGAACGCCCGCATCACGCTCCTTGAAAAGAAGCCGAAGTTGGTTTATGATCAAATCGGGCGTGCGTATGGCATTCTAACCAATGCACATACAGTTAGTTCAAAAGAGGCATTGAATCTGCTTAGTTTGGTACGCATGGGGGTTGATTTAGAGATATTCCCGGCCATGGCGCGAGCGACGGTGGACGAAATGTTCATTCTCTCCCAGCCAGCTCACGTACAGCGGGCAGCGGCCCGTAAGCTAACGGCCGAGGAACGCGACATATTGCGGGCGGAGTTGATTCGCACGCAGTTGGCGACGATCCCGAAACCGGATTTGAGCCACCGTCCCCGAGGGGATGGCGGACGAGCCGAACCAGAATGAGAGGACGGTGATGGAAATGAACAATTTCACGCCGCGAGCGCAGCAGGTGCTCGCGTTGGCCCGCAAAGAAGCGGACCGGTTCAACCACAACTACGTGGGCACGGAACATCTGCTTCTTGGCCTCATCAAATTGGGCCAGGGAGTCGCCGTCAACGTCCTCCAGAAAATGGGCCTCGATCTCGAGACCGTCCGCATGGAAGTGGAAAAGCAGATTGGCACCGGACCCGAGACCAAGATGGTCGGCAACATTCCCTACACACCTCGCGTGAAGAAGGTCCTCGCGCTTGCGCAGAAGGAAGCCAAGCAGCTCAACCACAATTACGTCGGCACCGAACACATTTTGCTCGGATTGCTTCGGGAAGGCGAAGGAGCGGCGGCGCGCATCCTGAAATCGCTCGATGTCGACATCGAACGGTGCCGCAACGAGATTTTGAAGGAACTCGATCCCAGCTTCACCCCGAGTGAAGGCTCGACCGAGGAGGGCGAAGCCTCCGCCAGCAAGAAGGAAATGAAGACACCCGCGCTACGGATGTTCGGGCGCGACCTCACGGAGTTGGCGCGCAAGGGCGACCTCGACCCGGTGGTGGGCCGCCAGAACGAGATTGAGCGCGTGATCCAGATTTTGTGCCGCCGCACCAAGAACAACCCCGTGCTTCTCGGAGAAGCCGGTGTCGGCAAGACCGCCATCGTGGAAGGGTTGGCCCAGGAAGTTGCCAAGGGCAACGTTCCGGAGATTCTCCACGACAAACGCGTTGTGACCCTCGACCTAGCGTTGATGGTGGCGGGTACGAAGTACCGTGGCCAGTTTGAGGAGCGCATCAAGGCCGTGATGGACGAGATCAAGCGGTCGAAGAACGTCATCCTGTTCGTGGACGAATTGCACACGATCGTCGGCGCCGGTTCTGCCGAAGGCGCGATGGACGCCAGCAACATCATCAAGCCCGCGTTGTCCCGTGGCGAGTTGCAGGTCGTCGGCGCCACCACGATGAACGAGTACCGCAAGTACATCGAGAAGGACGCGGCGCTGGAACGACGGTTCCAGACGATCATCGTCGAACCGCCCACGGTTGACCAGACCGTCGAGATTTTGAAGGGCCTGCGTCCGAAGTACGAGGAGCATCACCGCGTCAAGTTCTCGGACGAAGCACTGCAGGCGGCCTCGCGGCTTTCCGACCGGTACATCACCGGTCGGTTCCTGCCCGACAAGGCCATCNNAGATCAAGGAAGAGAAAGAGGCGGCGATCAAAGCGCAAGACTTTGAACTGGCCGCCGGGCTGCGCGACAAGGAAAAGCAGGCGCGGGAACGTCTCGAACAGACACTGGCGGAATGGCGCCAGGCGCGCGACGAAAAACAGATTGTGATTACCGAAGACGACATGATGCAGATTGTCGCCAAGTGGACGGGCATTCC
>PLTX01000001.1 GCA_003164675.1 Verrucomicrobiota bacterium | reverse complement strand
AATCTCAGGGACACAACACTAGCAGCCCGTTAAAAAACATCGACGATACGCCGCGTGAGGGCACGCGGCCTACAACTTCCTTCGATTTCGGCAGCCTGGTGTAGGCCCGCTGCCCTCAGCGGGCGCTTTTTCAACGGCCTGCTAGACGTCAGCGACGAGGTCGCGCACTCGCACACGGAGGGCTTTCGCGACTCTCACCAGCGCGTCGACTGAGATATTCGTTTCGCCGCGTTCGACCTCGCCGATGTAATTCGGATGAAGGTTTGCAAGTTCGGCGAGCCTCTCGTGCGTCAGCCGAGAAGTCTTGCGATATAACCGAATCGCGTCGCCGAGCGCCTTGCGGTGCTTTGGAGGTACGGCCACAAGACGGGTAACAAACCAGCAACAGCCCGTTCAGACCACCGTTTATAGACTGTGCGAATGTTCTTGCATTCCACGCGGTGGTCTGTTAAGCATGCAGCCAAGCTGGCGAGGCCGTAGTGGGAAGACTCTGGAGAGGGTATGGAGAAGCGGACATCGCCGGTTGTTTGCCTCGCGTTTGCAGCGTCGCTCTGGATGCTGCCCACAGCGCGGGCGGATATTTCGCAATGGAAGAGTATCCGCCGTCGCCAACCAGCCGGATTTTTACACACCTTTTACTTAACAAATTTCCCGTTTGCCATACACTCGCATCGTGAGCTAACTTTTGGTGAGGTGGCTCCGGAGAAAGCATGAAGAAACGAAGACTATGGATCGGTTGTCTTGTAGTGTCGGCTCCGCTGTGGGCGTTCACGACCGCACTTGCGCAAGACCTGTTTGTCACCAATCTCGATCAGCTCGTGGCCGAGGCGTACAGCGGCGAGCACTGCATCTATTTCCCCTTCATTCCGCTACCATGGCGCGCATACTCGCTGGACGGCGGGCAACCGTGGTGGATTGATTGCTCGCAATTTGACTGCGCCGACTTGCTGACATCGCCCACCAATCTCCCCTCAGGCGTGTCTGTATACCCCATCGTATTGACGAAAAATCTGCTCACGGGGGAAACGACGTTGCAGCCCGATGGCTCGACGAATGTGGTTGCGACCGTCGCGGCGCCGAGTGGCTACGAGCCCGGCGTCCTCCCCGAAGACGCGTCGGCGTGGCACTGGTACCAGCAGCTTCTGGACTGCCCAGACTGTTATGGAATTGAAGGTGTGGTTCCACCGCCGACGGTCATACTCGAAATTTTCCTGGCCAATGCCAACGACTACGCAACCTACGCCGCATACCAGAACAACCTCGATGCGATGGCCGAGGCACAGGCGGCAACGACCGCAAGCGCCATGAGCTTGGGTAGCAGGTTCATGGCCATGGACGATGAGGACGATGGCGGTGGCGACGGCGGTGACGGGGGGAGCGACCCCTGCTCAATCACCAATCTGACACAGCCGTTCTTCGTGACCATTATCACCCAGTCGGTCAACCATGCCACAACGATTACATGGCAGTCCTGCCAGTTCTTCCGGTATCTCGTCTGGGAGGCGAGCGCCCTGAGCACGAATACGCAGTGGCTTCCTGTTGCCTATGTCTGGGGCTCGAACAGCGTCGGTGTGACCTCTTGGACTGATACGGCAACAACGAACAATGACGGGAGCACCATTACTCAGCGGTTCTACCGCGTCCAAAGGTTTCCGGAGACTCCGATTGCCGCCGGCGGCTACTTCAGTTTAGCCCTGACGCCAGACGGAAAGCTGTGGTCTTGGGGAGAAAACGACGACGGCCAGCTCGGCAACGGCTTCTGCGGCGACGACGTCGACATTAACGACCTATGCCCCTTCCCAAGCGAGGTTGCAAACCTCACAACCTGTTTTGGGCAAACAATCAACAACCCCGTAGCGCTGGCATGTGGGGACGATTTCTTCGTCGTAGCCGATGCTACGGGCACTGTGTGGACGTGCGGCGGTGACGACGCTTGGAAACTCGGCTGGGGGCCGTACCCAGCACAGGAAACCAGCCCTAATGCTTTCCCGCCTTCTCCGGTTCCGGGGATCAGCAACGTGGTCAGCGCGGCCGGTGGCCTCAACCATACTCTGGCCTTGCGCGGCGACGGCACCGTTTGGGCTTGGGGGAGCGATAGCGACGGTCAACTCGGTGACGGAGGACTTGTCTCCTCAAACGGCGACTGTCAGTGCACCAACACCCCGGTTCAGTCGATATTCCCCTCCGGAACCTTCATCGTTGATATCGCAGCAGGGGCCTATCATAGCGTCGCGCTGGACGCGTTTGGCAATGTATGGACATGGGGCTGGGGAGCATACGGCCAGCTTGGCAACGGTCAAAACGCGAATATCGGGACTCCCGCACAGGCAGCCGGCGTCTCGAACGTAATGGCAATCGCGGCCGGCTATGACCACACCATAGCCCTGACCGCCGACAGAACAGTGTGGACTTGGGGCGATAACGGGTCGGGAGAATTGGGACGCTCGGGCGGTGCCAACAGCGTCCCGGGACAAGTGCCGCCCTACTACCTATCCAACATAGTGGCTATTGCCGCAGGCAACGGGTTTAGCTTGGCGGTGAGTAACGGGTACGTATACGCGTTCGGCCAGAATGGTTACGGCGAATTGGGCACCAATACCGGCGGCGGCAGCCTCACCACCCCAACTCTGGTATCCGGCATCAGCAACGTACTACTTGTGGTCGCCGGCGCAACCGGGTACCACAGCTTGGCCATGACCGTCGCCGGAGGCACCAACCAGTACTGGGCTTGGGGGTACAACTACTGGGGAGAGGTCGGAAACGGGACAAACGATGACAATTCTGGCGGCGGGACAAACGATTATCAATATATCCCCGCCCAGCCCCAATTCTGCACCCGCTGTCAGCGTTGCGTCCAACTCGGTACCAGCGGCATTCTTACCGCCCAATGCAACGGGACTCTGTATTTGTACTTCAACGGCCAGATTACGGATTTCGGCGGCTACTCCGGTTCCTATACGGTAACGGTCAACAATGTAACCAACATGGCTGTTCCGGCTACCAGCGGAGCGAATATCGAAAATGGCTGGCCGGGTAACGGCGTCTCCTTCGGTACCGTCACCAATGGCGGCATCTACCCATATACCGCGATCGGCTACTGCCAGTATCAAGCGTACAGTATTGTAACCGACGCGAACGGCACCAACACGTACACCGGGAGCCTCGTGGACTGCTCCAATCTTAACTTCATAAACATCACGGACGCTGTCTGCCCCGCTCGGCAGTGTTTCTCGCTCATAGGCAAAATCCAATGAAAGCAAAACCTCAAACATCCCCATTGGGCACAGGGGGTTGCAACACACTCCGACGTAAAGGGTTGCGTCGACACTCATCTCTGGGAATTGTCTGGTCTGTTTCCGCGGCTCATGCTATAATCTCCACGAAAGGCAGGAAGGAGATTTGCTATGAAGGCTAGGTCACCCGTGCTGCCGCTTATGTGCAGCGCTCTGTTGTTGTTCTCCATATCTCCCGGACGGTCACAAATAGTCGTTACTTTTGATGACTTCGATCTATCCCATTCTTACGGGTACTCGACCAACATCCCAAACGGCTACCAAGGCCTTAACTGGACGAATTTTGGGGTGTTGAACGCAATTCTCCTGTCCAACGCCTTAGAGATCGGCGCTGCAGGTTACGGTTACGGAATGGTGACGCCCTCGAATGTCGCCTTCGACGTGTTCGGAAACCCCGCCGAGATTGATGCGCGGGGCACCAACTTCAACTTCTTTAGCGCCTACTTGACCGCCGCATGGAACAGCAACCTGTGCATCGACGTCCAAGGATTCAACGGAGCAAGCGCAGTATACGACACGATAGTGTACCCCAGCCCGACGAACGCGACCCTATACACGTTCGACTACTTCGACATTGACCGCCTCGTCTTTACTCCGTACGGCGGGGAACCGGCCTTTGGCCCGCCGGCCCGGGAAAACTTCGCCATGGACGACTTCATGTTCGAGTTCATTCCCGAGCCATCCACGTTTCTGCTTGCCGCCATGGGAGCTGTGTCGCTTATAGCAATTCTGAGGCGTCGCCGGACGTGACAACGTAGCTTGGCTATGAAAGTTCGATTACTCACACTGCCGCTTGTGTGCTTTACAGTCCTCGCGTTGTCCGGCGGTTCTGGCTCTTCGCAAATCCTCGTCACCTTCGACGATTTTGACCTGTCCCATGCTCATGCCTACTCAACCAACATCCCCAACGGCTATCAAGGTCTTAACTGGACGAATTTCTGGGTAGTGAATCCTATTCTCATGTCCAACGCTCTTACCTACTCTGTGGGTTACGGATCCGGCATGGTAAGCCCCTCCAATGTGGCTTACAACGCTTTCGGCGACCCTGCCGAGATCGATGCACGAGGCTCCAACTTTGACTTTCTGAGCGCCTACCTGACCGCCGGGTGGAATAGCAACCTCAACATCGAGGTCGAAGGGTTTAGGGGCAGCAACTTGGTGTACGACGCAACCAAGATCGTCAGTCCATTCGGTTCGACACTGTTCACGTTCAACTATTACAATATCGACCGCCTATATTTTAATTCCTTCGGTGGCGAGCCAGCCTTCGACTCCGTGCCTGAGTACAATTTTGTCATGGATAACATGACCATCGAGTTAATCCCAGAGCCATCGTCGCTCCTTCTGACCGCCCTCGGTATGGTGTCGCTCGTTGCATTTCGGAGGCGTCACAGGGCGTAAGGCGGAAACTAAGAGCGTTATGAACATGAGGTCAGTCCTGCTTTCGTTTGTGTCTCTTGCAATTCTCATGTCGCTCGCTACGTCCGCCCCTTCCCAGACCCTCGTCACCTTCGACGATTTTGATTTGTCCCATGCACATGCCTACTCAACCAACATCCCAAACGGCTATCAAGGTCTTAACTGGACGAATTTCGGAATAGTGAACGGGATCTTGCAGTCCAGCGCTTTAGGGGGCTATCTTTCAGGCTACAATTACGGAATGGTAACCCCCTCCAATGTGGCCTACAATGCTTTTGGCAACCCAGCCGAGATCGATTCGCCCGGCACGAATTTTAGTTTCCTCAGCGCCTACCTGACGGGTGCATGGAATAGCAACTTGAACATCGAAGTCGAGGGATTCAATGGCGCAGCAGAGATATACGACACCAACGTCGTTGCCAGCGCCACAAACCCAACTCTGTTCACCTTCAATTACCTCAACATCAACCGCCTTTATTTTAACTCCTACGGCGGCGAATTGGCAGGCTTCGGGGG
>PLTX01000008.1 GCA_003164675.1 Verrucomicrobiota bacterium | reverse complement strand
AATGAACTGTGACGGAGCACTAGCAACGCCGCTCTACCTCTGCAAACAAACTTTGCGACATCCGGTCTCGGAAAGCTATTCGCGCGGCGCGGGAGTGTGTAACTGGAAAGAAACGTAATGGGTGATCTTGCCGTTGTCGTCGCAGATCGGGCTGATGTTCCAAAACGCTTGGTAAGCCGTACCGTCTTTGCGGTAGTTGATCGTCTGGCCGGTGAACGGCTCCCCGTTCTTCAATTGCTCCGCGAGGCGCTTCAGCACGTCGGGATCGGTGCGCGGGCCTTGCAGAATGCGCGGGGTCTGCCCGGGCAATTCCTTCTGCGAGTAGCGGGTGCTGGTGCAAAACGCCCGGTTGGCAAACAGGATGCGCGGGCCCGGCCGCTTCAGCGTCGATTCGGTGATGATGATTGGGATGTTGGCGGTCTGCAGGGCGCGCTCCATCGCAGCCAATAGGTTCATATAGCGCGCCAGTTCCTCGGTGCGTTTCATGGCGCAAACTATAACACGCTTCCCTGTGCCGGCAATTTATTACCACGGCGTGGCAGCAGCACATTCCCAATATGTGGTATCGTAATTGCCCGATGCTGCCTGATGCCCAAGCAAAGCTCGTTCTGCTGACCGGCGCCACCGGCTACGTTGGCGGCCGGTTGCTGGCGGAACTCACGAAAGCTGGCTACCGGGTCCGCTGCCTGGCGCGGCGGCCGGAATACTTGCGCCAAGGCATGTCGGCCGTCGTGGAAGTGGTTGCCGGCGATCTGCTCAGCGCAGAATCACTGCGCCCTGCTTTGGCAGGTGTGGCGGTCGCGTATTATCTCGTCCACTCGATGGGTTCGGCCGGCAACTTCGAGGAACAAGACCGGCAGGCAGCACAGAATTTCGCGGCGGCGGCGAAGTCCAACGGTGTCGAGCGGATCATCTACCTCGGTGGTCTGGGCGAGGATACAGGCGATCTGTCTCCGCATCTGCGCAGCCGGCACGAGGTGGGTGAAATCTTGCGCTCAACCGGGGTGCCGGTGATCGAGTTTCGGGCTTCGATCATAATTGGGTCGGGCAGTCTGTCCTTCGAGATGATTCGCGCATTGGTGGAACGGTTGCCGGTCATGGTGACGCCACGGTGGGTGCGCGTGCTGGCCCAGCCGATTGCGATTAATGACATGCTCGCGTATCTGTTGGCGGCACTGGAGTTACCAAACACGGGTTCGGCTAGGTTCGAAGTCGGCGGGCCGGATGTGGTGTCGTATGCTGATTTGATGCGCGAGTATGCCCGGCAACGCGGGCTGCGGCGATGGATGATCCCAGTGCCGGTGTTGACGCCGCGGCTGTCAAGCTTGTGGCTTGGGCTGGTGACGCCCCTGTATGCGCGGGTGGGACGGAAGTTGATTGACAGCATTCGACATCCGACGGTGGTGCGAGATGACACGGCGCGGCACGCGTTTCCTATTGAGCCGGTCGGCATGACGGAGGCGATTGCGGGGGCGTTGCGCAACGAGGATCAGGACTGCACGCAAACTCATTGGTCGGACGCAGTGTCGGCCACAGGAACAGGGCAGATTTGGGGTGGTGTGCGGTTTGGAAACCAGCTGGTAGACTCGCGCTCGCTGCGGGTGCAGGTGAAGGCCAAACTTGCGTTTGCCTCGATTTGTCGAATTGGGGGGCAGACAGGTTGGTACTATGCCAACTGGTTGTGGACACTACGCGGCTGGATGGACTTGGTGGCAGGCGGTGTCGGCATGCGGCGCGGCCGGCGCCATCCAGAGACGTTGCGGGTCGGCGACACAGTGGACTGCTGGCGGGTGGAGGTGCTGGAACCGGGCAAACGATTACTTCTGTCTGCCGAAATGAAGTTACCAGGCCGCGCATGGCTGGAGTTCGTGGTAGAACCAACGGAGAACGGTGCGGTTATCCGGCAGACGGCGATTTTTGATCCGGTTGGTCTGTGGGGGCTGGCGTATTGGTATGGTGTGTGGCCCTTGCACCAGATGGTGTTTGCGGGAATGTTGCGCGGGCTCGCGCGCGCAGCAAAGAAACAACATGAAGCACAATAATCAATGGCTGATGCTGGCTGGGTTTCTGGTGGTAACGTTTGGTGTAACGGCCATCGGCGGCCTGGCGACGAGCGGGTCGGTGCGCTCTTGGTATCCCACGCTGGTCAAGCCCGCTTGGAATCCGCCGGGATGGGTGTTCGGGCCGGTGTGGACGGCGCTTTACGCCATGATGGCCGTGGCGGCATGGTTGGTGTGGCGGCAGGCCGGTTGGGGTGGCGCGCTGGCGTTTTTCGGTATGCAACTGGCGCTCAATGCAGCGTGGTCGCCGCTGTTCTTCGGGCTGCACCGGATTGACCTGGCGCTGGCTGACATCGTGTTGATGTGGGCAGGGATTGTGGCCACCACGGTCGCCTTTTGGAAAGTGACACCGGTTGCAGGTTGGTTGTTTGTACCGTACCTGCTCTGGGTGACGTTTGCCACGGCACTGAACTTTGCCTTGTGGAGGTCGAACGCATGAGCGATGCGATAGCACTGGTCTGGTTTCGTCTCGATCTGCGGCTGCTTGATAATCCTGCACTGGATGCGGCGGTCCGTGTCGGTGGCAACATCCTGCCAGTCTTCATCTGGGCGCCGGAGGAGGAAGCACAGTGGGCACCGGGCGCGGCGAGCCGGTGGTGGCTACATCAATCACTGTCCAGTCTCGATGGGCAACTGCGTCGCCGTGGTTCCCGTCTGATCGTGCGCCGCGGGCCGACGCTGCAAACACTGCGGGACCTCGTGGAAAAAACCGGTGCGGAGGCTGTCTTCTTCAACCGCCGTTACGAACCGGCGCTGATCGCCCGGGACACCGCCATCGAACGGGAGTTGCCGACCCAGTCGTTTAACTCCGCGCTGCTGTTTGAGCCAGGGGAGATTTGGAACGCGGCGGGCAAGCCGTTCCGAGTGTTCACGGCGTTCTGGAAGGCGTACAGCGTGCGCGCGGAGCAGATCGGCGCGCCGGGAGACTCGCCCTCCCAGATACCGGCGCCAGCGCGCTGGCCAACATCCTTGACGCTGACCGCGCTGGAACTTGAGCCAAAGATCAATTGGTCGACCGGACTCCGTAACGCGTGGACGCCCGGTGAGGAATCAGCCCGGCGAGTCCTGAAGCGATTCGCGCGCGCCGTGGTGCGGGAATATCCGGAGTTGCGCGACCGACCGGATGTGCGCGGCACGTCGCGGCTCTCGCCGCATTTGCATTTCGGCGAGGTCGGACCACGGCAGGTGTGGTGGGCACTGCGCGACCATCCATCACAGGGGGCCGGGACGTGTTTGCGCCAGTTGGTCTGGCGGGAGTTTGCGCATCATTTGCTGTTCCATTTTCCCCACACGACCGATGACCCGCTACGGCCAGAGTTCGCGAAATTCCCGTGGCGCCGCGACGCAAAACTTCTGCAAGCTTGGCAGCAGGGACGAACCGGTTTCCCGTTGGTGGATGCCGGGATGCGGGAGTTGTGGCAGACGGGCTGGATGCACAATCGGCTGCGGATGATGGTGGCCTCGTTTCTCGTAAAGGATCTGCTGCTGCCGTGGCAGCAGGGCGCACGCTGGTTTTGGGACACGCTCGTGGACGCCGACCTCGCGAATAATACGCTCGGCTGGCAATGGGTTGCCGGCTGCGGCGCGGATGCTGCACCGTACTTTCGAGTATTCAATCCCGAGACCCAACGTGCAAAGTTTGATCCGCGCGACGACTACGTGCGACGCTGGGTGCCGGAGTTGGGCAGGCCCGGTTCTCCGCAGCCAATCGTTGACCACGCGGTCGCGCGCGCACGCGCGCTGGAGGCGTTTGCGAGTCTGCGGAGAGGAAATGATAATGTGTCCGGACCTCCCAAGGTTCAGTCATGAAACAAGTCGTCTGCTTGGTCTTCAAGCTTCACAAGTGCTCCGGCTTGTCAGCCTCATCCGTCCGACCAAGCCGACGGCACGCCGCCGCGCTGTCGTCGTGCTCGCCCGTCCTCCGACGCGGCGCAGAGCGTCGCAACTACAGATTCAACTGGCGCGCCATCAGCCGTGAGAGTCGAAGACGGTTATAGCGCTGGACGAGGATGCACGGCAGGTTCGCTGCGATGGCGTAGGCAACGATGATCAGGTCAGCCCACCAGGGATTCCAGAGGAACAACACGGGCGCACAGGCCAGCGCCAGCCAGTGACACAACTCACCGCGCCACGTTTCCTGGACGAGCCCGCATAGTCAAAAAACTCGTCTTCGCTGAATTTCATCCGGTAGCATCTTTCCGAGGAACTACCCATGCCTTGGAAACGAATGCTCGCCTACATCACCGGTAGCGTCAACGAAGACCTGCTGCGCAGAATCGAATACCTGCTGGAGGAAAACCGCGTCCTCCGCAATCAACTCGACAGGCGCCTTCTGCTGACCGACCACGAACGCCGCACCCTGGCTGAGAAAGCCGTCGCCCTTGGTAAACTGATGGCTGACACGGTGATCCGCGAGTACTTGGCGCACTACCACGCCGAGCGCAATCATCAGGGGCTGGAGAATGTGATTCCGTTTCCCGACGGCCGGTTGGTAGAACGGGATGGGGCGGTGGTCAAGGCAGAGCGGTTGGGTGGGCTTCTTAACTTCTACTACCGCCACGCGGCTTGAGACAGTGACCCCGCGGCAAACTGTGCGGGTCAATCTGTTGCTCGCGGCTGGTTCTCCCTGCTTCCGGTGATGCGGCGCTTGAGTTCACCAGTCTGTCCTGCAATGAGTGGATGCTCAAGCGAGCTACGCGACCTGCTTAACCGCGACCCAGCGGCGGGCAAGTTGTCGCTTTGTAATGCGGACGAGTAATTTGGCCCTACGGGCGACCTGTACCCTGACGAAGCCCCGCAGATTGGACACCCCCGCACATCCCAAAACGCCCACGATACAGAGCAGCCCTTTAGAAGGATTTTTAGAACAGAATGACGAAAACCGCAGATTTCTGCGGTTTTGCCAGGGAATTAAAGCTGGCGACCCCAACGGGATTCGAACCCGTGTTACCGCCGTGAAAGGGCGATGTCCTGGACCGGGCTAGACGATGGGGTCGCACCAATGCAGGGTGTGACTATACTGAAATCACCGGCTTTGGCAATCGCGAAATCCGCACACCGCCGGTTAGCCGCGCGCTTGCAATGTTTGCAACGTGCGCGCGACGATTTCTTCGGGTGTACCGGTCGCGGCGACTGACGCCAGCAACCGGCGTTGCCGGTAAAATTGCGCCAAGGGAGCGGTGCTTTGCTCGTACACTTGCATGCGGACGCGAACTGATTCAGGTCGGTCGTCTTCGCGTTGAATGAGCGGGCCGCCGCACTTGTCGCAGATGCCGGTCTGCTTGGGCGGCAAGGCGGTGATGTGGAACACCGCTTTGCATTTCGTGCAGGTCCGTCGGCCGCTGAGCCGGGTGACGATTTCTTCAATCGGCAATTCATAACTGAGAACAGCATCCAGCTTGATCTTTTCAGTCGTGAGGATTTGTTCCAGCGCTTCGGCTTGGGCCGCCGTGCGCGGAAAACCGTCGAGCAGGAAACCGCCGGGGCAGCGCAGGCATTCGACGCGTTCGCGCACGATGTCCAACACCGTGGTGTCCGGCACGAGATCGCCGCGTTTCATGAAGTCGAGCGCGGCAGTCATGGCCGGGCTGCGTTCTGCGGGAGTCAGGCTTTTGGCGGCGCGAAAAATATCGCCGGTGGACAGATGACAGGCACCGAGTTGTTGGCTGAGCAATTCCGCCTGCGTACCTTTGCCGACGCCGGGCGCGCCCAGCAGTACGAGCCGGTAGGACCGCTTGGCCGGGGCCGGTTGGACATTACATTTGAAAGCCGGGCCTTTGAGCCAAGCCGCACGATCGCATTTGGTATTCATGTGTTTTCCTTCGGGGTGAAACACGCCGCTAGCAAAACAGACTTTCCGACAAAAAGCAATCGCATCCGTTGCGGATGCTTGCCGGAAGCTGGTGGGGCCGGTATAGTCAGCGACGCTATGCCCGAACTCCGCAAGAAATATCCGTTCGATGTCATCGAGCCGAAGTGGCAACATTTTTGGCGTGACCACAAAACTTTCGCCGCGCAGGAAGACACCGCGAAGAAAAAACTCTACGTGCTCGATATGTTTCCGTATCCGAGCGGGGCCGGCTTGCACGTCGGCCATCCTGAAGGTTATACCGCGACGGATATTTATTGCCGGTACAAACGCATGTGCGGCTGCAACGTCCTGCACCCGATGGGCTGGGACGC
>PLTX01000045.1 GCA_003164675.1 Verrucomicrobiota bacterium | reverse complement strand
AGCCTATTGTACGAGTCTCAATAATGGAGAACCGGCTTCCGAAAATCCGTCTTAATCAAGACCACTGCGAGTTTATTGAAGTGCTCACGGCGGAAGGCCAAGAGGCGCTCGATCAAGACCGCTTTTTCGAGGAAGCGATAAGCAATTGTCCGATTGATGCGGATTCGCACATCGAGAAAATGGCGTTTCGTGGGACTTGGTCGAGCGAGGCAAGACGACAAGAAGCCGAAGCTTTCTGCGGCGAAGTCGGTCAACAGCTCTTCCAAGGCTACCATGACCGAAAGAAATGGGATTGGCCCAAGAAAAGGATCGAGACCTCGCGATTTGGGATGCATGGTCTTGGCTTGAACCTGGCTTTCTGGCACTCTGTTCCCAAAGCAAGCTTGCCGCTGCTGTGGGCAGGCGGCGAAGTAAAGAGTCACGGATCGACTGTGAATTGGGTGCCGCTATTTCCGAATTCAGAAATGTAGTCCCCTCACCGGAACGTCTCGGCCAATGCAATCGCTTTCAACATCGCTTTCGCCTTGTTGACGGTCTCCTGAAACTCGTACTTCGCATCGCTGTCGGCCACGATGCCGCCACCGGCCTGGACATACGCGGTGCCGTCCTTCAGCAACGCCGTGCGCAACGTGATGCAGCTATCGACGTTTCCATTAAAACTAAAATAACCGACCGCCCCGGCATACGGCCCGCGCTGGCTTTGCTCGAGTTCGCTGATGATCTGCATCGCGCGAATCTTCGGCGCACCGCTCACCGTCCCCGCCGGGAACGTCGCGCGCATGAGATCGTACGCCGAGCGGCCCTGCTGCAACCGTCCTTCCACGCCGCTGACGATGTGCATCACGTGCGAGTATTTCTCGATCACCATGAACTCGGGCACGCGCACGCTGCCAAAATCGCACACGCGACCGATGTCGTTGCGCGCGAGGTCCACGAGCATCAGGTGTTCGGCGCGTTCCTTCTCGTCGGCTAGCAACTCCTTCTCCAGTCGCGCATCTTCCTCGGGCGTCTTCCCGCGCCATCGCGTGCCGGCAATCGGTCGAATCTCCACCCTGCCCTCTTCGCAACGCACGTGCACCTCGGGCGACGCGCCCACAAGCTGAAACCCGCCGAAATCGAGCAGGAACATGTACGGCGACGGGTTCACGGAACGCAACGCGCGATAGATATCCAATGCCGTGGCATGCATCTTCGTTCGGAATCGCTGTCCCAGCACGACCTGAATGATGTCACCCGCGCGGATGTATTCTTTGGCCTTGGTGACCATCTCCGCGTGGCGTTCCGGTAGCATGTTCGAATCGACGTGTGGCTCGGGGGCCTCCCGGCGAAATTCCAGCGCGCGCGCGGCCAGCGGCTGCTGCAATTCGTGGACGATCTCGTCGATCCGCGCGCAGGCCGAGGCGTACGCCGCTTCGGGTTTGCCGTCGATGTGCGCGTTCGCCACGACTTTGAGCGTCTGGCTGACGCGATCGAAGATCAAAATTGTGTCCGTGATCATGAAACACAACACGGGCGTGTGCAGATCGTCGCGTTCGGGTTTGGGAACGCTCGGCTCAATCTGATGAATGTATTCGTACCCGAGAAAACCGACCGCCCCGCCGGTAAATCGCGGCAGGCACGGAATCGCCACCGGCACGTATTGCGCCATCTCTTTTTCGACCGCCTGCAGCGGGTCGCCATGATCCGCCTTATCGACGCGAATCACCTTGCGCGGATGGGAACCGATGAATGAATACCGCCCGATGTGCTCGCCGCCTTCGACCGATTCGAGCAGGAACGAACCACCGCTCTTGGCCATCTTCTGGTAGGCCGATACCGGCGTCTCCGCGTCGGCGATGATCTCCCGGTATACGGGAATCAGGTTGCCGTGCCTGGCCAGCTCCAAAAACTCGGGTTTCGTCGGCGTGAACATATCTCGTTCAGTTATTCAGCCTTGGTGCTGTCACTCCCCTCACCCTGACCCTCTCCCCCAAGGGGAGAGGGGAAATCTTCGCACTGCCGTGTGCCTGTCGCCTCTCCCCTCCGGGGGAGAGGAACAAGGTGAGGGGGCATCTGGTATTCACTCCGACAGTTGCCTTCATTTCTTCCCATACACTTTTTCCGGATCCACGAGCCGCGGCTCGGTCACTTTGACCTCGCCCTTCTCGATGCTGCGGAAGAAGCAGGACTTGTAGCCTTCGTGACAGGCCGCGCCGCTTTGCTCGACCTGAATCAGCAGCGCGTCCTTGTCGCAGTCGAACGCCACGTCTTTCACCTTCTGCGTGTGGCCGCTGGTCGCGCCCTTGTGCCAGTATTCCTTGCGGGACCGGCTCCAAAACACCGTCTCGCCGATGTCGAGCGTCCGCTTCAGCGATTCTTTGTTCATCCACGCCACCATCAATACGCGCCCCGTGGATTGTTCCTGGACGATGGCGGGGATCAACCCGCTCGCATCGTACTTCAGTTCATCGAGTATGCTCATAGTCGCACGCAAATTCCCTTCTCTCTCAAAAACCTCTTCACGTCGGCCACCTTGTATTCGCCAAAGTGAAAAATCGACGCCGCCAACACCGCATCGGCCTTCCCGTCGGTTAACACTTCGGCCATGTGGTCGAGGCTGCCCGCGCCGCCGCTGGCGATGACCGGAATATGCACCGCCTCGCTGATCGCCCGCGTCAACAGCACGTCGTATCCCGCCTTTGTCCCATCCGCGTCCATGCTGGTCAACAGGATTTCGCCGGCCCCCAGCGCCTCCACTTGACGCGCCCATCTCACCGCGTCGATGCCCGCCGGATTGCGGCCGCCGTGCGTGTACACCTCCCAACGCGGCCCGTGGCTTCCCGCGCCGCGCCCCACGCTCCGCTTGGCGTCAATGGCCACCACGATGCACTGGGAGCCGAACCGCGCCGCGCCCGCGCGAACCACGTCCGGTTTCTGCACCGCCGCCGTGTTCAAACTCGTCTTGTCCGCGCCCGCCTTGAGCATCGCGCGAATATCGTCCACCGTCCGAATGCCGCCGCCGACCGTCAACGGCATGAAACATTCGCTGGCGGTGCGCTCCACCACGTCGATCATCGTCGCGCGGTTCTCGGAACTGGCCGTGATGTCCAGAAAGACCAGTTCATCCGCGCCCTGGCGGTCGTATTCCTTGGCGCACTCGACGGGATCGCCCGCGTCGCGCAGACCGACGAAGTTGACGCCTTTCACCACGCGCCCGCGGTCCACGTCCAGACACGGTATGATGCGTTTGGCAAGCATGAGAAGCAAAGAATACAGGAGACTGAATCCAGAATCCAGAATGAAGGCAGCCAAGAATTGTAGCCGCGAATCTCATTCGCGGTCGCTTTCTTGCACCCGCAAAACCCTTTCGCGGTTCCTTTCTTGTAGCCGCGAATCTCATTCGCGGATAGAATCCTGCCGTGTCTGACCAGCACCACCTCCGCCGGGTTCCCGTCTGGCTCCCGAGCGACAAATCGATCATCTATTTTATCACCTGCTGCGCCGCGAACCGGCGGCCATGTCTGGCAAACGATGACGCACACCAGGCCATTCGGAACGCGTGGTCACGACTCCCTGACTGGCGCGCAGGACGCTATGTCATCATGCCGGACCATGTGCACTTCTTTGCCTCACCGATTCATCGTGAGGCGGATTTGTCGAAGTTCATACAGGCGTTTCGTTCCCTGGTGACACGCCAACTGCGTCCGCTCGGTCTTCCGTATCCGCTTTGGCAGCGGGAATTCTTCGACCATTTGCTCCGTAGCGGCGAGAGTTATGAAACGAAGTGGCAATATGTATGGCGTAACCCTGTCCGTCATGGACTGGTGAAACGGGCCGAGGATCGGCCGTTCTGCGGAGAAATCTGCCGCTTGGAATTATGACCGCGAATGAGATTCGCGGCTACAAATCCAATCCTCTCCACCACTGTAGCCGCGACGCGCTTTTGCGGCCCAAGCCGTCACCCTTCCACGTCGCCGACGATTTCCTCGACGATGTCTTCGATGGTCAAAATGCCGACGTGTTTGCCTTCGGGGCTGACGACAATGCTGATGGGATGACGGCCCGCGCGCAGGACGGGCAGCACGCGATTGATGCGCTCCGTCGACACCACGAACTGCGGCTTCTGCATGAGTTGTCCCGCCGTCGTGCCGGCCCGACCGGTGTTTTCAAACAGGATTTCGTATACGTTGACGACCCCGACAATCTTCTCGCCCTCTCGCACGGGGAATCGGGCAAAACCGGTCGTCTGCGACAACACGAACAGTTCCGCCACGAGGATGTCGCGCGTGACCGCGACCGTGCGGGACATCGGCAACATGACGTCGTAGACGGTTTTGTAGGGAAAATCGAACACGCCATCGATCATCTCGCGTTCCTCGACAGTGAGCGCGCCGCCGGCTTCGCCCTCTTTCGCCAGATGTTTGAGTTCCTCGCGCGTGACGAAAAAGCTCTTCGGCGCTTCCGGGGCGCCGCCCAGGCGGACGAACATCCGCATGATAAACCCCACCAACAACACCATCGGGGCGCACAACCAGGCCATCGCGTTCAGCGCGTCCGCGATGGTCATGCACAGCCGGTGCGCGTAACGGCGGAAGAGCGACTTCGGAACGATTTCGCCGAACACCAGCAACAGCGCCGAGGCACCGAGTGCCGCGCCAAACCCGACCCAGAAATTATCGGTGTGAAAGAGCAGCGTCGCGAGCACGGTGGCGTACACGCCCACGAGCACGCTGGCGAGGTTCGTGCCGAACAGCGTCGTGCCCAGCAGCCGCTCCGTGTTTTCGACAAACCCGTTCAGGATGATCGCCCGGCGGTTCTTGCGCTCGACCTCATGGCGCAGGCGGACGCGGTTCAGCGAGATCAAACCGGTTTCCGCCCCCGCGAAGAAGGCGCACACCAACACGCCGAGCAGGATAATCAGAAGATAATGGAGCGCCTCCACGTCAGTTCCCTTCCTCAGCGGACGCTTCCGGCACAACCTCCAACAGGACTTCACCGACGCGATTCTTGACGACCTTGCGTGCGGTGGCGCAGACGTCGCCGACACGGACCTGCTCGCCTTCTTTCGGGAGCGCGCCGAGTTGGGCGATCACCCAACCCGCGATGGTCTCCACGTCCGGCGCCTGCAGCGCCAGCCCGCATTGCTCGTTGACAAGTTCCAACCGCGCCTTGCCGTTGATGAGGTACCGCCGCTCGTCGAGTTTCTGCACCATGATCTCGCTCTTGTCGAACTCGTCTTCGATTTCGCCCACAATCTCCTCGAGGACGTCTTCGAGCGTGACCATCCCCTGCGTGCCGCCGTATTCGTCGACCACGATGGCGACGGGATGCTCCTGCTTGCGAAAGCTCTTCAACAACCTGGCCACCGGCATCGTCTCAGGAACGAAATTCGGCAATTCCACGACCTCATCGAGGTCGCCGGCGGGGTTGACGAGGAAGTCTTTGACCTTGAGGATGCCTTCGACGGTGTCCGGCGTCTCGTGGATGATGGGCACGCGGCGGTGCTTGATGCGGCGCAACACCTCGACCATCTCCGACGGGCTCAACGAGTCGTCCACGCACTGCATGTCCACGCGCGGGGTCATGACTTCCTTTACCTGCATTTTTTCCAGCGCGAGGATCTGGTTGACCATGTAGCGCTCCTCTTTGCGGACCACGCCGGCCCGCTCGCTGACAGTCAGCAACGTGCGGTATTCGTCTTCGGTCGGGCCCGCCGAACGCACTTTTTGATCGGCGAAGTACGGCAACCGTTCGAAGCCCTGGACGATCACCGCCGACAACGCCTCGGCGGCGCGGCGCAGTCGGGACGTGGATGCGACCGTCCACTGGATGGGCCGGGCGACGTGCATCGCAAAGAATTCGGCGCTGCGAATCACCAGCGTCTTCGGCACAACTTCGCCGCACAACAGAATGAGGACCGTCATCACGGGTACCGCGAACTTTTCCGCCCGCTGGGGAATGAGCGTCTGTAGAATTGTGTAGCCGAGGATGGCGGCGACGACGTTAACGACGGTGTTGCCGAAGAGGATGGTGGAGAGGAGCCGGTTCGGCTGGTCGAGTAGTTCGCTGATGATCTGGCCCCGGGTCGGGTGTTCCTGCCGAAGACGGCGAAGCTGCAGCTTGCTCAACGAGAACAGGGCGATCTCCGTCCCCGAGAAGAAGGCCGACAGAACCAGCAACCCTCCCAACGCGAGCAGTTCCAGAATCAGCGTGATGGTCAACATGAGCGCTGCGGCAAGTCTATGAAACTTCCGCAGGCCGCGTCAATGACACGACGACGCCACGAATCCGGGCCAGCCGAACCGTGTTACTTGCTCGGGCTCGGCGCCTGGACGGGGGCGGTCGGGGCGGTCGCCGTCGACGGAGCCGCTGCGGGCGCGGGCAAGAGCACCTCGACCTTGGCCGAGCTGCGCAGTTCGGTCACATACGCGCGGGTGACCTCGCCGCCCTTGCGTTGCTTGAGATAGTCGGCGAGTTGTTCCTTGACCTGATCAAACGGCGTAATCTGCGCCGGTTTCCGGCCCGTGACCTGCAGGATATGGTAACCAAACTGGGTGGTGATCACGCCGCTGATTTCGTTTGTCTTCATTGAGAATACGGCGGTGTCAAACTCCGGCACCATGCGACCGCGCGGGAAGTAGCCGAGGTCGCCACCATTTTGGGCGCTGCCAGGATCTTCGGAGACCTTTTTGGCGACATCGGCAAATTTCTCGCCGCCCTTGATCAGCGAGAGGGCGGCGTCAATCTCAGCCCGTTTTCCCTTCTTCACTTCGTCGGTAGCATCCGGCGAGCAACTGATGAGAATGTGACTGGCGCGAACGAGCTCGGGCTGCTTGAACTGGTCGGGATTGCCGTCGTAGAACGCCCTGGCGTCCTCCGGCGAAATCTTGACCCGTTTGTCAATGAGCGACTGAATCGTCTCGTGGATGATGATACCGTCGCGAACCTCGTGGGTAAACTGTTCGACCGTGACGCCGCCGTCGGCGAGCGCCTTCTTGAACTCAACGTAGCCGCCCTTGCTCGCTTTCGCCTGGTCGATTTGTTCCTGCACCTTCTTGTCGACGTCGGCTGGGATTTGCTTGAGGCCCTGCTGAAGGACGAGTTGGCGACCAATCAACTGTTCCAACACGCTTTGCTGCAGCGTCGCGGTCTCTTCGGGGGAAACGTGATGACCCTGCCGCGCCATCTGGTAGCTAAATGCCTGCACGGCCGTGTCAAGTTCCTTGCGGGTAATGTCCACCCCGTTCACCCGGGCCACGACCTCGCCGCCTGCGGCGGCAGTGGCCACAATCGAGGTGGATTTATTGGTAGAAGCTGCGGACGCCGCCGTCGAGTCGGCAGAAAATGCCTGACCGGCAAATGTTCCGGCAACGGCGAAAACGGTGAGAACGACACGAATCTTCATGAATTCCTTCCGGGTGACGTGATTTGGCTTTCGACTAAAGTGGGGGGGACGCTACCACGCGATCCCCACCGCGTCAAGTACCATTCGGGGGGCAAAAACGCGGGAAACAGCGCAAACATGCGGCTTTCCGGTGGAGTTCCGCCCAAAAATGGACAATCTCAACGACGAAATTGCCCCGGACCAATCAGTTGCGTGAGGCTCCGCCGAGTGATCGGTCGTTCGGCGCGAGCGAACAGCGCTTCAATGGCTTCGTGCGCCACCAGGTCAATCTGTTCATCGGTTGCCCCTGCGTTTACGGCTAGTGTGACCAACTTCTCGTACTGCCAGGTGGCGCCCTTGAGGATGGCTTCTTTCAGCGCGTGCAAGGCCAGACTCAACTGGGTGGGCTGGCTGCACCTGGCTGTTTTCATTCCACTTTCGCCTAGAGCAAAGCCCGCGCCAACTTTGCGCAGCGAGGCGAAAAGAATGCGCTCGGGCCACAATGGCGGTCTGTCGGCTGGCGTTTGAAAAATCGATCTGGATGCTGGCGAGGGCAGCGACGATTCTCTCCGCGATTAAGGAATCCGATCATTGGAGCGACGGCATACAGCTCAGAATCGGCTTGTTGGCATTGTCAAAGGTGATATGCTAATTGTGTTTAGACCGGACCGCGGTAACCGCAGCCTGGCAAGTTGTGGTTTGCGTCCTGGCAGATTCTTGTTCATCAGCAAAGGGGGACTTTATGAAGGAACTCAACCGAATCAGTAGCCTCGCCACCGCATGGCGGCGGCGGGTCTTGACCGCAGCCGCCCTGCTGGGTCTCGTGGCCGTGTCGGCACCGGCGACAGACGTGAAGCCGACGGCAACGGATGGGAAGCCTGCGATTGATCCGCAGGCGGATAAACTCCTACGGCGCATGGGTGATTATCTGGCGCAAGCGCAGTTCTTCTCGGTCAATGCCGAAGTCTGGCAAGACCTGCAACTGGCCTCGGGACAGAGAGCCCAGGCTGGCAGGACCGTTGAGGTGCAGGTACGCCGACCCAACCGTCTTCACACGGAGTTGCGTTCCACCCGCCGCAATCGCGGGTTGTATTATGATGGCAAATCGATCACCCTGCTCAACCGCGTCGAGAATTTCTACGGCAGTATTCCCGCGCCAGGGACGCTCGATGAGGCATTGGACCTGGCCTGCGAGCGCTTCGGCATCACAATGCCGCTGGAGGACGTGGTCGTCAGCGATCCCTACCAGAACGCGATTCACAAGGCCGTTTCCGGAACCTATCTCGGTCCGGTGACGGTCCTGGGCGTTCCGTGCGAGCATCTGGCCTTTTCACAAGGGATGGTTGATTGGCAATTTTGGATCGAGGCCGGCGCCAAGCCGGTGCCGCGAAAAATCGTCATTACCTACAAGGACGAGGACGGGGCTCCGCAGTACACCGCGATTTTTTCCAACTGGGATTTCGAAACGAAGCTGCCGGACTTCCTGTTCAACTTCGAGCCGCCGTCGGGAGCCACAAAAATCAGCGTGGCGGAGTTCAAAGCCGATGACCAAGCGCACAAAGGCGGGAGCAAATGACCATGAACCTTGCTACTGCTATTTCACGGAGAGGAATCGGGATTGGCATTCTGGCGCTGTTGGCCGCCATGCCGCTGAGCCATGCCCAACGGCAGGAACCACGGGGAGCCGAGGCTCCGCGAGTATCTGGACCTCCACGTGAAACTCCGCGCCCGGCGGTGCAACGACAGCCCGCCGTCGTGAATCGCACCAATCATGGAAGCATCCGCCACGTGGACACGCATGTTGTCCAGCGACCTGTCGTGGTGCAGCGCCGTGTCGAAGCGCCGCGCGGTGGGATTGATCAACATCAACATGTCATCGCGCATCATGACGTGGATGCGGAAATCGGTGGACGGCGTTTCTGGCACGGCTTTGTTTTTGGCGCGCGGAGACATGGCCTGTGGCCGGGATACGTCCAGCTCTACGTGAATGGAGCGCCCTACTTCTACGACGACGGGATCTATTATCAACAGACGGGTGATGACTATCAGGAGGTTTACCCACCCGTCGGCGCGGATGTCCAGGACCTGCCCGATGGCGCCATTGAAGTCGACGCGGGCAATGTCGCCTACTATTACGCCGGCGGCGCGTTTTATGTGCAACAAGGAGACGGATACGTTATTGCCCCAACCCCGATCGGAGTGACGGTCCCGGAACTGCCGCCCGGGGTGGTCGAGGTATCGTACAACGGCGGCATGGCATACCAATTCAACGGGATTTATTACCTGCC
Organism: Verrucomicrobiota bacterium; assembly: GCA_003164675.1. Classification (GTDB taxonomy): domain Bacteria; phylum Verrucomicrobiota; class Verrucomicrobiia; order Palsa-1439; family Palsa-1439; genus Palsa-1439. Next base: position 15,885 of record PLTX01000045.1, on the reverse strand, counting down.
CCAGTTTGTCGACGGCGTGACGCAATACGTGACATTCCAGCCCTGACGACGCATCAGATTTTGCGTACTGACGGGCGACGGCAAAGGCTCAGAATCGTCTTGTTAGCCTTTGTCAAAGGTGATATGTTATGCCGGTTCGTCTGACGGAACGATCCGCGATAATCGCGGCGTAAGTCAGATGGGGACTATAGGTTTGTGCCTGTTCTCCCGTGGGCAACATCCATTCAGGGTACTGCCCTCCGACCACGCCTCGTTTGAGCCGCCAAGGAGAGAGTGTACGTGAAAGAAATACTGCAAATGAGGCAAAATTAGTGAGCGCTAAAAAAGTCCTGCTGACCAGCGTGTGTCGCCCGATGGGGCCGCAGTGCGGCGATGCGACATCGGTGGGTTATGAATTGCTCTACCGCCAGGTGACCCGGGCCCAGGGCATTTTCAGCCCGCGCACGGTGAACATCCAGTTTTCCATCGAATACATCGCGGAGAACCTCGACACGCCGACGGTCGTGCTGCAATACCCGTCGAAGCGCGAGTTGATCAAGGAACTCAAGAAGGGTTACGACTACGTCGGGATTTCGTTTCTGATGGCGATCTTCCACAAGGTCAAGGACATGGTCGCCTTGATCCGCAAATACGCGCCCAACACCAAGATCATCCTCGGCGGCTACGGCACGGTGCTGACCGACGAAGAACTCGCGCCGTACGCCGACTACATCTGCCGCGAAGAAGGCGTCGGGTATATGCGCCGGCTGCTGGGCGAGCCGGCAATTCCGATGCCGTACAAGCAGCCGCTGATCGTGAGTTGGCTAAAAGTGTTTGGCTGGAAAGTGTCGGGCACGGGCAAGATTTTCGCCGGGCTGGGTTGCCCCAACGGCTGCGATTTCTGCTGCACCTCGCATTTTTTCAAGCGCAAGCACATCAAGCTGTTGCCCACCGGCAAGGATATCTTCGATCTCACCGAGCGCTATCACGACATGGACCCGAGCCTCGTGTTCCTGATCATCGACGAGGACTTTTTACTGAACAAGAAACGGGCGATGGAATTCCGCGATTGTGTGATCAAGAGCGGCAAACAACTCTCGATCTTCGCCTTCGCCAGCATCAAGGCCCTCAGCCAGTACACCGTCGAAGAGATCCTCGAAATGGGGATTGACGGGTTCTGGATCGGCTACGAAGGCACGCGGTCGGGGTACGCCAAGCAACAGGGCCGTCCCGTGGAGGACATTTTCAACGAGTTTCGCGCGCATGGCATCACGATTCTGGCCTCGATGATCCTCGGCTTTGATTACCAGACACCCGAAGTGATCGCGCAGGAATTGGACGGGTTGATGAAGCTCAAACCGTCGCTTGGGCAATACCTGATTTACGGTCCCGTGCCCGGCACGCCGTTCGGTGCGCGAGCAGTGCGAGACAATCTCATGCTCCCGGAATACGTCGACCATCCCGACCGGCTCTATCATCGGGCGGACGGCTTCACCACCACGATGAAGCATCCGACGCTCTCGGCATCCGAGATCGAGCGCTTGCAGCAGTGGTGCTTTGACGAGGATTTCCAACGACTCGGTCCGAGCATCTTCCGCGTCCTCGAATCACGGTTTCTCGGTTACCAGACACTCAAGAATTCGCCGAATCCGATCCTGCGACGGAAGGCCGCGCACTACGCTGCCGATTTGCGCGTCGCGCTCCCGATCTTCCTTGCCGGCCGGTTGCTCGGTCCCAACGCCACGGTGCGGCGCTGGATCGGGGACCTGGGGCGGCAGATTTGCGCCGAACTCGGTCGTCCCACGCTCGCCCAGCGGTTCCAGTCCGTGCTCGCGGTGGGGGCGGCGATGTGGACGTGGGTGACATTGAAGTTCGACCTGTTCCAGCATCCCAAGTTGATGCGCACGGCGTACCGTATGCCGGCCAAACGCTGGAGCGAATTCCGTCTCTGGGAGGAAATGCCGGATAAGATCGCGATCCCCGACCTGTCGATCGAAGTCGAACTGCAACACGCCAAGAAACAGGTCTGGCTGCGGTTGAGCGGCGCCCTGTCGGGCGCCCAGGCGGAGAAGTTGGGCCAACGCCTTCATGATTCACTGGCGCGAAGCAAGAGCCGGCTGGTGCTGGACCTGAACAAGCTTCATTGGGACAAGGTGGACAATCTGAAACCGCTGGCCGAGAAATTGGCGGTGTATCGTTCTCAGATCCGGCTGGTGCTGCCCAAACTGCAGGCCGCGCATCCCGAACTGATCCTGCTGGCTAGCGTCTTCCAGCATTACAAGGGCTAGGATTCCTTAAGGCAGTCGCCCACGTGGATGACGCCTTCCGAAAGGATTTGGGCTCGCAACCCGCCTTTGTTAACGAGTCCTTTCAAAATTTCGGGAAAGAAAGCCTTGGCCAGATAACTGCAGGGTTCACAGAGGCGAATGCCTCGTATGCGGACTTCCCCGACAAGGAACTCCTTGCCGTCCAGTTCATTCAGGTCGACCCCTTCGGTCACAATGTTCCGTCTCGCGTGGCATGCTGTAAACGGGAGGCCCGACTCGCGGGCGAATGCCTCAATCTTTTCGCGTTCGATGAAAGTGATCTCGTAGTCGGGCTTTTGTGGATGCGGGGAAAAGGTCCCTTCACCGGAAAAATACCGATCGCCCACGAGACTCTTGCCGGGAATGGCCCGAACTTCCTGCGTCGGCTGCATGGCCGACGCTGGAGATGGTGAGATAAGAATTTGAGCGACTCGTTTCATTCCGTCGTCGAACCGCTCAGCGGGCGCTTCCATGGATGTCATGGCTTCTTCGGAAGACCATCCAGGTACCTTTGATACTCGTGCTGTTGTTGCTCCCAAGTCGTGAGAATCTTCTCGTATCGTCGCTGGTTCTCTTCCGATTTCGCGAGAACGTCGACGTGTCGTCGCTGCTCCTCTTCCCATCTAGTAAGAAGTTCAATGTATCGTTGGTGTACCTGCTCCTCGGATGTCATCAGCGCTTCGGATCGCCGGACCCGTTCCTTGTACGCTTGACGATCACGGTCGCTGGCCCCGCTGCTCGAAGTCCGTGGCGGATTGTACAGAGCAATCGCCACCGCGACGACCAAGAGAGTGATCACAACGCTGATCACGATATTCTTGTTGCCTGTATCCGTATTGTTGGGGGTCGGTTCCATGGTCTCCAATCTGGCCCCTGTTCGGGCCGGGTCCGCTGGCGGAATGAAGTCGTCTGGGAGAGGAGTGAATCCTTCGTGTTCGTCCAGCACTCGACGGGCACGGTCGGCATCAGCTTCCTGCACTTGCAGCCGTAGTTCGCCGAGAACGCCTCCGTAGCCAGCCGAGGCGCTGTTCTCTCCGGCCAGAAACGCCGGAATACCGGCAGCCTCCAGCACCGATTTATCAAGCTCTGCCTGGCTCAAGGCCAGATATCTTCTGAATGTAACCATTCGCAGGGGTTGAGGCGGAACAACGACTGGAGAAGGCGTGGAGGTCGGTGGAATCGAGGCGGCCACCCCATCCAGGCTGCAGGCACAGTCGCTGCAATACTGTGCCGTGTCATCGTTATCAAACCCACAGTAACCGCATTTCTTCATATGCCTCCGACGTTGCCCGCAAAATGAGCCCCGCCTAGAAGTTCAGAAAGCTCCTCGACCTGATTCGCGATGCGATTCGCTTGAGGCACCATGCCCTCCGCACCGGTCAAGTCTGCGAGGCCCATTGAACCCCTGCTGGAACCGCGAGGAAAGCAGAAAAGGAATGTCTGCTTTGAACGATTGGCGAATCCGTGGCTACTCCAAAAAGACCTTGGAATTGACGTGAATGCCAAGAATCTGCCACTGGTCGCCATGCTTAATGAGCGACATCTTTATCTCGGCAGGCCCAGCCTCAAAATCGGCGCTGGCAACATACTCAGCCGAGACCACCTTGCCGTGCTCCGATGTGACTGAAATGTTCGCTTCTCCCTTTGCGCTATCATACGCCTTGAACTTCCCCAATCTCCGAAACATCCGAATCAGCTTTTCCAAGTCTTCGTCCTTCACCGCCGCCTTGAACTCTGGACTGGCACGCTTCTGAATCTCCGTGATGTCCCATTTGGAAGCGATGGCAGGAACGGCTGCATCCACGTATTGCTTGCATTCTTTGTCGAGTGCGCTGCCCTTCACCGCAACGATAGCGATACCAGCAATGACGACAACGACGAGCACCAGGAAAACGCCACCGAGTATCATCAGAGCTTTTTTCACGGCGAGTCCTTCTCTCCACACCGGTCAGGTGTGCGAAGCACATTAGACTCCTGATGGAACCGCGAGGAAAGCAGAAAAGGAGTGTGCGTTTTGGACGATTGGCGACCATTCGACCCAAACCAGTTCGCCGAGGCGCTGTTCGCAGAACGCCTAGCAGTTCTGTTGAAGAACGACACGCCGCGTGAGGGTTCCAAGCCCGGCAAACACAGCTCGGGTCTCGTCGGACTCAGCTTGTGGTCTACAACTTCCTTCGCTTTCGGTGGCCTGCTGCCCCCAAGGGGCGCTTTTTCAACGAGCTGCTACAGCGTGAGGGTGTGGTCTGGCACTGGGGAATCGCTCATGATTACAGAGATTGTCTTATGCCTCTGTGGGGACGAACGTCCCTGTTCATCCATCGGCCTTCCGTGAAACACGCGGCCTTCGCCGAAATCCATGTTTGATCGCCAACGCCCAGACCATCCACAGGGCCTCCCGAATAATGTGTCCTGACATTTTGGACTGGCCGGCATACCGGTCGGTAAACGTAATCGGTATCTCACGAACACGGAAACCTTTCATCCACGTCTCGTAGGTCATTTCGATTTGGAAAGCGTAACCATTGCTGCGGACCGCGTCGAGGTCAAGCGCCTCCAATACGCTACGACGGAAACACTTGAAGCCGCCTGTGGGATCGTGCACGGGCAATCCCGTGATGATACGCACGTAGTAGGAGGCCCCCTTGCTCAGGAACAAACGGGACAACGGCCAGTTCACCACGCGCACACCGTCAATGTACCGCGATCCCAAAACGAGATCGGCATGCTCGATCGCCTTTTGCATATTGGGTATCTCGCGCGGGTCGTGCGAGAAATCGGCGTCCATCTCGACCAGGCAGGCATACCCCCGCGACAGGCCCCACTTGAACCCCGCAATGTAGGCCGTACCCAATCCCAGCTTGCCGGCGCGGCTCATCAGCTGCACCCGCGGATTGGCGCGGGCGATCTCGGTGACGATGCCCGCGGTGCCATCCGGAGAATTATCATCCACCACCAGCACATCGAGGCTGGGAGCCTGGGCCAACACCAATTCGATCACCGAACGGATGTTCTCCTTCTCGTTGTACGTCGGAATAATGACCAGCGTTCGTTCGTTTTGTGCCATGCTACGGGGTCTCCTTCACCAACTGCGGATTTGCCAAGACCAGGTACGCGCCCTGATGAAACATGATGGGCCACTTCTCGTCCTGGGTGCGCTGGACAATCTCCCGTACACCGCGCAGGCCCAACGTATACACTGCATCAATGCCGATTGGCAACTGTACCTGCCGTCCGTCCGGAAGAATTCGATGCTCCAGCCCATATTCCATGACCAGGTATTTCGCCTGCTCCAGGCGGCAATCGAACCAAAATAATGCCCGGGGAATGTGAGTTGGCACGGGCATATCGTTCTCCACACCCTCGTACCGAGCGCAGAATGTCAGCATGCTGCGCCGGTCGCAATGCGCCAGCCAATAGATTTGCTTCGGCACAATCACAAAGTCGTCCTTTGTCGTGTGCGAGTTGACAAAGGCCATCGCCGCTTCAGCGTCCACGGCGGATTGTTGCGTCCACATATCAATTCGGGTATGGAAATGCCCCCGCGCCCCGCTGGCTGACTGCCAGGCGAACCCCGCCAGCACGAGCACGGCGACCGTCCCTGCTGCCTCTTCACCGGATTTGACCGCCAGTCGTTTGGCCAAGTCACCGGCCCACGCGAGCACGCCGGCAAAGCCGACGGCCATCAGCGGAAGAAAGATCGTTGCGGGATAGAAAAACAGCGGCACATTGTTCAGCTTCTGGAACACGCCGTACATCAACACGAGCAACCAGAACGGCATCCACAATCGCAATCGCCAATTCCGTGTTGGCAGGAACACAAACCCGATGGTCGCCACTGTGAGCCACCAATCGTGCCCCGACCATGGCAACGGCGGGCCTTGCGTCGGGGTTTCAAATCCCAGATTCCATACGTTCTCAACAAACCGTTTCACCTCGCTACCAAACTTCGGGCGGACCTCGTTGCTGGCCACGCTGGTCAGTCGGCCAACCTGCGTCATCAATTGCCCCCAACCGTGCGCCGTGCTGTACCACAACACAAACAACCCCGCGTACGCACCGGCCACGGCTGCCACCACTGCAACATCCCGCCAGGTATGCGCCAATTTCCATTCACGTCCATTCACCACCGCCACCGTCACGATAACGGCCCCGATCAACGGATAGGCGAAATAATTCGTGGCCGTCGCCAACGAACAAAAAAGCCCCGCCCAAATGGCGTCGCGGAGACGTTTCTCCTGCACGTAGCGAATAAGAAACCCGACCGACGCCAGCGCCAATGTTCCGGCCATCGGATGAGAACGCACCCAACGAAAATTGACGTTGGCCTCGGAATACACCAGGAACGCCGCGGCACAAAGAAGACCAAAGCGCTTGTCGCGCAGCCGCGTCCCGATCCAGAACAGAATCGCACCCGCTGCAAGCGCGGTCACCGCCCCCAACGCGCGCGCCACGACGATGTCGTTGCCAAATACCCGCAGCAGCGCGCCGGTCACAACCATGTAGAGCGGTGGATACGGATACGGAAAGACATAGTCGTCGATGATCGGGCCGACCCGTGGCGTGCCGTGAATGAAGGTCCAACTTTTCTCCATCCACTCGCCTTCGTCGCCGTACCAGTTCGGGTTCGTGCGCAGGTTCGGCAGGAACAGCGCGGCCCACGCCACCACCAATGCGATGGCAAAAACACGTTCCCACTTTGTCGAGAACAGCGGTTTCATGGTCGATTGATAACGTAGACGTGCATCGGGCCGTCATTCGTCCCCGTTCCGCCAAAATTCACCCGCTTGGCGTCGTAGCTCGTCCGATTGTCATCCACCACCAGCACGATCGAATTTGTCGCCAACTGTTTCCCCTGCCCCCGCCCGAGCATCGTGGCCAGGAATGGCAAGTCCAACTGCGCCGGTTCCGCTCGCTGCCACTGGTCCATTTGCAACAGCCGGTTTTCCTTAACCAGTTCCCGGGCGTCCGCGCGCGCCGCGACATACTCCGCCGCAGCCTGCTTGAAGCCAAGTCCCGATCCATACGTCCCCTGGGCTCCGCCGTACTGAACCAAATACCGATTCACATCCAACAGAAACACGATATTACCCACGACAAAGACTGCGATCCCTGCCACCAGGATTCTCGGCGGGACAGCCCGTTGAGCAAGCGCCCCAAGGATCACGAAATAGACGGGATACAGAATGACGTAGTACGATAAATACGTCCAGAGCCCGGCCACAAGATATACGGCGAGAGGAACCACAACCCACAGTACCAGTATCCACGCCCCCTTCGACTCCTGATCCGCTGTCACCTGGCGGCGAAACAAAGTCTTCGCTGATTTCAAGGCCTTCACGCCAAACCACACCAGCGCTATGGAAAATGCCAGTTGTTGCAGCCCCGGCAGCCAGTCTCCCAATGTGAGTGTGGTGTCGAAATACCGGTTCTGTCCCGAGCCTTTGCTGACCCAGATTCGATTTGGGTCAAATACCTCGCCCGTGCTCAAGCCCAGTACGTCCTCGATTTCGCCGGCGTTCATGATGGCCAGCGCATGACGCCACGCTTCGGTCGGGCAACGCGGAAACGGGTACCCGCTTTGCGGATTGATCGTCATCCCTTGCGGGAGTTTCTCCCAGTGGCGACTGCTGCCTTCTTCGGACATGCGCTTCCACTCAGCCCAGCCGTTCTTCTGTTGCTCGATTACATATGGCAGCGCCAGCAGGACCGCCAGCGCGACGCCGGCCACGGCAAATCGCCAATCGATCCTCGGGCGGAGCAACACGACAACGGCGATGGCGCTCGCCGTCAGCGCAAACCCACTGAAGTGAATCTGGATCACACATAACGGCAGGCACAGCAGCCAAAAAATCGCTTTCGGGTTCTTGCCGAGGATGAGCGAGTGCGCCGCCCACATCGTCCCCGTGGCAAGCACCGGCACGAAATCCTGAGCCCAGATTTTTCGCGAATACACCACCGCCCACGGACCCGACGCGAACAACGCCGCCGCCACCAGACCGCTCACAGAACCGTAATACTTTCGCCCGATCCACCAGGTTGCGACCACCGCAGCCAGTCCCAGCACAGAAATCATGCCGCACACGACAGCGATGTTCGAGGTGAGAAAAAACATGGGGATCAACAGCCATATGAACAGCGGTGGATTCGACACGCCCACACTCGACATCAGACCGGATGTCGGCACTTTGCCGCCTCGGACAAATTCCAACGCCTGATTGGCCGCAAACGCCTCGTCGCTCTTGAACTCAAGCAGTTCCGGGTGCTGAAACCGCAACCAGGCACCCACCGCGACGATAGCCGCCAAGATGGCCCATTCGACGGCTGACGGGAGTTGAACGACGGCCTTTGTGGGTTGTGCGCTCACTGTGTTCGCGCCTTCAGCGACCAGACGACCTTCTGCGCGCGATTGATTCGCAACAGCTCAATCCAGATCCTCACCGCGCGGCGCAAGTTGTACGGGATGCGCGTATCAGGATCGTGCACCCACTTCACTGCGACCTCGGCGATGCGGTATCCCTCGCGGGTTGCGATCACCAACATTTCAATGTCGAAGATGGCGGTGTCCGACGTGACCTGGGGGAATACTTTCTGCGCCACCATGCGCTTCATCGCCTTGAAGCCGCACTGGGTGTCGCGGATTCCATGAACGCACAACAACCGGGTCCCCACCCCGAACAACTTGCCGGCCAGTGCGCGATGCCACGCCTGCGGTTGTTCCACGCTGGCCCCTGGCATTGACCGGGAGCCGATCGCCACGTCGTATCCATCTGCTTCCATTTTCGAGAGCAGCTTGTCCACTTCGGAGATGGGCGTGCTCTGGTCCGCGTCGGTGAACAGGACGTACTCGCCCCGCGCGTCGAGCATGCCGGCTTTCACAGCTCCGCCCTTGCCGCGATTCGGATTCAGGTCGATCAACCGCAACATCGGAAAGGTCTGAGACAGCTCGCGCGCCACCTGCGCCGTGCGGTCCCGGCTGCCATCATTGACCACGACAATCTCGAATGGGCGTCCCTTCGACTGCAAGAACTCGACCATTCCCGGCACGTACCGTTTGAGTCTCTCCTCCTCGTTGTACGCGGGTATGACGACCGAGAGGTACGGGCGGGCGTCCATCGTTGGTTCAACCGGCCTTCCGCAACGCCCCCATTTCGCGGAGCTTGGCGAGCGCTTCGGCGGCGTAATCCTTCTCCAGCTTCTGGCGTCGAATCCACTCGATATAATCGCGCACGCTGTCGCGTGGCGTTCGGGTCGGTTGCCAGCCGAGTCGCCGGAGCTTCGTGATGTCCGAAACGCTGTGGCGCGTATCGCCAACGCGATATTCGCCGCTCACGTTCGGTTCGATATTCACGCCCAGCGCTTCCGCCACGATAGCGGCAATTTCGACAACCGTGTAGCCGCGCCCACCACCAACGTTGAATACTTGATAATTGGCCTCGTCACTTTCCAGCACGAGCCGATTGGCCCGCGCCGCGTCGCCCACATTCACGTAGTCCCGCAACTGCTGGCCGTCCTCAAACACCGATGGTTGCTGCCCGTTCATCATCTGCAGGGTGAAAATGCGCAGCACGCCCGAGTAAGCGTTGCGGAACGACTGGTAGGGTCCCTGCACGATCGAGTACCGTAGCGCCGTGCTGGGGATGCCGTAGTTGTGACCCAGCGCTATGGCCATTAGTTCCTGAGAGTACTTCGCGATGGAGTACTGGTTCTTCGGGTTGGCGTGGGTCTCCAGCAGCGGCAACGGCTTGATCGAGCCGCCACACTTCGGACAAACTGGTTCCCACAATCCTTTGGACAACCGCTGCGGTTCGCGACCATCCGGAAACACTTCACCGTCCTTCGGGCATCGGTATCGGCCTTCCCCGTACACGAACTGGGTACTGGCCACGACCACCTTGCGCACCGGCAGTTTCTCCGCGACGATCAGTTCATATAACAACGCCGTCCCGACCGAGTTCACGTGGAAGAAGCGCGAGAAATTCGGCAACAAATCCTGGTAGGCTGCCAGGTGGATTACGACATCGATCCCGCGGAGCGCTTTCGCCCAATCGTCGCGGTTACGGACGTCCCCCACGACGCGTTCGACGTCCTCGGACAGCCAGTCAGGCCACGTGCCGTCACCGACATGCACCGGCGGTGTCAGGCTGTCGAGCGCGCGCACTTCATAGCCGGCGCGCAACAGTTCCACCGCGGTATGCGATCCGATGAACCCTGCCCCGCCCGTAATCAGCGCTCGACCTGTGCTCATGCGCTTACCGGGAATACGTGGCCTTCAACTTCTCGTAGAGATAGCTGGTGATAATATGGTCCAGGATCATGTGGACGTCTTCCACGGGGCCATATCCATCGGAGGGAACGACCAGCGATACATCCGCCATCTTGGAAAGTTTGCCACCGGTGAATCCCGCCAAACCGAGTACGGTCACACCAATTTGCTTCGCCGCTTCGACGGCCGCAATGATATTGGGCGAGTTCCCCGACGCCGATATCGCCACGAGAACGTCCCCGCGTTGCGCCAGGTTCTTGAGCGGCTCGCTGAAAATGTGGTTGAAGTCGGTATCGTTCGCCCAGGCGGTCATCAACGACACGTTGTCGGTCAACGCAATCACGCGCAACCGCGGCCAGGGCGCGTCGCCCTTGTGGCCGAGCGTGCCCTTGCACAAATCGTTCATCATGTGCGACGCGGTCGCCGCGCTGCCGCCGTTGCCGATGACGAAGATCTGCCGTCCTTCGTCCCGCGCCTGTTCGATGGCGCGGATAATCTCGTCGATGGGTTTGAGTGGAAGACGATCCAGGACGTCTTTCAATCCGCCGAGGTAATCTTTCGCAAAGTCGCTGGCTGTTTTCATGAATTAGTATCGTTGCAAATTCAACACGATGCGGCTTCCCCCCCGCTCCAGTCGGAACGGCATTTCGCGCAGGTTGGCCAACGCTTGGCGGACTGATTGGCGCTTGTCGCTGGGTACACACAGCAGGAAAAACCCGCCCCCGCCGGCGCCGGAAATCTTCCCGCCAATCGCCCCGGCCTTTATCGCGCGCTCGTAAATCTCGTCCAACTCGCTGCTGCTGACCCCCTGCGCCAGCTTCCGCTTCGCCTCCCACCCCTGATGCAGGATGGCGCCCAGGCCGTCAATGTCTGCCACCTCCACCAGACGCCGCACCTGATGCGCCTGGCGGGTCATCTGCTTCAGGACTTCAATCTTCTCACCGATGTTGGATTTCTGCTGCGACAAAATGGAGGACGCCTGCCGGGTCTTGCCGGTGTAGAACAACATGAGCATGTTGTCCAGGTCCTCCAGCGCCGTACGGGTCGTCTCGACCGATGAGACGGTCACCGCCGGGCCCGGCCCAAACTCGAAGCAGCGCAATCCGCCGTACGCGGCGATATACTGGTCTTGTACGCCAATGGGCTTGCCGAGAATCCGAATCTCGATGTCACAAGCCTCGCGAGCCAACCGTTCGGGCGTCGGGATGGCCCCGACGTAGTGGTACAGGGCGTTGAGGACGCCGACGGTCACGCTGCTCGATGACCCCAAGCCCGACCCTTCCGCCGGAATGTCCGAAAGAAAGGAGATTTCGATGCCCTTGGTCACGCCAACTTTGCGCAAGGCCTCCCGCACCAGTTCATGCTCGACCTGATCGACGGACTCGACAATCTCCTTCTTTGTCCAGTTCACGTAAATCTTGTCGTCGAATCGTTCTTTGGCGATGCAATACACGTACTTGTCGATGGCCGTGCTGACCACGCATCCACCATTCTTCTCATAAAAATCGGCAAAATCCGTCCCCCCGCCAGCCAGCGAGATGCGCAACGGTGTCTGGGTAATAATCACTTCAACGATCCCTTTTCAAAATCGCGCTGTGCTCTGGCCAATCGTTCGGGCGTCCCCACGTCCTGGATGTACGCCTTGGGCGCCATCGCGTACACCGGACGGCTTTCGGCCAGCAACTTCGGAAATACGTCCCGTCCGAAATCATAAAACTGACCGGCTGGAATCATATCCAGAACTTGCGGCTCGAGCACGAAGATACCAGCGCTGATCAGATTTGTCGAAACCTGTTTTCGGTCAGGTTTTTCGACAAATCTGAGCACCCGGCCGTTCGAATCCGTTTCCACCACGCCGCCCGTCCACGGTTCGGGTGAGGCGAACAGCGCCACTGTCGCCTGAGCCTGACGGATGCGATGAAATTCCAGCAGCGGTGCGAAATCGACACGTACCAGATTGTCGCCGTAAAACACAATGAATGACTCACCGCGCAGTTCCGATTCCATTTTTTTCACCGCGCCGGCAGTGCCCAACAATTCTGGCTCGTGCGAGTACGTGATGGACACGCCAAACCGGCTGCCGTCACCGAAGTAACTGGTGATCTTCTCGGGAAGGAAGTGCAGATTGACGATGAACTCGCGGATGCCCTGCCGCTTGAACAACTCCAGATGATGCTCCAGCAAGGGTTTGCCGCCAATCGGCACCATCACCTTCGGCACATCCAACCCCAGGGAGCGCAGCCGCGTGCCGAGACCTGCGGCAAGGATGAATGCCTTCATGCCCGCTCGCGCCGCGGCGGAACCGGCGAATCACCCTTTCCCCCGCTCTTCTCCCTCAGGTACCGCGACAACACCGCCCAGGCTTTCTGCATCGCCTTGGCGCGATGGCTGATACGGTTTTTCACCTCGGGCGAAAGTTCCGCAAACGTTTTCGTCTGGCCGTCCGCGAGGAAGAGCGGATCATACCCGAACCCGCCGCCGCCGCGCTCAGCCTCGAGAATCGTCCCATTGCAGATTCCCTCGACGCACTCGTACAACCCGTTTTCGTCCGCGATCGCCACCACGCAGCGAAACCGCGCTGTCCGTTTTTCGTAGGCCACGCCGTCGAGCATCTTGAGCAGCTTCTTGTTGTTCTCGTGATACGTTGCGTCGTCGCTGGCGAACCGCGCCGACCGCACCCCCGGCTCGCCCTTCAACACATCCACTTCCAGCCCCGTGTCGTCGGCCAGGGTCAGTTTCTTGGCCATCCGCGCCATTTGCACCGCTTTCTTGACCGCGTTGTCGCGGATCGTCGCGCCGTCCTCGACGACTCCGGGCAGTTTGGGCATGTCCGCCAACGAAAGCGCATCGAGCTGCAAATCCTGCAGCATGGCGGTCAGTTCCTTGAGCTTGTCCCGGTTGCGCGACGCAAGAAGTAATTGCATGGCCGCGCATTATACCGACCACCGGTAAAAAATGAAGGACAGAGTGTACGCTGGCACTTTTGCTGCCGGCAGGGTCATTCCTCGACAGGCTCGGAATGCCCGATTCTCGGCAAAGGACGCCTCTCGGATAGTTGCAATTCATTCCTCTTGTCGACAACCCGTCCCGGAAGCCGTTATAGTGCGCGTTCTCTGATGAACCAGCTTCCGATTCTCTATCTCGTCTCGCTGTTGATGGACATGAGCGTGGCGGCGGTGATCTTTGCGATCAGCCGGCGGGCCGCCGAACTGGGCGCAACCGCGTCGCAACTCGGCTGGCTGGGAGCGGCATGGATCGGCCTGTATGCGGTGCTGGCGCTGGTGACGGGCAGGTTCTCCGACCGTGTTGGACGCCGCAAACTTGCCTTTGTCGGTTGCATCATTGCGGCGGGCATGGCATTGGCGTGCTCGCTGACGACGCAGGTCGGCTTACTGCTGGTGTTCAGCGCCATTTTCGGTGGCGGCCTGGCGTGTTTCTGGCCGTCGATTATTGCATGGCTGGGGGAAGGACTCAGCGGCCACGCCCTTGCGGCGAGGCTGACAACCTTCAGCGTGGCGTGGAACATCGGCCTGTTACTCGGTTACTGTCTTTCGGGCGTTCTCTTCGAGCACTCCCCCCGCCTCGTTTTCTACGCGTCGACCGGCACGATTCTACTGGTCGGCCTGTTATTGCTGCTGCCGGGTCGCCAGCCGCCACGCACCACGCCATCGGACGAGCGCCTGGAGATTCCCAAGGGCCGCGGGTTTCGCAAGACGGCATGGCTGGCGAATTTCGCAACGAACTTCTCGCTCACCGGCACCGCGGCGCTGTTCCCGCAACTGGCGACGCATCTCGGGATCGGCGCCGACGTGCACGGCGGTTTGCTGGCAGCGGGACGCGCGGCGGCACTGGCCGCTTTCGCTGGTTTGCAGCTCCTCATGTTTTGGCGAACGCGTCTCTGGCCCCTCTGGATCGCCCAGCTGGGGTGCGCGGCCAGCATTGTTTGGATTGGCTTCGCCCACGCGACATGGATGTTTGCCGCGGCGTGGATCATCGGCGGCGCCGTGTCGGGCTACGCGTATCAAGCGAGCATCTATTTCACGTTGGAAGAAATGACCGAGAAAGGCAAAGGCAGCGGGTTCCATGAGGCCGTCGTCGGCAGCGGAATGTTCTTCGGTCCGATGCTGGCTGGCTGGGTCGGGAACAACCATGGCCTGCGCGTCCCCTATTTCTTCTGCGCGGCGATGCAGGTCGCGCTCGTCTGCCTGCAAATGATGCTGGTATGGGTGCGGCGGCGCTCGACCGCTACGGTTTGATCGGCACTGGCTTGCCGCTGGCCGCGCTTTCGTAGATCGCATCGAGCAACTCCATCACGACCAACCCCTCTTCGCCCGACACTTTCAATCGCGTCTCATCGAGGTCGGCAATCGCCACGACCTCAGCTCCTGGATGCGACTGGAAGCCGCGGATATGCGACCGTCCGATGCCCAAACCGATAATACCGACCCGAAGTTTGGTCACTGTTGAACTCCGGCGCGGCCGAAATGCACGTCCTTCTTCTTGATCGACTCGAGGGCTGGCGCGTTGGGCGCTTTGTCGGTCGGCAGCGTCACGCGACGGCGCGCCCAGCGGCAGGCGTTGCCGATCACGCGGATGACGTTCGCATCGTGATAGGTTGGATAGGCCTCGTGGCCAGGTCGGAAGTAGAACACGCGGCCATTCCCGCGTTCCCAGCAACAGCCGCTGCGAAACACTTCGCCGCCCTCGAACCACGATATGAAAACAAGCTTGTCCGGCTCGGGAATGTCAAAGCGTTCGCCGTACATTTCTTCATACGGCAACTCGAAATATTCCCCAATTCCTTCCGTGATCGGATGGCCCGGCGCGACGTTCCAGATGCGTTCCGTCTCATCAGCCTCACGCCATTTCAGGGAACAGTTCGTGCCCATCAGCGCGCGAAAAATCTTCGAATAATGTCCCGAATGCAACACGATCAGTCCCATCCCCGAAAGCACCTGTTGTTGGACACGTTGAACGACCTCATCTTTCACGTCGCCATGGGCGACGTGGCCCCACCAGATCAAGACATCCGTCTCCTGCAACACGCTCTTGGTCAGACCGTGCTCTGGTTCGTCGAGCGTGGCCGTCCGACATGCCAGATCTTTCGACGCGGACAACCCCCTGGCAATCGCCGCGTGCATGCCGTCGGGGTAAATCTTCTTCACCGCCTCATTCTTGCATTCGTGGCGGAATTCGTTCCAAATCGTGACGTGAATCTTCGTGCTCATGTTGCGCGCTGATAACAAAATCGCCGCTGCCACGCGAGTGTTTTGTAATCCCATCGCCAGCCTATACCTCTTCCATGCAACAACCGGTGACCTGCACCCGTTGACTGGA
>PLTX01000058.1 GCA_003164675.1 Verrucomicrobiota bacterium | reverse complement strand
GAACCGGTCGCGCGAGTCGGCTACACGATGTTTATCTATCGCCTGGGGGATGCCGAGACGAAGGAACGTTGGGAGCAGATGGTGCGGATCAAGCCCAACGATGCTTGGGCGCACTACAATTTGGGGATCGTCATGGAACGAGCCGGCGACGCAGGAGGCGCGATCACCCACTACGAGCAGGCGATTCGGATCAAACCTGATTTCGCCATGGCGCACTACAACCTGGCGATCGCCTTGGCCCGACTGGGCACGGTTGGGGAGGCGATCGGGCATTTGGAGCAGGCGCTACGGATCAAGCCCGGTCTCGCCGAGGCCGAGGCGCACAGCAATCTGGGGGCCATCTTCCAGCGCATGGGTAAGTTGCCGGAGGCCGTTGCGCAGTATGAACAGGCCCTGCGCAGCAAACCCGATTACGTCAAAGCGCATTTCAACTTGGGGCTTGCATTGGAGAAGCTGGGCCGCACGCCGGAAGCCATCGAGCACTACCAGCAGGCGCTGAGGCTTCGGCCAGACCTCGCTGCTGCTCGAAACGCGCTGGCGCGACTGCAAGCTCGCCAGTAAGCCGAGCGGCAAGGGTGGCCGCGGAGCCGAGTCGGACGGAGCCGAAGCGAAGCGGAGACGCGACCAAGTCGTGCCCAGGTCGCAAGCCGAATGTGGCACTAGCCACATGAGACGCACCCATGATGTTTTGGGTGCAACTGACACGCGCCACCGACTTGCTGGTGGCGCAAACGCGCCGCGCCGTGCCGACGCCCGAAGGGCGCAGCTCAGGGGACGGAGCGCAGCCAACCGAGCGCAGCACCGACGGAGCGAGACGCGCCGAAGATTTGCCGCCGGCGCAATGGCACCCCTTGGGAGTTCAAACCGCAAGGTTTGCAAATCGTCCAATGCGGGGAGGCGGTCTGAACGGTTCGGCGTGGTAGTTGTTGCCCACGCGGCGTAAAGCGCAGTCGGTCGGCATGGGCGAAATGCGGCGGGCGTAGCGGCCGGGGCAATCGGCTACGGGTGCGCTCAGGATGGCCGCTGGTCGGTCGTCATGCCTTTAGGTCATGCGCTTACGCTGTCCACACACGTCTAACGGGTGAATGCGGAAAGGACAAGCGGTCAGTCACCGCCTGTGTTGCCGATGAACACCCAGTGCCAGGCTGAACCGCCACGACAGCAACGCGATGATGACCGATGGTTTCCCGTTACCCATTGCATCCGCGATCAGCATAGGGCGCTAACAGTGACGACTGCGCTCTTTATTGGGCCGAGCGGTTGTGGCAAGATCTATTTCGTAGAGGACGCGGACAAAATCTCTGCGCCGTCGTTCGCTCCCATCACCAGCGGCTCAATGTTGTTGCGGCAGGTCATCTACCCGCCCAAAGAATGGGTGATCAGCTCTGCTCCTTGACTTGGCGGATGCCAGCGCCGTCAAGCGAAACGACCGCGCCAAGGTCTCGAGTTCGTCTGCCGCCTGCTCCCGCCACGGACTCTCAATGAGCCAGTATACTGGCAAACCGGAATGCAGAAGCTCCCGGAGCCGTTCGGGGTCACGCGAGGCGACGAATGGACTGATGAATGTAGGAGTCAAGTCGCCGCCGATGAACACGGGAATCTCATACTTATGCCCGAGAGGCACCGCAATGCGATGCGTACCGTGAATGATATAGGCGTCGACCCAAAGGGGACTGAAATTTGAGACCACCACGGCGTTCGGTTCGATCTGGCTGGCGACCCAGGTGAGAGTTTCGTAGATTCCCTGCTGGTCCCCTGTTGGGAAACCCATTTGCGCGTTCCAGAGCATGAACCTCCCGATCAGGGCGCCGACAACAACCAGCACTGTCGCGCGGGCGCATTTTGAGGGCCACTTGGCGAGCAGTGCCGCCACGCCGACCCCATCCGCGAGGCAGAACACCGGCACGAGTCGCACGAGAAACCGTTCGTCGCGATAGTAGTACATCAAGAAAAAGCCGACGTAAGCGAAGGTTATCAGGACAAGCCAGAGAAGGAACCTCTGTCGAAGACGGTTGGTTCGCCATCCGACCAAACAGGCCAGCAACCCGATTGCTCCCAAAGTGGTGCGGAGCAACACCACTGTTTGGTACAAGCGGAAACCGGGCAAATGCCACAACGCCCCCGCCCCCAGACCAAAGATTTGCGTGGTGTCCGACTGATCGAGCAGCGATTTAATGAGGAGGGTTCCGTTTCCCTCAGCGTTCTTGGGATCGATGATTGGCACCAGCCGCAAGAAGCCCGATTTCGTGATGTAACCCGCAGAGAACAGAGGTCGTTTTGCGCTGCCAGCGCCACCCCAGTAGTGATAGCCGGTTCGCCAAGGACTCCCGAATGTGACTTGGTCATACACAGCCAAGCCGATGAGGAAGGGAACCATGCCAACTAGGGTGAGGCCCACGCGTTGCAAGCGTTCTCGCCCTGCGCCTTCCCAGGCTAGCAGCAGGGCCGCCGGCACCAGCAGCAGGACGTTGTCATTGCGGATCGTGATGGCGAATCCGAGTATCGCGCCGATTGCAAGACATGCGAGGCCGGGCCGCTTTCGATCACGAATCTTGAGTAACAACGCAAACACCGCGATGCCGAAAAGTGCCGACGGCACTTCGCTCATGATCTTGCGCGAGAATTGCCAGAAGCCGTGGTGCGCGATCAAGAACAGTGCCGCCGAGCATCCACAGAGTCGTCCCCCTAGCTTTACACCGATGATGTACGTGAGCACAACCGTGCTGACCGAGCACAACAAGACCGCGTAGATGCCGTTTCCAGGGAAATATCCAAAGAGGATGTACGACGGCAGGAGTAACAGCGGCATCCCGGGCGGATGAGCCGGTGGAAAATCGTGACCGTATGCTGAGACCACCAGCCGCCCGCGTTCCAACAGGTTTACGGCTGGTATGGCATAATCGGGGGCGTCCTGAGGGAGACTGGCTGCGAATTCGGGTGTGGTCCAGAATACGAACGCCGCCAGCAGCGCCAGACCGAGAGCAATAAGAAGGTCGTTCAAGACCAGCAGATTGGACTTTCCCGAACTCGACGATCGATAAAGAGGCTTGCTCACCTACATAACCCGCAGCGTTACCGCATCCGCTTGCCGCACCGTGTCCGAGGGGCTGAGCGAGAACCTAAAGGGACTTTCCCCTCGACCTATTGCCCTCCCCGCAACCTTTGTGGGCCATTCAGTCTCATTGATCAACATTGTATCATCTCAGACAGTACCATCAAGCGTTTACAGAAACGTCCATGACCGCCAGGTTCGCAACTCATCCAAGGCAGGGAGGCGGTCTGAACGGTTCGGTGTGGTAGTTTATGGTCAGGCGACGTGAGGCGCAGTTGGTCGGCATGGGCGAAATGCGGCGGGCGTAGCGGCGGAGCGAGACGCGCCGAAGATTTGCCGACGGCGCAACGGCACCCCTCGGAAGTTCAAACCGCCAGATTCGCCAATCGTCCAACGCGGGGAGGCTCTGCTGAGGGCGTGGGCTGTCGAGACCTCCGTCGTTCCAATAGATGGTCTGTCCGTCGGTGCCGCGTGTGTAGACGGCGGACAAGCTGTTACGGCTTCTCGCTCGACAAAGCGCGTGTGTTCGACTGGAGAAGTGTATAAAATACCGTCAGGCAGATGATGTTTTTGCGACAACGTTACACGGAGCAGGTCGCTGTGGCACAATGAAGAGTGCGTGGAGATCACTGGGCGCAGTGTGTGCGCTGGTCATCGGCGTGTACGTGTGCCTCGCACGGTCGGGCCCGTGGGAATCATTGAGCCCGAATGCGGCTGACTCTTCCTACAATTTATTGGCGCAGGGCTTTCGGGCCGGCCAACTCAGCCTGAAAAAAGAGGTGCCGCCCGGACTCATGCGCCTCGCCGACCCATATAATCCAACCGCTAGTGAGCCCTATTGGTCTGGCCCAGCCGGGTTGCACGACCTGAGCTACTACAAGGGTCGGCTCTACCTCTACTTCGGGATGACGCCGGTTTTGATGTTGTTTTGGCCGTTCGTCGCGCTGACCGGCCACTATCTCTCTCACCGACTGGCCGTGTTGGTGTTTTGCACCATCGGCTTTCTGGCCAGCGTGTGTGTACTGTATGCGGCGTGGAGGCGATACTTTCCCGAGGTGAGTGTCTGGGTGGTGAGCGCCTGCGCGCTGGCGCTCGGCCTGGCGACGGTCGTGCCGGTGATACTACCGCGGTCCGATGTTTACGAAGTAGCGATTAGTTGCGGGTATATGCTGGCGATGCTCGCGTTGGGGGCGATTTGGGGCGCGTTGCACAAGCCCAAGCGACGCTGTGGGTGGCTGGCGGCGGCGAGTGTGGCGTACGGGTTGGCAGTAGCGGCACGACCGACCTTGCTGTTCGGTGCCATCATCCTGTTGGTGCCAGTAATTCAAGCATGGCGCGAAGGGCGACGTGTTTGGACGCTGTTGGTCGCGGCCATCGCCCCCATTGTGCTTGTCGGATTGGGGTTGATGTTCTACAATGCCCTGCGGTTCGACAGTCCATTCGAATTTGGGCAGCACTACCAACTGGCGGCAGTCCCATCGGCTACCTTCCAGTACTTCCGCCCACATTTCTTCTGGTTCAATTTCCGGGTCTATTTTCTTGAGCCGGCGCGCTGGAGCGCCCGTTTTCCCTTCGTGCACAAAATCGCCGTGCCCCCATTGCCGGTTGGCTACAAGCAGGTTGAGTATCCCTTCGGTATCCTCACGAATATTCCACTCGTGTGGTTGGCGGCGGCCGTGCCACTGGCGTGGCGGCGCCGGTCGGGGGCGGAGGCATCGACGTTGCGCTCGTTTGTGGCGGCGGGGGCTTGGTTGTTTGTGGTTTGCGCGCTGCCGCTGGGGTTCTTCTCGAGTGCGATCATCCGCTACGAGGTGGACTTCCTGCCTGCACTCATGCTGCTGGCGGTGGTTGGCTTGCTCGGATTGGAGCGCGCGCTGATTGGCCAGCCGGTCTGGCGGCGTGCCGCTCGCTGGGGCTGGGGCGCGCTCTTGAGCTTCTCGATAGCGTTTAATCTGCTGGCAAGTATTCAGGTCTCTGCAGGCAGGCAGTGTGCGCTGGGGGTCGCACTGGCCCAGGGGGGACGCGTGCCGGAAGCCATCCAATCCTTCAGGGAAGCGCTACGGCTCGACCCCGATTTCCCCGCAGCGCACGACCAGTTGGGGCGCGCCTTGGAACAATCGGGCCGTGCAGCGGAGGCGGTCGAGCACTACAAACAGGCGGTGCTCCTCCGGCCCGACTATGTCGCCGCACAAGTCGACCTGGGAAATGCACTGCTCCGTATGGACAATCTCCAGGATGCGATCGCGCAGTACGAGCAGGCGCTACGGATCAAGCCCGACTACGCCGAGGCGCACTACAATTTGGGAGATGTCTTCTTGAAGGGGGGTAAGATCAGCGATGCCATCGGGCATTATGAACAAGCGCTGCGGATCAAGCCTGACTACGCCGAGGCGCACTGCAATCTGGGGATCGCTCTGGTTCGACTGGGCAAACCACAGGAGGCGATGGGACATTGGGAACAAGCGCTGCGGATCAAGCCCGACTACGCCGAGGCGCACTACAATTTGGGAATTGCCTTGGGACGGGCGGGCAGAATACCGGAAGCGATCGAGCATTTGCAGCAGGCGCTACGAATCAAGCCCGGTTTCACCCAGGCGCAGAACGCGCTGGCGCGACTGCAAGCTCGCCAGTAAACCGAGCGGCAAAGGTTTGCAAAGCGTCCAATGCGGGGAGCCGTGTTGAACAGTTCGCTATGAGTTGTTGTTCGCCGCAGAAGGCGCAGTTGGTCGGTATGGGCGAAATGCGTGTATTTGTTGATCGGGTCGCGGGCGGACAGCCGGGAATCCTTCTCCAGCAGCGGCACGAGTGGGATCTCGCGCAAACCGGTCAATTCACACAGGCCTTTGAGAATGGCTGGCTTGTCCATCAGCAGTCGTCATCCTGGCAAGTCAGCGCAACGAGGGCAAGGTGTGGGACCCGCGCTTCGCGTGAGTTCCAAATTTTGGACTTTGAACCCCGACGAGCGGGCGATAATCTCTCCCCATGGCACTGGAGTTTTCCAAGTATCACGCGTTGGGGAATGATTACATCGTGATCGACCCCAAACATCTCGGTTCACCGCTGACGACCGAGCAGATCAAGATCATCTGCCATCGCAATTTCGGCGTGGGCTCGGACGGCATTCTGCTCGGCCCATTGCCGGCGCAACGCGCGCAGTGCGCCCTTCGCATTTTCAACCCCGATGGCAGCGAGGCGGAGAAAAGCGGGAACGGGTTGCGGATCTTTTCGCGTTGGCTCTGGGACCGCAAACTCGTGGGCAACGAAGAATTTGCCATCGAGACCGCGGGCGGCCTGGTGCGCGCCACCGTGATCGATGGCGGCCGCTCGGTGCGCGTGGAAATGGGTCAGGTGAGTTTCTGGAGCGACAAAATCCCCGTCACGGGACCGCGTCGCGAGGTGCTCAACGAAACCATCACCGTGGACGGACACACGTTTATGTATTGCGCGGCAACGATCGGCAATCCGCATTGTGTCCTGCCGCTGCGGGAGATCGACGCCGAGATGGCGCGGCGCTTCGGGCCGTTGCTGGAAACGCATCCGAATTTTCCGAACCGCACGAACGTGCAGTTCCTCAAGGTGCGCGACCGCCGAAACATTCAGATCGAGATTTGGGAGCGCGGCGCGGGATACACGCTGGCGTCTGGCAGCAGCAGCAGCGCCGCCGCGGCGGTGGCCCATCGGATCGGTCTCTGCGACCGCTCCGTTTCCGTTCACATGCCCGGGGGCGTCATTGCCATCGAGATTGGCGGGGACTTTTCGATCCGGATGACCGGCGGAGTGACCCGGGTCGCGGACGGCGTCATCGCTCCCGAAGTTTTCGACGGGAGTAAGCCGTAATCGGGCGCCGCGCTTGCTCCGGGCGCGCACGCATGTTAGAGTCGTGCCTACCACAACGAAGGGAGATGCTCATGCGACGCTTTCATAAAACCGCGATGACCCGGGCCGCCTGTGTTTTTATTGCCGCGTCGGCCGTGGCCGCTTCCGCACAGGGGCTGAAGACAACACAACAAATCATCGATTTTGCCGAATCGAAGACCACGGCCTACAAGTCATGGTCGGCGGATTACACCAAGAGCATGAACATGTTTGGCGCCCATATGGAGGTCAGCGGCCCCATGGCGCAGAAGCCGCCGCATCGCGTGTGGATGCAGCTGGATATGCCGATCATGGGCCAGCACAGCCAAATGACCACGGTCATGGGTCAGGATGGCGTCATGTGGCAGATCATGAAAATGGGGACGCAGCAGCAGATCGTGAAAATGGACATGAACAAGCTCGGAAGCAATGCCTTGGCGCAGGCCGGCGTGCAGGGAAATCCCCTCGATCAATTCGATCCCGCCAAACAATTGGTGGCTACCAGGGAAATGTGCGACCTCAATGTGGGCGCGACCAGGGAACTCGAGGGTCAACCAATGTATGTCCTGGAAGGCCCATTGAAGCAGGCCGCCCTGACGAACCAGCAGTGGGCGACGATGGCCGCGATGGTGGGCAAGACGCGCGCCTTCATCGGGCAGACCGACGGGTTTGTCCATCGACTGGAACACTATGACAAGTCCCAGACGAACCTGCTCATGGCGATGGAGTTCAAGAACCTGAAGTTCAATCAAGACGTACCCGACTCGACATTTGTCTACCAGCCGCCCGCCGGCGCGCAGATTCTGGACCTCACGTCGATGACGGAGCAGCAGACGCCGTCGCATACAGTTGACGTCGGCACTTCAGCTCCCGCGAATCCCTCACCCGCGCAAAAAAGAAATTAAGCCGCGATCTTGCGCTCGATCACTTCCAACAGCGCGTGCAAAATCAGCGTGTGCGCCTCTTGGACGCGCCCGCTGTCCGCATTGGCGATAATAATCTCCAAGTCCGCTTTGCCCTTGGCTTTTCCGCCGCCTTTGCCGAGCAGCGCCACGGTTTTGACGCCTTTGGCCTTGGCGGCTTCCAGCGCGCGAAGAATGTTCGGGGAGTTCCCACTGGTCGAAAAACATACCAAGAGATCGTTCGGGTTGGCCAATCCTTCCACCTGACGGGAAAAAACGTTCTCAAAGCCGAAATCGTTGCCGATACAGGTCAACGCCGTTGGGTCCGCCGTCAGACTGACCCCCGGAAGAGAACGGCGGTTGCCGCGGAAGCGGCCCACGAGCTCCTGTGTCAGATGCATGGCGTCGGCAGCGCTGCCTCCATTGCCGCAGGCAAGGATTTTCCCTCCCGACCGGAGACAGTCGACGGCTGCCGCCGCGATCTTTTGGAAGGCACCCTCTTCACCGGCCAATGCTTTCAGCGTACGACAGGCATCTTCGGTGATTTTCGGCAGAACAGATTCCATGCGTGTATCCTAGTGTGGTTTTGACGCCGTGCGAAGGAAAAAACAGCAGGTAGCATCCTTCGCGCGTGCTTTGTAAAGCATGTCACACGTAACAAAATTCTACTTGAATTCCAATTGGCTATTGGCTTTGATACTACAACCAGTAGCGATAATGAGTCGTACCGGGCACTACTAATGGTTGTGTCGCGCTGGGAAAAGGTTTTACCATGGATAGGTTTCGGACGCAGAAGATTATACGCCAGACGATCGACAATTGGCCTGTGGCCAGGTCGGGCCTGAGTCCGCGCGTTGTCCACTGCCTGGAAGAGGCCGACGTCAAGAACATCGGCCAACTCCGCCGCTGGGACGATCAGCAACTCCTGAACCTCGCCAATTTCGGCGCGACATCACTGGAAAACGTTCGCTGGTTCTTCAACTGGACTCGTCGCCTCGAGGCCGGTCACGGCCAGGTGACCAACTTTCGCGCGCTGTTGCGGGAATTTCTCAACACTCAGGAAGTGTTCGTGATCGAGCAACGTTACGGCTTGACCGACCCCTTGTTCCGTCCCCAGATGAAGCGGCCCACGCTGCAGGAGATCGCCCGCATGCGTGTTCGCGTCACCCGCGAGCGCGTCCGCCAAATCGAGGAATCAGCCATCGCGACCCTGCGATCGCGTCTCGCCCGTGCCGTGGCGGAGACCCAGGAAGTGTATTGGGCCAACCAGATCCTGTCCGGCGGTTGCGTGGTGACATCCGCCGAGTTGGGCGGATGGACCGATGACCCGAACCTGGGAGGGTATCAACCGTGGGGATCGCTCTTGTTGGTCAGTGAAACGCTCGAGCGGATTGCCTTTCGCCACGATTACTTCTCCGTCCTGCCGGCGCCGGTGCTGAATCAGGTCGAAAAACAAATCCTGCAACTCCTCCACGCGTCCAGGGAGCCCGTCCCGTTCGAGAAAATCCTCGCCAGCGTTTCCGATGAACTCAGTTTCCTCAACGGCCAACGCCCGCGGCTGGTGACGGTGCTTCTGGATCATCACCCGGAAATCAGCGGCACGGTGGAGCGTCGCTACTTCCTCCCGATGGTCGGCACGCCCTTGGTCATTGCCGATATCCTGCGCAGTCGTCAGGAACCGGTCCACTTCCATGAGTTGACGCGCCTGTACAACGAGCGCATGCAACCCCACAGCCGCCGGGGCACCGGCTACATCCTCCGCGTCCTCAACCTCATGCCCGAGGCCCAGCGCGTTACCCCCGCCGTCTACCAACTCAAAGACTGAGCCCTCCACGGTTCCGTCAAGAGCCTGACCCGACCCCACGACCGTTTGTCACACATCCGGGTCTGTCCCCGGCCACGCGAAACGGGTGTAAACGTTGTCCAACCGAGCCTCAAACCCCCCGAACGAAGCCAATTCTGACAAAACGAAGCCAAGTGACAATTTGTCCCACTTGCTCGTCTAACCACTTGTCCCTCAAGCCAATCCACAACGTCTAACACCCCCGGAAAATTGGCTTCGTTTGGTAATTTTACATATATGGGGCCTACCCCCCCTGTTTACCCTGCCTGCCACTGTAGCGGCGGTCTACGACCGTCGGTCGTTTCCTCTTTTGGAGTGCGGCGACTCGTCGCCGCTTTGCCTTCTTCCGCTGTAGCCGCGTACTGTGTACGCGGACCGGCCGTATCCTTTCTCCAGTTCGTCACCCCGAGCGCGTCGAGGGGTCTCTGTCGTTTCCGTCTATCCCTCTATGTCAAAGCCGAATGTGGCACTGGCCACATGAGACGCGACCACGTCGTATCCCAGGTCGCAAAGCAAACCTCTCTCACCCATGTCAAAGAGCAACGGTTCCCGCTCCTATTCCCCTATATCAAACAACAATCAAACCGCGCCGACTATACACAATGGGATATCTGCTGTCTAGTCCTTTTTTAACGGAGGATACCCGCTTGTCCCGAGTCCGTCGAGGGGTTTATCCCGAGCCGCGAGGGGTTCATCCCGAGTTGCACGATGTGCCCCACGGCTTCCACCTCCCTTCTGAGATCTTAAATCTCCAATCTCAAATCCCCGCACGTCCACCCGCCGCCCCCGGCCCGCTGTAGCGGCGGTCTGCGACCGTCGGTCGTTTGGAGGGCCACGCTTCGTCGTGGCCGCCCGTCGTTCCCATCCCGTTTTCCCCCCGCTGCTCCCGGCGCAGCCGACGCTTGCCCGCCTCAGGCAGTGTTTGCCCGCCCCACGCCGGGCTTGCTTGGAAGCCGAGTCCTCGGAGCCGAAAGCGGCACTAGCCGCTAAGGCATCACGCCTGAGGGCATTTTTCAGTACGCCTACGCAGTATTTCACTCACGAACGTATCGGACGCGCTACGCGGAGTTTCTAAAAGTTGATTTCCCACGCCTGCCGCTGACCAGCGACATCAAACTGTTCCGGGCTCTGGCTGCCAAAGGCGCGGAGTTGACCGCGTTACACCTCATGGAGTCTCCGAAGCTCGACGACTTCGTCACGGGATTCCCTGCGAAGGGGAGCAACGAAGTTGAGAAAGTCCAACATACTGAGAAGGACAAGCGCATCTGGATCAACCCCGAGCAATACTTCAGCGGAGTACCGAAGAGCGTTTGGGAGTTTCAGATCGGCGGTTATCAGGTCTGTGAGAAGTGGCTCAAAGACCGCAAAGGCCGCAAACTGTCCTATGACGACATAGAGCACTACCAGAAGATCGTGGTCGCGCTTAATGAAACGATCCGCCTTATGGACGAAATTGATGCTTTGATCCCCAAATGGCCTATATGTTGACGTCACCTTGAAGGCGCACGCGTGAGCGACAATCAAGAATCGACACAAGATGATCCCCGCAACATCCTTGAGGGGATCGAAGACATGTGCGAAAAGGCCGGTTGCCTGAAGGAGGTCGGGCCGGACTTCTATCGCGCCGTCCTTGAACTCCCGGACCTAGAGATGACAGAGGTCATCTTCGACCTCGTGAGGCACCAGTCAGGCTATCTGAAGAAGCGAATCCTTAAAGACGGGGAACCTGCGGCAACCCATTTCATTCAGAACATGCTCCATCTCGTAATCTCAGGTCACATCGCATTCGACGAATACGGGCGAATTGCTTTTCTTAAGCCGGTCGGTCCGAAGCCGACCACCGAAATGCAACGGGAGCTTGACAAGCGAATCGAGAATCTAGAGCCGCTAATCACAGATATTATTCGAAAGGTACTACCTCCGGATTTAGCGACCGAGGCTTGACCCGTGGACGGCGTCAACGCCTAACTCCGGTAACGAACCGGAGGCACGTCTATTCATTCTGCAATTCCCGACGTGTCCACCGCCTCACCGCTTTCCCTCTGTCTTCTGGATTCTGGCTCCTGTATTCCGCCCCTCATCCCGGCCCGCTCTTTTTTCTCGCGGCATCGCCGTCCTTTCCCTACTCTCCGTCGTGTGCGGATTCTCGACAAATATCTGCTGCGCGAATACGCCTGGCCGTTGCTGTATTGCTTCGACGTCTTCGCGATGTTGATGATCGTCATCGATTTGTTCGGGACATTGGACGAGTTCATCCAGAACCACGCCCGCATCGGCACTGTCGTTCACTATTATCTCATTTTGTTTCCCGAGATGTTCGTGATCATCATGCCCATGGCCCTCCTGCTCGGACTGTTGTTCTGCCTCGCCAACCTCAGCAAGTACAACGAACTGGTCGCCATGCGGGTCAACGGGATCAGCCTCATGCGTCTCGCCGTGCCGCTGCTGGCCATCGGCGCCGCCGCCACCATCGCCGTCTTCATCGTCAATGAGCTGTTTGTCCCCCACGCGCATGAAAAGGCGGATGCGTTGCGGGCGTCCATCAAAGGCAGGGGCCAACCGGATGTCCTGGAGAATTTCTTTTTCGCCAACACCATCGACCGGCGCGATTGGTATGCGCGGCGCTTCAATACGCGCCGATCCGAGATGGAGACGGTGGAAGTTCACGGCCGGAAGGACAACGGCAATCCCGACTTCGATGTTTATGCCGAGCGCGCGCGCTGGATCGACCGTCAATGGCATTTCTTCAACGCGGACGTGTACGATCATCAAGCGATGCCCCCGGTCGCGCACGCCGCCGAAACGAACTTCCCCGCGTTCAAAGAATCACCCGGCCGTCTCGCCGTCGAAGGCAAAAACCCCGACGACCTGACCACCGGCGAACTCCGCCGTTATATCCGCACCCAGCGTGTCGCGAATCACCGCATCGGCCTGGCCAAATACGAGGTCCGACTTCAAGCTCGCTACTCGTTCCCCCTGACCTGCCTCATCGTCGTGCTCATGGGCATACCATTGGGAATGCGCGTAAGCCGTAGCGGGCCGTTGCTCGGCGTGGGTACGGCGCTGACGCTCGTCGTGGTGTTCTATTTCCTTAACAACATCACGCTCGCGCTGGGAGACGGCGGCCGCATTCCGCCCGTGGTCGCGGCCTGGACGACAAACGCCATCTTCGCCTGCGTTGGGTCGGTGTTACTGTACCGCGCTCGTTGACGGCGCGTGCCCGGCGATCACGGCGTGCGCCGCGGCGTAGTCCTTGCAATGGGACAGACTGACAAAGATGGTCGCGACGCCGCACGCTTTCGCCAGGTCCGCTCCTTTGCCGTGGAGCACCGCGTACGGTTCGCCGCTGTCGCGCTTGCGAATCTCCATGTCCTTCCAACCGAGGTGATGTCCGATGCCCGTGCCGAACGCTTTCGAGATGGCTTCCTTCGCCGCAAACCGCGCCGCGAAATGTAGCGCCGGAAATTTCATGCCGTTGCAGTAGGCGATTTCCTCGGGCCAGAAGCAACGATTCAGAAACCGCTCGCCAAACTTGTCCAGGGAATCCTGAATCCGCGCCGTCTCGACGATATCGACACCGGTGCCGAGGATGTTCGCGCCTTCTGTCTTCATTTCGTATGCGGCGTCATCAACGCCAGCATCTCGGCGATGGCCTGCCGCAGCCCGACCAACAGTGCGCGGGAAATGATCGAATGGCCCGTATTCAGCGTCTCCAAATGCGGAACCGCCAGAATCCCCGGCGTGTTCTCGTAGTTCAAACCATGTCCCGCGTTCACGCGCAATCCGAGTTTGTGGGCCAGCTGCGATGCCGCAGTCAGTTTCCGGATCTCGGCGGCTTGCTCCACCTCGTGGCGCGCATTCGCATACGTGCCCGTGTGCAATTCGACCATGTCCGCCCCGACGTCCGCGCTCGCCTTGATTTGCCGTTCATCGGGATCCACAAACAGACTGACCGCAATACCCGCCTTCTTCAGCCGCGCGACGGTGCCCGCCAGCGATTGGGATGCGCCCGCAACATTCAACCCGCCCTCGGTGGTGACTTCCTGCCGCTTCTCCGGCACGAGGCAGGCCTCATCCGGCTTCACTTCCTCGGCGATGGCGACAATCTCGGGCACGTCCGCCATCTCGAGATTCAACCGCGTGCGAATGGTCTGGCGAATCAACCGCACATCGCGGTCTTGAATATGACGACGGTCTTCCCGCAGGTGTGCGGTAATCGAGTGCGCGCCGGCCAACTCCGCCTCCATCGCCGCCAGGACAGGGTCCGGTTCGGGGATCGCGCCGGACGGCTCGCGGGCAGAACGGTAGCGCGCTTGCCGCAGTGTGGCAACGTGATCGATGTTGACTCCGAGCTTGAGCATGCTGACAGAGTACATGCTTCCGCGCCTGTCCGCAATGCTGCACCGCTCAGACGAAGCAACGCATCCGCATGCTTCCCATGGATGGAGGCGAGGTTAGTTCAGGCAGCCCTGGCTGCGGAGCGCCTCTTGCACGAAACGATTCCAACTGTCGTGTTTCCAATCGGGGAAGTGTTTTTGCATCCATTCCCGCGACGCGCGTTCCCAACCAATGTCCCGACCCAACTTCTCGCTTTCGATCCACTTGTACTTTTTAATTTCCTCTTGCTGGGATCGAACAACATCAGCGAGAGGATCTGGTTTTCTGCGACGTAACGTCATTTGTAACCCCCTCCTCGAAGGGTAAGTAACTTCGGATACGATAGCCCAGGAATACGATTTGTCAACCGGCCCACAGTGACAAATTGGCAGCAATATAGTGGTTTGATATCAAAGCACTTGCAACGGGGCCGTTTCAACTTGCCCGCATACAGGTTGTCCCCTATTGTTGCCCCATGAGCCAACAGGGCTACATCGAGAAAGTGCTTCGGCATGCCGAAGAACGACTCGTCCTGAAATCCGGCGCACGCCCGTCCGAGATACTCAGCCTCTACAAGAAATTCCTGAAGGTCGAAGAGCACCGCCTGCGGATGCTGCATCGCGCGGGGGGAGGGGGCCGCGAAATTGCCCAGGGTCGAGCGCATGTGATGGACGTGGTGCTCCGCCATGTGTTCCACGCAGCGGACGAAAACTATCGCCAGACGCACCCGGATGTCGCGGGGATTTCCGTGTCCTTGGTGGCCATTGGCGGCTACGGGCGTGGCGAGCTCAGTCCGTATTCCGACATCGATATCATGTTCCTGCACGATTCTTCGGCGCGGACGACGTCGCACCATCCCTACCTCAAAGAAATGGTCGAGCAGGTCTTGTACATGTTGTGGGACGTCGGTCTCAAGGTCGGTCATTCGACGCGCTCGGTGGACGATGCGGTCACGCAAGCCAACAAGGACATGCAGTCGAAGACCTCGATGATCGAATCGCGATGGCTCATCGGCAACGAGAAGGTTTACGAGTCGTTTCAGCAGGCGCTGGTCAAGGGGTGCGTCAAAGGCCACGAGGACGAATACATTGCGGCGCGCATGGAGGATCAGCGGGCCCGTCACGAGAAATACGGCGACACGGTGTACCTGCAGGAGCCCAACGTGAAGGCCGGTTGCGGCGGGTTGCGCGACTTCCAGAACCTGATCTGGATGGCGTTCTTCAAGTACGGTTGTCGGAAACTTTCCGAATTGCGCCAGCTCGGTTTTGTCGAACCGACCGAGCAGCGCCAACTCGACGCCGCCTACGATTTCATCCTGCGGGTGCGCAATGCGATGCATTACATGACCAATCGCGCGTGCGATGTGATCGGGATCGGGCTTCAACCGCAAATCGCCATCGAATTCGGCTACCGCCGCCACGACCTGCTGCGGCGCACCGAAACGTTCATGCGCGATTATTACACGCATTCGCGCAACATTTTCCTGCTCACCAACGCGCTGGCCGGCCGTATGGCGCTCCAACCGGCGAAATCATCGCGGTTCAGCTCCATGCTCCGTCGTTCGCGCAAACCGGAGGAGCTCGACGGCTTTCTCCTGCGCGACGGCATGATCTCCGCGGGCGCTCCGACGATTTTTAAACAGGACCCGTTGCGCCTGATTCGCGTGTTTCATTACGTGCAGCAACGTGACGTCGAGATGAGCCCCGAACTGCGGTCGCAGATTCGGCAGAACCTGAAACTGGTCGACCGGTCGTTTCGTTGTTCGGAGCAGGCCCGCGACGTGTTCCTGGCCATCCTGCAACACAAGGGACAGGTCGCCCGCATCCTGCGCCGGATGCATGAGGTCGAATTTCTCGGCAAGTACATCCCCGAGTTTGGCCGGCTCACGTGCCTGGTCCAACACGAGTTCTTTCACCGTTACACGGCGGACGAACACACGCTACAGGTGATCGAGAACCTCGACCGGATCATCGACGCCACTGAACCGCCCCACGCCAGCTATAAAAAGATTTTCCAACACATCGAGCACCCGCACGTGTTGTATCTGGCGCTGCTGCTGCACGATGTGGGCAAGGCGGCCAACGTCGAACATCACGCCGAAGCCAGTTTGGAAATGGCCCGCCGGGTCGCCCAACGATTGCGCCTGGACGCCGATGACGCCTCGCAGTTGCTGTTTCTCGTCCGCGATCATCTCAAACTCTCGATGCTCTCCCAACGCCGGGACATCGACGATCAATCCACCATCGACGCCGCCGCCCATATCGTGAAGGACGAGGTCAACCTCAACACATTGATGCTGCTGACGTTCGCCGACGCGGCCGGCACCAGCATCAAGACGTGGACCGAATGGAAGGAAGCCCTGCTCTGGGAACTGTACCGCCGCACGAAACAAACGCTCTCCGGGGCCGATCGCGTGCGCGACATTCTCTCCCGCCGCATCGAGCAGCTGTATGGCGAGGTCAGCGCCGAGCTCAAGGACAAGTTGCCGTTGGAGGAGATTTATTCGCATTTCGAGCTGATGCCGGCCAGCTACTATATCAACACCAACGCGGCCGAAATCAGGCGCCACCTGAAGGTGATCCACCGGTTCCTGACGCGTCAACTCGAAGTCGAGGAAGCCAAGGACGCGCTCGTGCCGGTCGTCGACTGGCAATCGTTCCCCACGCAAAGTTATTCCCAGGTATCGATCTGCTCGTGGGACCGCCTCGGGTTGTTCTCGAAAATCTGCGGCTCGTTCGCGTCGGCGGAGTTGAACGTCCTGCGCGCCAACATCTACACGCGCGGCGATCACGTCGTCCTTGACATGTTCGACGTCTGCGACAAGAACCTCGCCGCCGTCACGGACCAGCGGGCCATCCAGACGGCGGAAGGAATGCTCGAACGAATGTTGAGCGACCGGGAAAACATTGAGTTTGCCGACGTGCTGAATCGGCTGCGCGCGATTCGCGGCCCGGCCCCCCGGATTCGCGAAGTGCACATCCCCACGCTGATCACCTTTGACAATGAGATCAGCAAAGGACGGACCATCATCGAGAGCCAAACGGAGGACCGTCTCGGTCTGCTCTACACGATTACGCACACGCTCAGCGAGATGGGCCTCGACATCAGCTTCGCGAAAGTCTCCACCGAAAAGGGCGCGGCCATCGACACGTTTTACGTGCAGGACCAGCTCGGCAACAAAATCACTGATCCCGCCCACCTGTCCGGCATCCGCTCCAAACTCGAGTCCGCCATCGATCTCCTGGCGAGTTGACCATGCGCCCTGCACCTGCAGGTTCGGTTTCCAAGAGTGAAGAGTTAACTGTAGTTGCTGGATCCGGCGCAGGCCGCCGGGGGATTATGGGAGCGCGCAAACTGCGGTGCATCGGTTGGGGCACCACGTTCCGCCTCTTGCTGCCGGTGTAGCGTCGCGACGCCAGTTCCAAACCGGGTTGTTATTTCTGCGAGTCCCCGGGAGAGGGCGACGCCGCGGCATCCGACAGCCTCTTCAAGAGCGCTTCGAGTTGCGCGTCGGGCGGCGCCCCAAGGTCGAGCGCCTTCTTGTAGTGATACTTCGCGAGCTCCACGCTGGGCGTGTGTTGTTTGGCGTAGATGATGGCCAGGTTGAAATGCGCGTCGGCGTATTGCGGGTTGATCTCAATCGCGCGGTGAATTTCCTGTTCACCAGCGGCACCCCAGCCTTTCTGGCTGAGGACGATGCCGAGATAGTTGTGCGCCTCCGCGTTGTGCGGGTCGAGCGCCACGGCGCGGGTCAACTCATTGAACGAGTCCTCGGTCAATCCCTTGCGGTAGAACACGACCCCGAGCAGGGACCGCGTCTCCGCATCGTTGGGCGCCTCCGCAACCGCTTTGCGCAAGTAATCTTCCGCCTCGTCGTATTGCTTCTGCTGGTAACGGATCGCTCCCAGGCTGGAAAGCGCGACAAGGTTCGTCGGGTCGATGTCAAGCACGGTGGTGTACTTGATTCCTGCTCGATCAAACTCTTTTAGCGCGAGCGCGGCGCGGGCCTCGTTGAGCAACCGGCGCTCATTCGGGGCCGGCGGCGGCGGCGGTGGCGGAGCGGCTACCACGACCGGAGCCGGGAGTGAAGGCGGTGTGGCTGTCACCGACGTTTGCTGAGGAAGTGGCTGTTGGGACGATGCCGCCGTCGCGGAAGCCAGTGCTGGCGCGTTTGTAACGATTCGCGCCGCCACGGGTTTCGGTGCGGGCGTCGGTGTTGCTGCTGCTGCTGGTTTGGGTGCTGGCGCTGGCGCTGGCGCAGACGCCGGTGCCGGTGCGTTTGTAACGGTTTGCGCCGCTGGGGGTTTTAGTGTCGGTTTTTTGGGTGCTGGCGCTGGCGCCGGCGTAGACGCCGGTGCTGGCGCGTTTGTAACGGTTCGCGCCGCCGCGGGTTTCGGCGCGGGCGTCGGTGATGGTTTCGGCGCTGCCGGTGCCGGGGTCGGCGGCGGCGTCTTCTTCACCGTTACCACGGGCTTGGGCGGAATGTTCGTCTGCGTGTTCGCGGGTGGCACAGCGGCCGGTGCCGGCGGTGTCTCAACTTTTTTCGGGGAAGTTAATGTGGCTACCAGTTTGCCTCGGCCAGATTCTTCCAGTGCGGAGGCGGACGGCGTCGTCGCGGCTGCTTCCGGTTTGGATTGTTCCTTGGCCAGCGCCGTGGGGTGCTGACGGGGACGCCAGCCGCGAAGCTCGGGAATCGCCGGACCATTGGTGCTTTCTTCGCTTTCCCCGCCGACAAATGACGCGGAGGCTTTGCGCTCGGCAATGATCCGCAACAGCGCGTTCTCCTTTCGCAATTGACGGATGATTTCGTCGTCCTTGCCCCCGGAAG
This sequence comes from Verrucomicrobiota bacterium, assembly GCA_003164675.1. Lineage (GTDB taxonomy): Bacteria > Verrucomicrobiota > Verrucomicrobiia > Palsa-1439 > Palsa-1439 > Palsa-1439. The sequence continues at coordinate 14,605 of PLTX01000058.1, read as the reverse complement.
CCTTGGCGGAGGCCAGTCGCTTGTTGGCGTCCGTGAGCTGGGCGATGACCGCATCGTTGGAGTGGCGCAACTCGGCGTTGTCGGCCTGCGCTTTCTCCAGCGATTGCTTGGTCGTGTCCAACTCGACGCGCGTCTCCTGGAGTTGTTCCTTCGTCTGTTGCAATTCGCCACGGGCCTGGGCGAGTTCCGTGCGCAACTGCAGTAATTCGGGTGATTCCGCCGGTGGTGTCGGCACCGTTGGTGGCGGCGTTGACGCCGTGGGCGAAACATGCGCGGCGCGCTCGCGGGCCTCGGCGGCCTCCGTCTGCGCCGCCGCCAGTTGGGCCGCGAGCACCTGGTTGGTCTTGAGAAGGTCTTCGATCTGCTGATTGGTCTGCGTCGGCGCGACCTTGCTGAGTTGCTCTTGAAGCTTTGTGTTCAATTCGTCGCGTGCCGACTGCAATTGTTGGATTTGCTGACGGGCGCGCTCCAGTTCCGCGTTCAACTGCTTGACTTGCTCGTTCTCGGCTGGCGGCACGGGAGCCGCAGGGGCAAAGCTTACAATTTTCGGGGTCGGAGCCGTCGCAGCCAGGGGCATTGCGTTGGATGCTGTTGCCTCAGGTGTTGGCGCGCCTGAAGGAGCCAGCACAACGGGCGGAGGAGTAATGGCCGGCGCTTCCGGTTTCGCGGCCGGGGTCGCACCCTGCGGTTCCGTCGTGGTGGGCGCGACCACCTTCGCCTTCAGGGCCGCCAGATGTTCTTCAGTGTACTGCGTGCGGAACTCGATGATGTGCGGGTTCCAATCGGGATTTTGTGTCTTGATCTGATCGAGGATTTCGTGCGCCGAGCTGAATTTCGCGCTGGCCTTCACGCAGTCGTTGTTGTGTTCGGCGGTGTCGCCATCCTGAATGAGAAAATATGCCTCCAGGAACTTGTCGCCCGGGTCCTCGGCCGCGCGGACGCGGGTGGTGCCACAAAGGCACACGGTCAACACGAGACACGACAGGAGTATCCTCTTCATTTTCATTGAGTGCGACTCTACACGAAAAGCCTTTCCATTTGCAATGGTATGATGCGAGGCACTTGCATTAGTCCCACTCTCACAGCACAATGCATACCCATCTATGGCCATGGACAAGTTGAACCAAATCCAGCGTGCAGCCCAACAACAGTTTGACCGCCAGAGCGAACGCTATGGCAAGGGACACATCCTGTCCGATGTCTCCGACGTCAAGGATGCGCTGGGCCGGCTTGACTGGTTGAAACCGGGCCGCGCGCTGGACGTGGCTTCCGGCACGGGTCACACCGGCCTGTATCTGGCCGGCGTCGGCTGGCAGGTCACGCTGGCGGATATTTCGGGTAAGATGCTCGAACGCGCGTCTGCCACCGCTCGGGAACGCGGGCTTCGCGTCGAAACCCGCCAGCATGCCGCCGAAACGTTTCCCTACGCGGATGCCGAGTTCGACCTCGTAACCTGTCGTGTGGCCGCTCACCATTTCAGCGATCCCGCCGCGTTCGTGCGCGAAACCGCCCGCGTCCTCAAACCCGGCGGCGCGTTCCTGTTGATCGATGGTTCGATCGAGGACGGTCAGCCCGTGGCCGAGGAATGGGCACACAACGTCGAAAAACTTCGCGACCCGAGTCATCACCGGCTGCTCAGCCCCGGCACATGGACGAAACTCTGCGAGGATGCCGGGCTGCGCGTCGTCTTCTCGGAACTCCAGCCGTTCAAACAGCCTGACCTGAATTGGTATTTCGACGCCGCCAACACATCGCCCGACAACCGCGCGAAAGTCCTCGAATTGATCCGCACTGCTCCAGCCGAAGCTCACTCGCTCTTCCGCCTCGGCGAGGAAGACGGCAAAATCGTCTGGTGGTGGCAGCGCCTGGTGCTTGTCGCCGTCAAGGCGTGATGGCGAACCGATAAAATCCTTGCGGCCCGACCGCTCCACCGAAATTCGTCACCGTCAGCAACGCCCCGATGCTGTTGGTGACCGATACGCCCGGGACATTGACCCAGTTGGTCGGGGTCATCAAGCTGCTGAACTGCAATTGATACGTCTCGTAGGCGATGGACGGAATGCCGAAAACGATGTCGCTGCCTGACAACTGGACTCCGGTAATTTGATTGATGGGATACGGCGGAGGACTGAGAGGAACAGTTAGTTTGAATATGGTGCCTGCATCGTCCGTCCCGCCACTGAAGGTTGTCCTATAGAAATTGCCGTCGTTGCCCTGCACTAGTGCTGCGACGCACTTGATTTGATGGGTGCGTCACGGCTGGAAAACGAACCCTCACCCCGACCCTCTCCCTTAAGAAGGGCGAGGGGACCGCGCTCCGTCTCCTCTCCCCTGCGGGGGAGAGGATTAAGGTGAGGGGGCAACCCGTCAAATGAACTGTGACGGTGCGCTAGCATTCCGGCAATGGCACGTCGAGCCGTTTCCTAACCGCCCAACCGTCGAACCACAAATCAATGAGACGGATTCAGTACGGGAATCGGCTGCCCGGCAAGCAGGGCTTTCGCGGCGTTGTAGACGTTTTCCCCCGTAAACCCGAAATGCTTCATCACGTCTTTGACCGGCGCCGATGCGCCGAATCCGTCGCGACCGACAACTGCCCCGTCCAAGCCAACATATTTTTGCCAACCCAACGTCACGCCGGCTTCGACGGCGAGCCGTTTGCGCACGGACGGCGGGAATACGAGGTCCCGGTATTCGCGCGGTTGGCGCTCGAACAATTCCCACGACGGCATGCTGACCACCCGGACCTTCACGCCTTCGGCCTTCAACTTCTCGCCGGCCTCGACGCACCACTGCAATTCCGAGCCCGTGCCGATGAGGATGATGTCGGGTTGTCCCTGGCTGTCGCTGAGGATGTACGCGCCCTGTCGGAGGCCGGTCGCCGGCGCGTACTTCGCGCGATCAAACGTCGGCACGCCTTGCCGCGTCAGGACGAGGGTGATCGGATGTTTCTTCTCCGCCAGAATCACGTGCCACGCCTCGGCGACTTCGTTCGCGTCCCCGGGACGAATCACAACCATGTGGGGAATGGCGCGCAAGGACATGAGTTGTTCCACCGGCTGATGCGTCGGGCCGTCTTCGCCCACGCCAATGCTGTCGTGCGTGAAAATGTGGAGCACCGGTATTTCCATCACCGCGCCAAGGCGAATCGACCCGCGCGCGTAATCCGAGAAAATCAGGAAGCCGGCGTCGTACGCGCGCAGTTTGCTGAGCACCATCCCATTGACGATGCCCGTCATCGCGTGTTCGCGCACGCCGAAATGGAAATTGCGCCCGCTGTATGATCCTTTCTCGAAATCGGCCGCATTGGCCAGCAACGTCTTGGTCGACGGCACGAGGTCGGCGGCGCCGCCCAGCAGCCACGGGATGTTCTTCGCGACGGCATTGAGCACTTTGCTGCTGGATTCACGCGTGGCGGGCCCCTTCGGGTCGGCGGGGAAGGTCGGAATGTCCTTGTCCCAACCCGCCGGAAGATCGCGGTCCTGGATCAACTTCCACTCCGCGGCGAGGGCTGGATTGGCCTGGGCGTACGCGTCGAATTTGGCCTGCCATACTCTTTCCTGTTTCCGCCCGCGCCGAAATTGCTTGTGCATGTGCTTGGCGACTTCGTCCGGCACGAGGAACTTCGCATCGGGCGGCCAACCGTACCGCGCCTTGGTTTTGCGAACCTCCTCTTCGCCGAGCGGCTCACCGTGGGCGTCCCGCGTGTCCTGCTTCGTGGGCGCGCCGTATCCGATGTGGCTGTCGAGAACGATGAGCGACGGTTTGTTGGTTTGCTTGAGCGCCCGCTTGACGGCGCGGTTGATCGCCCGCAGATCGTTGGCGTCAGCCACATGCTGGACAAACCAGCCATAGGCTTTGAATCGCGCCCCGACGTCTTCGCTGAACGCCAGCGAGGTCTTGCCTTCGATGGTGATTTTGTTGTTGTCGTAAATCCACAGCAGTTTGTGCAGGCCGAGATGGCCCGCCAACGATGCCGCTTCCGAGCAAACACCTTCCATCATGTCCCCGTCGCCGCCGATGGCAAACACGCGGTAATTGACGATCTCATGGCCGTCGCGGTTGAAATGTTCGGCCAACCAGCGCTCGGCGATGGCCATCCCGACGGAATTGGCGAATCCCTGACCGAGTGGCCCGGTCGTTGTTTCCACGCCGGGGGTAAGGCCGTATTCGGGATGGCCGGGCGTGCGGCTGCCCAGTTGACGGAACCGCTCCAGCTCGCTCATCGGCAGGTCGTAGCCGGTCAGGTGCAGCAGGCTGTACAGCAACATCGAGGCATGCCCGCCCGACAACACAAACCGGTCGCGGTTCGCCCAGTGCGGATTGTCCGGGTTGTGCCGCAGGTATTTCTCCCAGAGCCAGTACGCGACGGGCGCCAGCCCCATCGGCGCGCCGGGATGGCCCGAGTTGGCCTTCTGTATGGCGTCCATCGCCAGCGTGCGGATCGTGTCGATGCACAACTGGTCGAGCAGCTTGGTCTTGGGGTTGTCCAACGCCACTTCGAACGTTGCTGATGTCGTCATGAAAATCTCCTGGATTACTTGAGCGGTCGGCCATTGTGCGTCATGGCGGCCCTTTGCGCAAGTCTCCGTCGCGCCCGGACGGTAGCTCTATCTCTCTTGGAATGTAGCATCTTTTTGATCGGCGGCCGCGGATTCCTCCATAGACAAAAAGGCGCCCCGATTTCTCGGGACGCCTTCTCGTCGAAAAACTAACTGAAAAAAGTTAGTACCGGCTGCCGGCGAACTTGCCACCGCCACGGCTGCTGCCGCCACGGCCGCCGCCGAAGTCGCCACGGGGACGCTCTTCACGGGGCTTGGCTTCGTTGACGGTCAACGCGCGACCATCCAGTTCCTTGCCGTTCAAATCGGCAATGGCCTTGGTGGCCTCTTCCTGCGTGCCCATCTGCACGAACGCGAACCCGCGGGACTTGTTGGTGAACTTGTCCATGATGAGTTCGCAACTGGTGACGTTACCCGCCTGTTTGAACAGGTCGAGGATGTCGCCTTCGCTGGTGTTGAATGACAGGTTTCCTACGAATAGCTTGGTAGCCATTATGTGTTTATACTTTCCGCTGCGGTTAGGAGGTCTCAGTGACTGTTCCCGTTTTCGGGTTTCGGACTGTCACCGAGCTGCAAGGCCTGACTGACAATCTACCAATCTCACTGCAACTGCTTCTATCTGCTAGCGGGGGTACAATAGTACATTCCTGCAGGATAGCAACAGCTAAATCACAAATGGCATAACCACCTGACCGCCTTGCCTTTCGGCGGGCCAACGGCTACGCTGCCGCCATGAGCGCATTTCCCGTCAGCCCGGAGAAGGAAGCCCAACTCGCCCAGCGCATGGCCGCGCTCGGCGTGCGCGAGGCCGATATCGACGAGTCATTCGTGCGCTCCGGCGGTCACGGCGGCCAGAACGTCAACAAGACCGCCACGTGCGTGATGTTGCTGCACCACCCCACTCGACTCCAGGTCAAATGCCAGACCACCCGCTCGCAGGGCCTCAATCGCTACCTCGCCCGTCGTCTCCTCCTCGACAAAATCGAAGCCCTCAAGAAAGGCTATGTCGATGCCGAGCGTTCCCGGATCGAGAAAATCCGCCGCCAGAAACGCAAACGCAGCCGCCGCGCCAAAGCCCGCATGCTCGATAACAAGTCCCATCACGGAGCCAAGAAAGCCTCGCGACGATCCGTGACGATGGAGTAGGAATTTTCGCCGCCAATGAGTTCGTCAACACCGGCATTGCTCTCCGCCTTTGAACTGGCTCTGGCCTATGGCCCGGAGCGCCTGCTCAAAGCCGTCACGCTTTCGGTCTCGCCGGGAGAAAAAGTCGGGTTGGTGGGCCGCAACGGATGCGGAAAGACGAGCCTCTTGAAGATTTTAGCCGGTGAGACCCAGGCCGATGGCGGCGAGATTTCGCGTCGGCGCGGCTTGCGCATCGGTTATCTGCCCCAGGAATTCGAACTCGATGGCGGCAAAACCGTCCGCCAAAACATCGAGGCGGGTGCGGCCGATTTGATGGACTGGTTGGGCCGTTACGAAACCGGTCACCGCACCGAGGCCGAGATGGCCGAGTTGCTTCACAACATCGAACAGGCCGACGGGTGGAACCTGCAATCCCGAATCGAGGCGAGCGTCACCGCGCTCTCGGCACCACCGCTGGAAGCCATGGTCGGGCCGTTGTCCGGCGGCGAGAAACGTCGCGTCGCTCTCTGCCGCGCAGTGGCCGCGCAGCCGGACCTGCTCTTGCTGGACGAGCCAACCAACCATCTCGACGCCGAATCGATTCTCTGGCTCGAGGAATTCCTCCAGAAATTCCCGGGCGCGGTCATCTTCGTCACGCACGACCGCTATTTTCTCGACGACATCGCCACGCGGATTGTCGAGTTGGCGGATGGACTATGTTATTCGCACCCGGGCAACTATACGGCCTATTTGGAATCCAAGGCCGCCCGTCAACAGATTGCCGAACAGGCCGAGCGGCGGCGTCAGCGCTTTTTGCGGATTGAACTGGAGTGGGTGCGCGCGGGCGTGCGGGCGCAGCGCTCGAAATCGCGTCATCGGCTCGAAGCCTTCTACAAGGTGCAGGGCTTGGAAGCGCCCCCGGAAGAACGCGAGATGGACCTCCTGATTCCCCCGCCGCCGGAGCTGGGCAATACCGCCGTCGAAGTCGAAAACGCGGGCGCAAAAGTCGGCGAGGGCGGAGCGGAACGCTGGCTGTTTCGCCACTTGAGTTTTTCCCTGAAGCCGGGCCAATGCACGGGCGTGGTGGGTCGCAACGGCGTTGGCAAAACCACGCTGCTGCGCCTGTGCATGGGCGAACGCGCGCCCGACGCCGGCACGGTGAAGATCGGGAAGCGAGCGAGTTTCAATTATATTGACCAGACCCGCATGCAGCTCAACGACGCGAACACCGTGATGGCCGAGGTCGCGGGCGGTGGCGACACGGTCCTGTTCGGCACGCAAACGATGAGCGCCCGCGCCTATCTGCTGCGGTACCTCTTCCCCGACGAACGGCTCCGCGAACCCGTCAGCCGACTGTCGGGCGGTGAACGCGCGCGGTTGATGCTGGCGAAGGTGTTGAAACGCGGCGGCAACGTGCTCGTGCTCGACGAGCCGACCAACGACCTTGATCTGCCCAGCTTGCGCATGCTCGAGGAAGCGCTGGCCGATTTCGACGGCAGCGTGCTCGTCGTCAGCCACGACCGCTATTTCCTCGATCGAATCTGCGACCAGATCGTCGCTTTCGAAGACACCGGCGTCTACGTCCAGCCCGGGAATTACTCGTATTACCTCGAGAAACGCAAGGAGCGTGAACGGACGCGCGGGAAGCACGCCGTCGTCACCGTCGCCACTCCGCCACCGACGCCAGCAAAGTCGGCGCGTCCGCGCAAACTGACTTTCAACGAACAACGCGAACTCGCCGGCATGGAAACCGCCATCCACGCCGCCGAAGCCCGCGTCTCGGAATTGGAAAAGACTTTCGCCGCCCCCGATTTCTACGCCACCCGCGCCAAAGATGCCCCGGCCCTGCTCAAGGAGTTGGAGTCCGCCAAATCCGAAGTCACCCGCCTCTACGCCCGCTGGGAGGAACTCGATAAAATCGGGAAGTGAACGGACTCAGTCCCGTGACGCTGTCGACAAAGCTCACCCCTGTACGGAGGACGTGTTGCCGAATTTCACCAGGCGCCTTCCGCCGAGCTCTTGCGAATCCGCTGAATCTCGCTTTCGGGAATTCCGAGTGAGACGAGAAATTCCTGATGCGCATCCGGGGCGCGTCGTTCGAATTCTGTATGCCAGCGGCCCATGGCTCGATCATCCATCCCGGCCGCCCGCAGCATTTTCACCCACATCACGCGGTCCACCGCCGGTGGACATTTGCCTGCGGCCACGCCCTTGAGCATGCTCGCCAACAGTCGCTGCTGGCTGCGCAGTTCCAGAAGCTGGCCCCCTAATTCGCGAAATCGCCGCTCCAACAATTTGGCGTTCGGTTTCCCGCTCGACGACAGCAGCGTGCGGATATCGGCGAGGGTTAGCCCGGCCTGGCGGAAATGGCAGATTCGCTCCAGCCGTTGCCGGTCACGCTGTGTATAGCAGCGATAGCCGGCCGCCGTGCGTCCCGAAGGCGGCAGCAGACCGATGCGGTCGTAATACAGCAACGTGCTGCGGGACAATCCGAATGCCCGCGCGAGCTTCGTGATGGTACAGGTGTTCATCGTCGCGAGCATTGTGGGGCGGCAACGGCGAACCGCCACCGCCCCAACTTGACTAGCGGCTCTCCTTGCGGATGAGGTCGCATTTCTCGGCGGGCAGCCCCAGCCATTCCAGAAAACTCTGGTGCCCCTCAGGGTGACGAGTCTCGAATAGATGATGCCATTTCTTCATCTGCGCATCAGTCAGCCCCACGTCGCGGAACAAGGCAATCCAGTTTTCCTTCGTCATTTTGGTCGGCATCGGCACGTTCCTTTCAAGTGTTCGATAGTTGCTGTTTCAGTTGTCGTCATGGCCATGACAACGAACAGCCTAAACTGTGAAGTAATAGACAGGTCAATACCCCAAAAACGTTTTTTTCAATCTGGTGCATCCGCCGTCATCCCGCTCTGCGCGCCCAGCGTAACTTCGCCGGGGAGGAACGCGGGTTGTCGTGGCGTTCGGCGGGGGTGGGACGGATGACGTCTTGGGCGATGTCGGCGTAGAGACCGTCGCGGAGGCTGGCCTCGAAGGACTTCTTCACGCGACGGTCTTCGCCCGAGTGGAACGTCAGGACGGCGACGCGACCGCCGGGATTGAGACAGGCGGGAAGATTGCGCAGGAAACTGTCGAGCGCGGAAAACTCGTCATTCACGGCAATGCGCAACGCTTGGAAGACCCGGCGAATCGAGTCGTCGCGCTCCTCGTCCGTGGCCGCCCGCAACAGGGCGCGGTGCACCGTATTGGTCAGCGCCGTCGTGGTGGGAAACGTCTTGCCCGCGAGAAGATCGGCCAACAGACGGGCATGCGGTTCGTCAGCGTTTTCTTCCAGCAGCGCAGCAAGCTCATCGGCGCTGATCTTTTCGAGCAACACTCTCACAGGCTGACCGCGCGACGGATTCATCCGCATGTCGAGCGGACCCTCGAACTTGACGGAGAACCCGCGTCCCGGATCGTCCAGTTGCATCGATGAAACTCCGAGATCGGCAAGGACCATGTCGACGCCGGATAATTGCTCGATGGCCAGTATCTTCGGCAGTCCGGCGAAATTACTGCGGTGCGCCACGAACACATCCGTACCAAATCCAAGCTCGCGCAACCGCGCTTCCGCTTTTGGAAGTTCGATGGGATCGACGTCCAACCCAATCAAACGTCCACCGGGCTGGAGCTTCGGCAGGAGTTCGCGGGCGTGGCCGCCGTAACCGAGCGTGCAATCCGCGGCGATCTCCCCCGGCTGTGGTTTCAACACATCGAGAATCTCCGCGACCATGATCGAACGGTGCGAGCCTGCGGGCGTCTTGCCGGAGGCGAGGACTTTCGCGACCGTTTCACCGTAACGCTGAGGGTTGTGTTCCTTGTATTTCTCTTCGAAGCGACGCGGATTTTTTCCCGAGTAGCGCGGACGCCGCCGGTGCGGCGACGCGGGAATTGGCTCGGGTGACGGGTTGTCGCTCATGGCGCGGTCATTGTACCGTTCGATCCTGAACCCACAAAGCGGTTTGTTCGGGGGCGCATCTTGGTACTAACACCACATTTGAGCGTGCTGTAGCCGCCCCGCTCTGTCGGGGCGCATCCCCCACGGCGACAGAGCGCCGTGGCTACATCTTTCCCTCTCGAGCGGTGGTAAGGTACAAGATGTATCCGCGGTTCTTAACAGGGTGAGAATTTTGCGTGGATGATGCGAAGAAACAATCTACAGTAGTCGGCACATGAGCTTGTCCAGTCGACAAACCAGCCAACTACGGTCGCTCGCGCAGCGGCTTGATCCGATCCTGCACCTCGGCAAAGCCGGCGTAACCGACGCGTTTCTTGCCAGCGTCGAGCAGGCACTGAGCGACCATGAACTCATCAAGATCAAATTCACGGCGTTCAAGGAAACGAAGAAGGCCCTCGCCGAAGACATTGCCGCGCGCACGCACAGCGAGTTGGTGTGGATCGTCGGTCATGTGGCCGTGTTGTATCGGATGCAATCCGATCCGGCGAAACGACGCATTCAATTGGAACCATGACGACAGGCGATTCCACCGAAACATCGAGCCGGCCACTGCTGGAGTGGTTGCTGGCCAAATATCCCGAGACGCCGAAAAAGCGGGCGAAGCAGTGGATTATGGCGGGCCGGGTGAGCGTGAACGGGGTCATTATCCGCCAGCCGAACCAGTCGCTGCCGGACCCAAAGGATGCGCTGGAGTTATTGGACCGGCGCGCCACAGCGTTGGACTGCGGGACTGAGGGCTGGCAGATCCATCCGCGCGTTGCGATTCTTTATCTCGATGCCGCGCTCGCGGTCGTGAACAAAGGGCCCGGACTGCTCTCGGTGCCGGCGGAGCCCGATGATCTGTCCGCGCTCAGCATTCTCGCCGACTTTTTGGCCGGCAAACTGCGCGCGTACGACCGTGGTGTCGATGGACGTGGTTATTCGTTGCCGCCGGCGTACCGCCGGCTGGAACCGCTGCCCGTGCACCGTCTCGACCAGTACACCAGCGGCGTGTTTTGCATGGCGATGAACCCGGCCGCGCGGCAACACCTCATCGACCAGCTAAAGGTCCACAGCATGAAGCGGGAATACGTGGCCTACGTGGAAGGCCGGCCATCGAAGCCCCAGGGCACGTGGCGGAATTGGCTGAAACTCAGCGACGATCAATTGCGCCAGTTCGTCATCTCCGAAGTGGAGGCCAAAGCGGCCAAAGACGAGACGATGGAAGCCATCACCCACTACGAGGTGCTCACGGAATTCCCGTTGGCCGGCAGTCGCGCGGTCGTCTCCAAGTTGCGGCTGCGCCTGGAGACGGGCCGCAAACACCAAATCCGCGCGCAGGCGGCTTACGCCGGGCTGCCGTTGGTGGGCGACCGGACGTACCACCCGAAGTATCACGGTGACGCCCCGAAAGCCGCGCGTATCGATTTCCCGCGACAGGCGTTGCACGCCGAGGTCCTGAGCCTCGACCACCCCGACAAACCCGACGCCCGAATGACATGGACGGCGGCGCTGCCCAAAGACCTGCGGCAACTTGAAGCTAGCTTGCGAGCGGGCCGGGCGTGAGTGCGCGTCGAATCATCATCGTGGGCGGCGGCGCGTCGGGATTTTTCGCGGCCATCACTTGCGCCGAATCAAAGCCGTCCGCTGATGTAATCATTCTGGAGAAGGGGCGGGAGTTTTTGTCCAAAGTGCGTATCTCCGGTGGCGGACGCTGCAACGTGACGCATGCCTGCTTCGATGCGCGGGAATTCGCCACGCGATTTCCACGGGGTGAACAGGCTCTCATTGGGCCATTGAAAAGATTTCAGGCAAATGACACGGTCGCCTGGTTTGAAGCGCGAGGAGTAACGCTGAAAACGGAAAGTGATGGGCGCATGTTTCCCGTCACGGATTTGTCGGAAACGATTGTTGATTGCCTGATCGAATCAGCGAAGACCGCGGGTGTAAAGCTCGTGACGAATTGCGGTGTGCAACGCCTGTCGAAACGCGCGGAAGGCGGATTCGAAGTGACACTGTCCGACGGCAAAACGGACGTATGCGATCGCGTGTTACTGGCAACCGGTGGGTGTCGAACGGCTGCCGCGGGGCAGTTGGCGGTTTCACTGGGGCATACATTGGAACCGCCCGTGCCGTCGCTCTTCACCTTTCACACGGCCACGCCATGGCTGCACAAACTGGCGGGAATCTCTGTCGAGTTGGCAGAGGTTTCAATACCCGGCACAGGACTGCGCGAACGTGGCGCATTGCTTGCAACGCACTCCGGGCTGAGCGGACCGGTCATCCTGCGTCTCTCCGCATGGGGTGCGCGAGAATTACATGACCGCGACTACCAGTTTCCGCTTCACGTGAACTGGCTGGCGCACTTCGACGCCGAACAGATCGCGTCGGAGTTGAATGCGCGTCGTGAACAACAACCGGCCAGGCTCGTGGTCAATACGCCCATCGCTCCCTTGCCCGCCCGTCTCTGGGAACAATTGGTTCTGGCGTCAGGCATTGCGGAGGACACACGCTGGTCGCGTCTCACGCGCGCGGCACAACATCGGCTGGTTCAGCAGTTGACCCGCACGGAACTGGCCGTGACGGGCAAGAGCCTGAACAAGGAAGAGTTTGTCACGTGCGGCGGCGTTCATCTGCGCGAGGTGGATTTCAAGACCATGGAAAGCCGCCTCTGCCCGGGACTCTACTTCGCGGGGGAGTTGCTGGACATTGACGGCATCACCGGCGGCTTCAATTTCCAGGCGGCCTGGACCACGGGCTGGATTGCCGGTCAGGCGATGGCCCGAGAGCATGGTGGGGACTTGGAACGGGTGCGATCGGCGGGTACAATCCGCCCGTGATCGAGCCTGAGATGCTATTGACCGCGTATCGGCGCGGCATCTTCCCGATGGCCGTGGACAAGCGGGGTCGCATCGGTTGGTTTTCTCCCGACCCGCGCGCAAAGCCATGGAGGAAACAGCCACGCAGTTTCAGTGACGCCACGAAGGAGGACTTATGAAGAAGCGAGTATTGCTCTTGTCGTTAATCGCCGCCGCGGCACTAACGTCATCGGCTGCCGAGTGCGCCAACATTGAGTACCTGTGCTGCGCCTGGGGGCCGGCGATGACGCTGCCCACCAAGGCGGGGGAGAAACCCCAATTCGACGATAGCCAGGAAGAGGTCTACTTCCTCAAGCAGGTTGCCGGACAGGGAGTCGGCATTTACCTCTGCAAGATGAAGGCCGACGGAAGTGCCAAGACTGAGATCAAGGAACTCTGGCGAGACCCCAACTACCCGATCGATACCCAGGACTGCACCACCTGGATGGACGTGTGCGTCAAAACCCACCAAGTTGCTGTCACCGTGACGTACGCCGGCAGCGACATCACGGGGTTGTGGACAATGAATCTGGACGGCACCGATCTACGGCGAATCATCACCCCGGCGCATGTGACCAACGGGCTGCAGTCTGTGGGCGGCGTGAACTGGATGCCCGATGGACAATGGATCGTTTATGGGGAGTCGATGCGGGGGGCAGACCGTAACGGACGGATCGCCAAATGTGACAGGAACGGCGAGAAGCGGGTGTACCTGACTGATGGACCCATGGATAGTGACCCGCGTGTGTCGCCCGACGGGAAGCAAATTGGGTACATCCACTGGGTCGGATGGGCCTCGCGGCTTTACGTGATGAATGCGGACGGCGGCAATCAGCATCCCCTGCCGAATCCGGACGATAAGCAATGGGGGACGCACGGTGGCCTTTACCCGGCGTGGAGTCCGGACGGAAAAAAGATTTTTATCATAGGCGTCGGCCTTGAAGTTATTGACGTTGCCAGTGGTCATAAGGTTCTTGATCGTTCCCCAACGCTACAAGGATCTCGACAGGGAATAACTGGTTGGCCACACTGGGGCAAGCAGGGGTTTGCTGGGTTCTGCGTCGGTGGGATTCTCTTCACTGACGCAGAATTACGCGAAGCCAAGTGGATTGGCTCATCGAAACTTGTGGAATGTCCGGGAGGGGAGGCGACATGCCGATGGTAAAGCCATAGATCAGAGGCAAGACCCTTACCCTGACCCTCTCCATTACACGGCAGGGGAGAGGGGATCTCCTCGCCCCCGTCGTCGGGGGAGAGGATCAAGGTGAGGCGGAGAGCTGTCGCATGAGCTGTAGCCGCGAACCGCTCCGGTCTTGGATAGATTGCGGCGAGTGAGTACAATCGCGCCGTGATCGAGCCCGAGATGTTATTGACGGCGTATCGGCGCGGTATCTTTCCGATGGCCGTGGACAAACGGGGTCGCATCGGTTGGTTTTCTCCCGACCCGCGCGCGGTCATTCCGCTCGATGCGCGGTTCCACATCCCGCACGGGTTGCGGCGCGTGCTCAAGCGGAAGAAATTCGAGATCACCTCGGACAGGGATTTCGAAACGGTGATCCGCGAATGCGCCCGGCGCAGGGAAGGCACGTGGATTTTCCCGGGGATCCTCGACAGCTATTGCCGGTTGCATCGTCTCGGCTACGCCCACAGCATCGAGACGCGGCTCGACGGCAAACTCGTCGGCGGCTTGTACGGCGTGGCGTTGGGCGGCGCGTTCTTCGGGGAAAGCATGTTTCATCGCGCGACGGACGCGTCGAAAGTGGCGCTCATGGCGTTGGTCGAACGGCTGCGCGCGGGCGGGTTCGTGCTCCTCGATACGCAATGGACCACGCCGCACCTGCAACAATTCGGCACGTACGAAATCCCGCGTCACGAATACCTCTGGCACCTTGAACACGCCTTGAAGCTGAAGTGTCAGTTCTGACTACACTACCCGCGCTTGCGTTTGAGGAACGCGACAAGCGATACACCACCGAGTGCGGTTAGCAGCAGGGACGACGGCTCGGGAATGAACTCGAAGTCGAAATTGTCCATGACAAAGTTCTCTCCAGCACCGCCCCCGAAGCCTGCCAATTCGCCGC
>PLTX01000051.1 GCA_003164675.1 Verrucomicrobiota bacterium | reverse complement strand
ACTTGCTCTTCCAGCGGTAGTAGGTCCCCTCGCAGATCCCGTGCTGACGGATCAACTCGGGCAGTGGCAAACCGCCCTCGGCCTGCTTGAGAATCCCAATAATCTGTTCTTCACTGAATCGCTTCCGTTTCATCTTGGCTCCTCGTGGCTCCCGCCACTTTATTAGCCAAGACTCTCTTTGGAAACTGTCCAGTTTCAGGGGGCAAGGTCAACGGCGCTCTAACTCGCCGCGAGGCCGCCGACTTGTCCTCAGAAGCTTTACCCGCTGTGGCGGGTTCAGCGAAGGAGGAAGCCTCTTGTCCGCCGTAGCTCTGGGCTGGCGTAGACTGACGGCGGAGGCGGGCTGCTTGCCGTCATTTCCGCAGTCTTAGTAGGAGCACATTGCTGGCATGTCTTAGCTACACGGGGAGATTCGGAGTTGCATTTTCCAGCAATTCGTCTCGTGCCCCTTTCGAGTCAAAGACCCGATTAGTCTCCCAATCAAGTCGCCTTGTACCTGAGACCACCGCGGCTGGCTGAAGCGACTGCTGCAACTGTTTGAACAGATTAAAGTTGTACACAATGCTCTCGTCAAAAGGGTCTAAACCCAACGCCATCTCGAAAGCCATTCGAACTGATTCGGGATTAACACCCAACTCAAATCCCGCAATCGCACCCCAGTGCCAAGCCGTGGCCTCTACCTCCTTCAACCTTGCTTGATTGGCGATGTTCTTCAGTTTCTCGCATAATTCAAAACAACCTCTGTAATCGGCGCTTTTAAGGGCGTGGTGGGCCAAGTACAAATACGGCGAAACTGCGATTGTGTTCCGCTCTACTGCTTTCATAAAATACGTTCGCGCTCGACTTGGATCAGAATCCGCATAAGTCAAACCAAGTGCAGCTAAAACCAGGCTGTTTTGTGGCTCCATTTCGAGCCCCGATTCATATGCTTGTACTTCTTCCGCATTCTTACCAAGAGCAGCATAGCAGTTCGCTAGAATCATGTACCCCAGCACAGCCATAGACTGAAAGTTCGGTTTGATCTTGCTGTATTTGGACAAGGACTGCTCTAAAATCGTGGCGAGTCTTCGGTAAATAGGGAGTGCCTCGACACGCTGAGTTTTCGCAAAATCGTAAAGAATATGGGCGGCGAAAATCCGGAGGTTCAAATCGTTGCCTTCCTCGCTTAAGTAAGCCTCCGCTCGGCGCCCGGCTTCATCAAGTCGTCCAGTTTGTTCGAGAAGTCGCATCGTCAGAATCTTGTAGGACGACGTTTCAGGATCCTTTTTTGCAGCGTACTCCATGAATAGCAACG
Organism: Verrucomicrobiota bacterium; assembly: GCA_003164675.1. Classification (GTDB taxonomy): domain Bacteria; phylum Verrucomicrobiota; class Verrucomicrobiia; order Palsa-1439; family Palsa-1439; genus Palsa-1439. The sequence goes on along the minus strand of PLTX01000051.1, from coordinate 32,648 downwards.
CAATGTCCGGCAGTCCCAAAGCCTCATAAGATTGGGCCCGAAGAAACGCAGTTTGCGCAGCGGACAACAAGGGTCCCTTCCGAAGTACTTTAAGAATTGCCTCCCTATCATTAGCTGACCAGGCACGCTTGAGGGTTTCTCTTATGCGCTGTGGCGTCCATTGGTCTTTGCCATCCGGTTCGTAAACCTCAGTGCCACCAAGTGTACTCAGATCAATTGACAGCCCGTTCAGAAAGTCGACTTCCTTGGGAGTTAAATGTCTTGCCAGATCTTCCATCCTTGCTCGCAAATCTCCCACTTCTTGACCGGGAATCGAATTTGAAGTCAACTGATGATACTCTTTCAACAAAGATGCGTAGGCGAAGACCCGATTGCGGTGGCGGAGTTTCTCCAAAAGGGCCAGCTTCTCGGAAAATGGAAGCGAGCCGAGGCGCCGCCGCATCGCGCTTTTGCTTTCCAGAATCTGACGCATCCGAGTGTTCATTCGGTTTCTTTCAGATACTTATCGCCGAATTGTTCCCATTTCGCAAGCAACCCAGACCGCTCTAGGATTTGGTCAAGTTTGTTTGGGTCAATAACTCCGCTTTCAACGAATTGCAGGATGCGCGTGAAGTCCTTGGCACGCCCGGTGCGGAGGGCGATCGCTACTAGGTGCTCGGCGGACATGACCCAGGTGCGAACGCCTTCAACCTCCGTTTCGACCGCCTGCGCCAACGCCTCCTCGTCCAACGCGTCGCCCACAGGAAGGAATTGCACCGGCCAGCCTTCGATGACGATATATTCCTTTTCGACCTTGCAACCGTGTGAAATGAGATAGTCGTAAATGGGTGATAGTGTAACCAACGAACTGTCCGAGGGCGTTTTGAGTGAAATGAAAATGTCGACGTCTAGCGTTGCTGATGGTTCCAAGTAGTAAATCGCGCCCACCGCGCCGCCGATGGCGTACTTGCCGATGACGCCATCCGCCTGCATTCGGTTGATGACCTCCAAAGTGGCTCTCATGCGCGCGGGCAGTCTACCAAGCGCCACATTCCACAAGCAAGCGATCTGGGAGACGACGCAGCAGGCCAGCGCTCTCTATCTACTTCCCTCACTTCTCCGAAATCGTTCGCCAGACGCGCTCGGGGGTCGCGGGCAGGATGCGGATGGGCTTGCCAATCGCGTCCTGGATGGCGGACATGACGGCGGGGCCGCAGGCAATCAACGGCGGTTCACCCACGCCGCGCGCGCCGAACGGGCCGCCGGGGTCGGGATTCTCCAGCACGATGCATTCGATCTCCGGCACGTCGCGAATCGTCGGCAAAATGTAGTCCGTGAACCCCGGGTTCATGATCTTGCCATCCTTCATCACCACTTCTTCCATCAACACCATGCCGATGCCCTGCGTGACGCCACCCTGAATCTGGCCAATCACCTGGTCGGGGTTGATGGCTTTGCCCACGTCGTGGCAGGCGATGTAGCGCTCGACTTTCACCTCGCCGGTCTCGGTGTCGACGAGCACCTGGCAGGCGTGGCTCCCAAACAGGTAGGTCACAAACGCCCGCATGCTCTGGCCCGTCGCCGTGTCCTCGGGCACGGTCGGTGGCTTGTACACACCCATCGCTTCCAAGGAAAAGCCGCGCCGCTTGCCCTCGCGTGCCAGTTCCCGGAGCGTCAGCCGCCGTTCGGGACGAAACACGTTGTACGCCTCGCCGTTATCGATCTTGATTTCGTACACCAATTCCTCGAGATGCGCCGCCGCGATGTCCTGGAGCTGCTTCTTGAGTTCCGACGCCGCCAGTTGCACCGCCGAACCGGTGAAATACGTCTGGCGCGTCGCCGAGGTGCTGCCGGATTCCGGCGTCAATTGCGTGTCCGCCAAAATCGGTCGCACCCGCTCCAGCGGCACGCCGACCTCCTCCGCCACGATCTGCGCGATCATGTTGATCAGCCCCTGGCCAACGTCGATGCCACTCGAATACACCTCGACCATCCCATCGGCGGTCAGTTTGCAACGGGCGCGCGAGGCATCGGGGAAGCCGTCGCCGTAGCCAAGACCGAAACAAATCACGCTCACGCCGTAACCCCGCTTCAGGTGTGGCGCCGCCGTCTCGTAACTTCGGTTCTTCCAGTCGATCTTCTTCAGCACGGCCTCAAAGCATTCGACACCGGTCGCATTCGGCACGATCTGGCCCGTGGTCACCGCGTCGCCCGAGTGGATGAGGTTCTTCATTCGCAACTCGGCCTTGTCCATCCCCAGCTTCACCGCGAGCCGGTCCATCAGTCCCTCATACGCAATTGCCGTCTGCACCGCGCCGAACCCGCGCATCGCGCCGCATGGGTTGTTGTTGGTGAACACGCCGATGACGTCCGCCCATACGTTGGGCACTTTGTACGGGCCCGTCGCATGGCTGGACGCTTTACGCATCGCCGCGATGCCCGTCGAAGCGTACGCGCCTTTGTCCACATAAAATGTAACTTGCGCGGCGACCAGTGTGCCGTCCTTTTTCGCGCCGAGCTTGTAGTGGACCCGCATCGGATGACGCTTGTGCCGCGCAACCATCGACTCGCTGCGCGAATACCGCAGGCAGATGGTCTTTCCCTTGAGTTTGAGCGCCGCCAAACTGAGATAAATCTGGATCGAGATGTCCTCGCGACCGCCGAACGCGCCGCCCGTCGCCGGCTGGATGAGGCGCAGTTGTTCCAGCGGCAACCCGATCGCCAGCGCAATCAACCGCCGCTCCTCATGCAGCCACTGCCCGGCCACTTCGATGGTCAGCATCTTGCCGTCATAGCGCGCCCGGCCTGCTTCGAGATCGAGAAACGCATGGTCCACCGTTTGCGTTTGGATGATGTCCTCGACGACCACGTCGGCCTCGCGCATCGCGGCGGGCGCGTCGCCCCTGCGCAGATGTTTCTCGCCGAGAACATTCCCCTCCGTATGAATCTTCGGCGCATCGGGCTTGAGCGCGTCTTCCATCGTGAGGATGTTCGGCAACGGCTTGTAATCAACCTTGATCCTGCCGAGCGCTTCAATGGCGATTTCTTCAGTTTTGGCGACGACGACCGCGAGCGCGTCGCCGAGGTAACGAACTTTCCGGCTGCAGAGCACTTCCTGGTCGCGGCGTATCAGGCCGTGCATGTTGGTGCCGGTTACATCGCTGTGGGTGATCACGGCGACAACACCCGGCAGTTTCTTCGCCTCGCGCGTGTCGATGCGCAGAATCTCGGCGTGCGGATGGGCAGCCCGCAGCACCTTGGCAAACAGGAATTTCTTGTCGAACAAATCCTGGCCGTACTTCGTCTCGCCCGTCGCTTTCTCGACCGCGTCCAGGCGTTCGGCGGACTTGCCGACAACCTTCCTCGGCCCGCTCTCGTAGGCCGAGGAACTCTTGCTCGCCACATGAAGTCGGGCGACCGCCTCTTCGAGGTTGTCGATCGGTTGGCTCACTTCTTTTTCAGCCCCATTTCGTCCGCGGCGAGTTCACAGGCGCGCAGGATCTTGTTGTACCCCGTGCAACGACAGATGTTTCCCTCCATCCCGACGAGGAATTCCTCGCGCGTCGGATGCGGATTCTCGGTGAGCAACGCCTTCGCAGCCACGATCAGGCCCGGCGTGCAATAGCCGCACTGGACCGCGCCGCATTCGACGAATTTCTGCTGGATCACATCCAGCTTCTTGTTGTGCGCGAAACCTTCGATCGTCGTCACCGTGCGATCCTGCGCCTGCGGCGCCAACATCAGGCACGAGTTCATCGGTCTGCCGTCCACCAGCACGTAACAGCTTCCGCATTCGCCCTCGAGGCACGCGCCTTTCGTGCCGGTCAGTCCCATCTCGATCCGGAGAAAATCAAGCAGCGTCTGGGTCGGCTGCACCTTGGCGGAAACCTTCTTGCCGTTCAATGTGAAGCGGAGGGGCCAGAGGCTGCCGCCATTCGCCGCCACAGTCTTCTTCCGCGCCTTCTTCATGCTTTCACCAAATTCTCCAACAACCGGCGCACCATCACGCCCGACAGATGCACCTTGTAATCCGCGCTCGCGCGATGGTCGGTGATCGGCCGGATCTCCGTGCGGACTATCTCCGCCGCCTGCCGAATCGTGCCAGCATTCAGACCGTTCTCCGTCAGAAATTTCTCCGCCTTGTAGCAGCGGATGGGGGTGGCCGCGACCGAGGCCAGGGCGATGCGTGTTTCCTTCTTCGGCGTGATGGCGACCGCCGCCGCCACAATCGAGATATTCATCGCGCCGCGCTTGCCGTTCTTGGACCAATCGCTCCGGTAAGTTGTCGGAACCGTGATCTTCGTAATCATCTCGTCAACGGCGAGCGCGGTCTTGCGATAAGCCAGAAAGAATTTGTCGAGCGGCAACCGCCGCGCGCCGCGAACACTGGTCAATTCCACTTCCGCGTCGAGCGCCAGCAGGGCGGTGGAACCGTCTCCGGCGGGTGAGGCGCTGGCGAGATTGCCGGCCAGCGTCCCGAGTTCGCGGATACCCGGGCCGCCGACACTGAGCGACGCGAGCGCGAGACAGCGGACCGGAAGCTTCCCGGCCTGGGCGTAGGTCACGTTGCCGGCCAGTTCCAACGCGCCATCGTGCCGATGGATGGCGCGCAATTCGGGAATGTGCGTGAGGTCGATGAAGTTCTCGGGGGCGGCCTTGCCGTGGTTCATGAGGACCACCACGTCAGTGCCGCCCGCGATAAACGTACCACCGTCCTTCAGTTCCGCTTTGAGCCCGAGAGCTTCTTCGATGACGTTCGGCTGGTAGAACACGCGGAAATTATTGCAAGAAATTTCCCGCTCGGCAAGACACAAACCATCCGTCTTGCCGCTACCACAACCCGTCTACTGGGTGCGCGGTGCTTGTTACTCCATCTTCCCGAGAATCAGCGCCAGCAAGGCCATGCGCATCACCACGCCGTTGAAGGCCTCCTGCCAGTAGCGCGACCAACGCGTGCTGTCCACGTCGGTCGGTATTTCGTCCATGCGCGGCAGCGAGTGCAACAGGATCGCGTCGGGCTTGGCTTTCTTCTCCAGGAGTTGGCGGGTGATCTTGTAATTCGCCGGTGTGAGGTCGAGTTCCTTGCCGGCGCGCTCATCCCGCGATTTGGTGTAATCAGGCTGCACGACCGGCTCGACGAGAATCACGTCCGCCTTGGCAATGACCTGCTCCACATGCTCGGCCTCGGAGAAGTTCAGCGAAGATTGCTTCAATTCCGCTTTGAACTCCTTTGTCAGCGTCATTTTGGGCGGCCCGACGAAGGTGATCGGGCAGTCGAATTGCGTCAGCGCGTACCCGAGCGAGTGCATGGTGCGCATCCGCATGTCGCCGACCGCGAGCCAGTTCAGGCCATCGATGCGGCCCTTCTCGCGGAGGACGGTATACAGGTCGGCCAGAATTTGCGTGGGATGCTCGCCCCAGCCGTCCCCGCCGTTGATGATGGGGATGCTCGCCCATTTCGCAGCTTCGTGCGGCGCGCCCTGCTGGAAATGGCGCATCACGATCACATCGCCATAGTACTCCAGCATTTTGACCGTGTCTTTGATGGACTCCTGGTAAAAGTCCCCGGCTCGCGTCATCTTCGGGTCGGCAAAGCCCGTGACGTGCCCGCCCAGACGATGCATCGCCGATTCATGGGCGAGGCGGGTGCGCGTGCTGGGCTGGTAGAACGCGGTGACCAGCGTCTTCTCCTTGAGCATGTCCGAGTTGCGCCGGCTCTTCGGGATGGGCTCCAACTGCTGCGCAACTTCGAACACGCGGAAAAACTCTTCCCGTTCAAAATCCTTCAGCGACAAAATGTCACGTCCTAGAAAACTACGCATATTTCCTACCCTTTCCTTTCGTTTGCGAATCTCTGTTCATTTTCATTGTTCGTGCCGTTGGGCACGACTCGCGGACACAAATCTTCTCGTCACGCGAGCTGTTTCGGGAACAACGCGTACCACTCGGTCGCGCGCACTACTTCTTCCAAACTGATATGCTCTTCCAGCATGTGTGCCAACTCTTCGTCGCCGGGTCCAAAGCCAATCGAGGGGATTTTGGCCTTGCCGGCCCAGTACGTGCCATTCGTCGAGAAACCCCATTTGCCGGTTGGGCGCGTTTCTCCCCATAAGGCGTGAATGGTTCGCTGACCCGCTTGCACCAGCGGATGTTTCTCTTCGAGCACCCACGCGGGATAGAACTTGTCCACAGGAAACACAAACCCCGTGTAGCTCGGCGTATCGTAGAAGAATTCTTCGACTCTGACCTCGTCCTGCAAGTAATCGGGAATCAGTCCCCGGATGGTTGCGATCACCTTATCCTTCGGTTCGTCAACGGTGACACGACGGTCGAGGTAGATCGTAAACTCGTCCGGCACAGCGTTGAGCGATGCCGTGCGTGCCTCGACATGCGTGATGGCAAGCGTCGGCTTGCCGAGAAACGGATGGGCATGATGGCGACCGAGACGGCGGTCGAGTTCGCGGATTGCCTGAATGATGTTGACCATCTTGTACACTGCGTTGTCACCGAGGTGATGGTGGGCTGCGTGCGCCGATTTTCCGTCGGCAACAATTTTCAACTCGAGCCGTCCCTTGTGCCCGCGATACACCTGCATCTTGGTTGGCTCACCGATGACGACGAAATCGGGCCGCACTTTCGGGTCCACTTCGACGAATGAGTTCGGGGCGATGCCGTCGCACCATTCCTCCATGTTGCCAAAATAGTACGCAGTGAAACCGTCGAGGAGTCCCAAATCGCGTGCCAGCGCCAGACCGTAGATCATACCCGGCGTGGAGCCCTTCTCATCACAGGTCCCGCGCGCGTAGAGTTTGCCGTCTTCGATTTTTCCCTTGAACGGATCCCACTTCCACATGCCGCGATCGCCAATGCCCACGGTATCCACGTGCGAATCGTACACGAGCACGCGCTTGCCGTTGCCGATCCGGCCGAGAATGTTGCCCATCTTGTCGAACCGCACTTCGTCAAACTTGAGCCGCTTCATCTCCTCGCCGATGCGCTCGCCGACCGCTTTGAGCTGCGAATTCATCGAGGGGATTGCGACAATATCGCGAAGGAAAGCGAGGATGTCTTCCCGCTCTTCCTCCACGCGCTTTTTAATTGTCTGGATCACCTTCTCCATTGGGTTGCCATTTTTCCTGTCCACCAGACTGTGTCAAGATAAAACACGAACAACGGGCACGCCGCAAAGCGGCGAAACTCCTGGAGTCGTTGTCCGTGCGTGTGTTTCCGCAGTCGATCCAGTCACGCCGGGCGTGGTCTGCGTGATTGTCTTGCTCGTGAGCGGTTTTGCGGTACACTGAGACAAAAGACAGGGTGCGCTCCAGATCCTCAAAGTTCAACGGGGACAGCGCAACAGGCCTTGTCAAGATCGTCAAGAGGAACAAATATCCGGGGTACCCCCATGAGCATATTGGTTATCAATGCAGGTTCCACGAGCCTGAAATTCGGTCTGTTCGACGCCGAGGCGCGCGAGTCATTGGTGTCAGGCTCAATCGACTGGGCGGATGGCAACCGCCAGGGAGCACGATTCCTTCTGCGTCGCGGTTCACACGAGGAACGCTCCATGGTCGCCGTAGCCGACGATTCCGCCGCGGCGGCGTGCGCTGTTCGCGCGCTGACGGCCGAGGGCGATATCATCACTGCAGTTGGCCACCGTGTGGTCCATGGCGGAACGGAATTCCGCAACAGCACATTGATCGACGACAAAGTGGAGGCGACGATCTCGGGTCTGGCCACCCTGGCGCCGTTGCACAACCCACCGGCCCTCGCCGCGATCCGGGCGGTCAGGGGCGTACTGCCCCGCGTGCCACAGGTGGCCGTGTTCGACACCGCGTTTTTCGCGCGGCTACCGGCACGAACCTACATGTACGCTCAGCCGTACGAGTGGTACGAGAAATTCGGGGTGCGACGGATCGGGTTTCACGGAATCAGCAACAGCTACTGCGCCGGCCGTGCCGTGGAATTGCTGGGCCGGGACCCCTCGAAGTTGCGTCTGGTCACCTGCCATCTCGGCGGCGGTTGTTCCGCCACGGCGGTGCGTGGCGGTGAACCTGTGACCACAACCATGGGATTCACGCCGCTCGACGGACTGATGATGGGAACGCGCTCAGGTTCGGTGGATCCCGGCATGCTGATCTACCTCCTGCGCCATTGCGGATTGACGGTCGACGATCTCGATGATGCGCTGACGCATCGGTCAGGGCTGTTCGGAGTGTCCGGCGTGTCTTCGGACCTCGCGCAGATCGAAGCGGCCGCCAGCCAGGGCAACCAACGCGCCCAACTCGCGTTCGAGATTTTCGCCGACCGTGTCCGTTCCGCCATCGGCGCGCTCGCGGTCACGATGGGCGGGTTGGACGCGCTGGTGTTCACCGACCGTATCGGCGAGAACTCACCAGCCATGCGTGCCGCCGTCTGCGATGGGCTGGAGTGCCTCCAGGTACGGCTGGACTCGCAGCGCAATGCGACCTGTCGTCCCGACAGCGACATTGCGACCGATGCTTCCGCGGCGCGGATTCTGGTCATCCACACTCGCGAGGAACTGATGATTGCCCGCGAAGCCCGCCGCGTTCTGCGCGCGCAACCACAACCGCCCAAGGGTGTGATAACAGGTTGATTCCGCAACACGGCGCGCATACACTCGTGTCATGGCTATTGAACATATCTCTCATTTACGTTGCATCATCTGCGGCGAGAAGTATCCCGCAGGCAACCGCTACACGTGCGACAAATGCGGCGTCGAGGGCATCCTCGATGTCGAATACGATTACGACAAAGTCGCCAAGACGCTCACCCGCCACGCGCTGGCGCAACGGCCGCACACGCACTGGCGGTATGAAGAACTCATCCCCGTCGACTTCTCACTACCCCTGCCGCGGTTGCAAATCGGCTACACGCCGGTCTATCACACGGATCGTCTCAATGAATGGGTTGGGCTGCGCGATTTCTATTTGAAGGACGACGGACGCAACCCGAGCGCGTCGTTCAAGGACCGCGCTAGCTCGGTCGGTGTGATGAAGGCCATCGAGTACGGCGCTAAGACCATCGCGACGGCCTCGACGGGCAATGCCGCCTCGTCCCTCGCGTGTTGCGCGGCGGCCGTGGGCCTCTCTGCGTTCATTTTCGTCCCCGAGAAGGCGCCCGAACCCAAGATTGCACAACTGCTCGTGTTCGGTTCGACCGTCATCAAGGTGAAAGGCAACTACGACGCGGCGACCGATTTTTGCATGGACGCCTGCGCGAAGTACGGCTGGTACAACCGGAATTGCGCCATCAACTCCTACCTCGTCGAAGGGAAAAAGACCTGCGGCCTCGAAATCGGCGAACAATTCTCCGACACGATGCCCGATTGGGTATGCCTGAGCGTGGGGGACGGGTGCACCATCGCCGGCACCTGGAAAGGCATCCGCGAGATGCATCAGCTGGGCTTCGCCAAGAAACTGCCGCGCATGCTCGGCGTGCAGGCCACCGGCTGCAAACCCATCGCCGACGCGTTTCACTCGGGCAAGGAGCTCGTGCCCGTTGAGGGCGGCACCCGGGCCGACAGCATCGACTGCGGCACGCCGCGCAACTGGCGCAAAGCCGTTCAGACTCTTCGCGAGTCGCATGGCGAAATCGTGGCCGTGTCCGACGCCGAGATCATGGAAGCGATGAACAAGACCGCGCGCCTCAGCGGCGTGTTCGGCGAACCGAGCGGCGCGGCCAGCGTCGCGGGCGTCAAACGCGCCATTGCCGACGGCATCATCAAGAAGGGCGAAAGCGTCTGTGCCGTGATCACCGGCAATGGCCTGAAGGACATCAAGGCCGCCATCGAAACGGCCGGTACCCCCATCCACATCCCGCCCGACCTCGGGGTGCTGGATAAGGAATTGAAGAAGCGCAAGGTGCTGTAGGCTGCGGGCTCCGCGCGATGGAATGGCGCACGGCGGTTACCCCGAGCCCAAAGGTGGCCCGGGTGTGACGAGGCGATAAAACCGTCAAACGTCGCGGCAGCTAAAATCCCCGCGCTTTTGCAAGCTGCTTCTCGATGAGACAGCTATAGGCAGCGCCGACTTTGTGTGCGCCGGTCGGGAAGAGTCGCGCAATCATCACGACAATGTTGGCGTCGACGCCGGTCAACTCGCGTGGCAGCACCACGTGCGGGATGCTCAGGTCGTCGAGCTTCCACTGTAATTTGTAAACCGCGCTCCTTAAAAGCAGATTCCGTTCGAGGCTGGGGATTGCGGCCAACAGTCGTTAGAATTCCCGGAGAATCGAGCAGCCCTCTCGCCGCCCTCAAGGCGTTATGTCAAACCGATAGAAGCCTTGCGGCAGCAAAGCTCCACCAAAGTTGGTCAAAGTCAGGAGGGCTCCAATATTGTTGGTGACCAATACGCCAGGGACATTGACCCAGTTGGCAGGGGTCATCGAACTGCCAAACTGCTATTGATGCGTCTCACCTGCTACGGACGGGATGGTGAAGATGATGTTCGTCACCGCAATGTGGACATTGGTAATCTGATTTATTGGATAGGGCGAGGGCTGAGAGGAACAGTCAGTTTGAACACGGTGCCGTTACCGGTCGTCCCGCCTTGCTGGGTCGTCCCGTAGAAGTTGCCATCGTTGCCCTGCACCAGCCTGGCTTTTGGAAGTTTCCCATCGGTGGGGGAGCGGCCAAAGGAGTAAAGATTCGTATAGCTGCCGCTGGGACTGATCCGAAACACGGTGCCGACGCTCCTTGTCCCGCCTTGCTGGGTCATCCCGTAGAAATTGCCATCGCTACCCTGCACTAGCCCGCCATATGGATAGACCCCATCGTTTGGGGAGCGGCCAAAGGAGTAAAGATTCGTGTAGCCGCCTCTGGGACTGATCCGAAAGACGGTGCCGGAGTTGTACGTCCCGCCGAAACTGGTCGTCCCGTAGAAATTGCCATTGCTGCCCTGTACCAGCCCGGCTCTTGGAAGTTTCCCATCGGTGGCGCAACTGCCAAAGGAGTAAAGACTCGTGTAGCTGCCGCTGGGACTGATCCGAAACACGGTGCCTGTCCCGCTCGTCCCGCCGTACTCGGTCGTCCCGTAGAAATTACTGTCGCGGCCCTGCACCAGCTTGGCTCGTGGATTGGCTCCATCGGTGGCGGAACTGCCAAAGGAGTAGAGACTCGTGTAGTTGCCGCTGGGACTGATCCGAAACACGGTGCCGAAGCCCCTGGTCCCACCTTGCTCGGTCGTCCCGTAGAAATTGCTGTCGCGGCCCTGCACCAGCCCGCCTCGTGGATTGGCTCCATCGGTGGCGGAACGGCCAAAGGAGTAAAGGTTCGTGTAGCTGCCGCTGGGACTGATCCGAAACACGGTGCCTGTCCCGCTTGTCCCGCCGAAACCGGTCGTCCCGTAGAAATTGCTGTCGCGGCCCTGCACCAGCCCGGCTTTTGGAAGTTCCCCATCGGTGGGGGAGCGGCCAAAAGAGTAAAGGTTCGTGTAGCTGCCGCTGGGACTGATCCGAAACACGGTGCCTGTCCCGCTCGTCCCGCCGTACTCGGTCGTCCCGTAGAAATTGCCGTCGCTACCCTGCACCAGCCCAGCATATGGAAGGCTCCCATCGGCGGTGCCGCCGACAAACGAGTGAAGATTCGTCTCTGTCTGTGCGTTGGCATTGAACGCTCGACCAGCCAGAACAACCAAGACAACCGGGATGATAAGGCGAAGTGGATTCGCCAATGTAAGCCCGACCGAGATCCGTTTGTTCATACCCAACGCTCCTCTCCAAGCATTGCCTGACTGCAATCAGAACCGAGCGACTCCCGCCGATCCAGAAATCAGACTAACATTGCGGCAATGGTAAGTCGAGCCGTTTTCAGTCGGCGATCTTTTGCAATACAGTCGGGGAGAACGTCCCTGACCGGGTTTAAAGATGAGGCTCAAGTAATCTTCATTTCGTCCGGAATGCTCATGGAGGAAATGCATAATTATGCCATGGATGAGTCGCCATAATCTCAAACGGAATGACCAGGGTTTTACCTTGGTTGAAATAATGATAGTGGTTGCAATTGTTTGGACGGCTGGCGGCTCTGGCAGTTCCTGGCTTTGTGAAAACCAGCAAGCCATCGCAAGGGCGACGCATCATGAATGACTGCCGTCAAATGAATGCTGCCATCGACCAGTGGTCGGTCAACGCCGGGATAGCGGATGGCACCACCGTCGATTCCGCTGCCCAAACTGAGCGCGTCAGAGACGGTGAGACCGGGCACGTGGCAGGCGCTGAGCGCAGGAGCCACGCGGCTGCGCATGTCGGGAGCGATAAAGGCGAGCAGATACTTCACACTCTGTACGCCTCTTTTTCGGTTAGAACCGGTACGTGTAATTCAGCGAGCCGTAGGCGTCGTAGGTGTCCTGCTGTTTGAATTCCTTGTTGAGGTACACGTACGTGTAGCTGATTTCGCTGTGACCCAACTCGAACATGATACCAGCGCGAACTTCGAGTACGCCGGGTTCCTTGGCGATGCTGTGGCTGGCGTGAAAAACATCGCCATCGAGAAACTCGTTGTAGAGCACTCCGCGACCGCCCACGTCGGAGAAAACATACCAGCCCCACTTGGGCGGAATCATCGCCGCGAATTCGTCCGGGATATGGTAACCAAGGCGCACCATCGTGCCGACGCGCGCGGAGGTTTGGATGTTGCCGAGCGCTACGCCGGCGCGGGGTAACAATTGCAGATGCAAGCCATCGGCCTCGCCCCCGTCCACGACGCGCCACGTGCGATCCAACCGCAGCAGCAAACCGGGCTCGTTTTTGAGCTGGTGGCTCCAGCCGTTAGCCCGACTGCAGTTGATCATATCATGCCACCAGTTCTGGGCGTTTCCGCCGAGCGCCCACGGGCCGACGACGCCAAGTTCGACCTCGTAACGATCGAGCGTCGGAATCTGATTGGCGGTGACGCCGCGATCTTCGCGGAGGCCGCCGACATACAGCCAGCCCGCGTACGGGCGATCATTCGCGACGAGAGCGGAGGTCGTATGGTTGATGGGCGTGTAAAATTCTTGGCCCACCTCAAAACCGAATTTGCGGATCGGTTCCTGAATGCCTAACGGCGGTGTCCACGCCAACGGGCACGCCAGCCACGGCACCTCGTCGTCAGGCCATAGGAGACTGAAGTGTACCCCCTGCGTGTAGTGTTTGTCGGTTTCCGGGATCGAGAAGAAATCGTTTTCCTCGTTGGCGATGAACACAAAACCCTGCCGGTTTGTGCCGTCGGCCCACACGGGCGTCACCGCCGCGGCCAGCAATACGCCCAGTATTGCCACGCGCCTTATCACCCGACACCACGTCTTCTGACGGCAGTTAGAGCCGATAACAAAGTGGGCCTGTCCATATCATATACGCTCTTGGCCTCTTCGGGCTTGGGTAGGCGGTCGGTCGACCTCGCCCACCGAACGCAGAAAGTGGGCAGTCGAAGAGTGTTCATCAGGAGGGCTACGCTAACCCTGGGCGTCGGACGCTTGATCCATCTCGGCTTTGATTTCACGCTCCGCCTGCAGCCAGTCATCAAGTTCCTTCCCCGAGCCTCCGCCGTGGGCCCGGTGGATTTCGTAGGCACGCTTGCGAATGTGATCTTTGGGGACGTGAGTCTTTTTGGTCCTGGCGCTGGCTTTAACCTCTTCAGGCACCCCGTTACTTGCGTCTGTTTGTGTTTTCTGGTTCCTTCTCATCCTGTTGCCTTTGCCGTGTTTGTATTCACGCTCAATTGTTCCCTCGCGTTGCTGACACGGGGGCGGCCTCCGACCGATCGGATCGTGTTCCCATTTCCCAGCCGCCACCGAGGGCCTTGTAGAGCGCCACGAGATCGACGGTGATGGTGCCTTGGCTCTCCGCCATCTGGTCTTGGGTCTGGTAGAGCGAGCGCTCCGCGTCGAGGACGTTCAGGAAATCCGCCAGCCCCTTGGTGTAGCGTTTATTGGCCAGGTCCAGCGCGCTGCGGTTGGCCGCGACGGCGTCGGTCAGCGCGCGATAGCGCGTCTGTTCGTTGGCATAGGCCGCCAGCGCGTTCTCGACGTCCTCAAACGAAGTGAGCACGGTCTTTTCGTACACGGCCAGTGATTGATCGGCCTCCGCGCCGGCCGCCTTGATCTGGCTGCGGACGCGGCCGTAATCCAGCAGACGCCACGTGACCGTCGGCCCCGCCGACCGATATTTGCTCCCACTCGAGAACCAATCGCTGGCGGAGAAACTTTGGAAGCCGCCCAAGCCGACAAGCGTGAATTTCGGGAACAGTTCCGCCGTCTGGACGCCGACGTTGGCGGTCGCCGCCTGCAGGTCGCGTTCGGCGCGCCGCACATCGGGGCGTCGCCGCAGCAGGTCCGATGGCAGCCCCACGGGCACTTCGGGCGGCGGCGCGGGGACCGGCGCGTCGGTGCCGAGTTCCGCAACCAGCGCGCCCGGCTCGCGGCCGATCAGCACGCCGAGCCGGTGCACGCCCTTTTTCAGCGAGGTGTTGAGCGAGGGCAATTGGGCCTGTGTCGTCGCCAGCAGGGCCTCGGCTTGCCGCACGTCGAGTTCGCTGCTCAAGCCCACGTTGAAGCGGGTGCGGGCAATGTGCGTTGCTTCCTGTTGCGCGGTGATGTTGTCGCGGGCGATCGCGAGCCGCTGCTGGGAGTTGCGGACCTCCGTGTAATTGCGCGCCACTTCGGCCAGCACGCTGATCAGCGTGTCGTGGCGGTATTCCTCGACAGAGGCGAACACGGCGGTCGCCTCCTGGAGCGCGCGGTGTTTGCTGCCGAACACGTCGATTTCCCAGGTCGCGTCGAAATGCGCATCGTAGAGGTCGGTGTGGTACTGGTAATTGAAGCTGCTGGTACCGGTGCCCGAGGAGAACGACAGCGCGTTCTTGGATTGCAAGGCGTCGGTATAGCCGGCCGAGGCATTGATCGTCGGGCCCAGGTCCCAGGCGGCGCCCGAACGCAGGGCGCGCGCTTCGCGCAGCCGCGCGTCGGCGATGCGCAGGTCGTGGTTGGCCGTCACGGCGCGGGCGATGAGCGAATTCAGCTCGGGATCGTTGAACGTCTTCCACCAATCGACGATCTGCACCGGTCTGTTGGTGGTGCCGCCCTGGTTCGACTCCGTCCAGTTGGCGGGCGTGTTGACCTTCGGGGCGTGATAGTCCGGCCCGACGGCGCAGCCGGCGGCCAATCCGGCAACCAGCGCGCAGGCCAACGCGTTCCTGGTCTTCATAGCGATTCCCCTTTCTTGTTCCGGGCATCCATCAAATTCATAATCGCCGCCCGCCTGATGTCTTCGCCGGTCGAGGAGACTCGTGCTACCCGGCCGGCCGTATTTCTGGGCCATGGCGCTACCCCTCAGGCGACGGAACACTCCCAGAGAGAGGCGGATGATTCTTTTCATATCAACTCACCTCCGGGGTCTTGCTGGAAGCGGGGGATTGCTTTTTCATAAACAGGTTGGAGATCAGGACAAAGAACAACGGGATGAAGATCAGATCAATGAAAGTGGCCGAGAGCATTCCGCCGGTGACAGCGGTTCCAATCGCATTCATCGCGCCGGCGCCCGCCCCGGAGGCGATAGCCAGCGGCAGAGTGCCGAAGAAAAACGCCAGCGACGTCATGATGACGGGGCGGAAACGTATTCTCACGGCCCCAAGGGTTGCCTCGGTCAGTCCCACTCCATGCCGCCGCTGCTCTTTGATGAACTGAATGATCAGAATGGCGTTCTTGGTCGATAGACCAAGCGTCGTAAGGAATCCGATCTGAAAGTAAACATCGTTGGACAACCCCCGCAAAGAAGTCGCCAGCAAAGCGCCGAATACACCCAGCGGCAACATCAACAGGTTGACAAAGGGGATCGTCCAGCTTTCATACAAAGCCGCCACGCATAGGAAGATGACGAGGATGGAAAAGGCGTAGAGAATCGGTCCTTGGGCAGTCGCCATCCGCTCCTGGTAGGAAAGCCCGTTCCAATCAAAGCCGATCCCCTGCGGCAGCTTCGAGGCGATCTCTTCCATGGCCTGCATGGCCTCGCCGGAACTTCTGTGCGGTGCCGGCTCGCCCCAGATGTTCATGGACGGAAAGCCGTTGAAGCGCTCCAACCGGGGGGAACCGGTCGTCCAGTGGCTGGATGCAAACGAGGCAAACGGCGCCATCTTGCCCGCGGTATTGCGCACATAGAGTTTCTCCAGATCTTTGGGCAACATGCGATAGGGAGCGTCGGCCTGGGCATATACCCTCTTCACGCGTCCGCCTTGAATGAAGTCATTGACATACGCGCTGCCGAAGGCTGCCGAGATCGTATCGTGGATCGAGGTGATGGGCAGGCCCAGAGCGCCCGCCTTTTCCCAATCCACGTCAATCCGGTATTCAGGCACATCCTCCATGCCGTTGGGTCGAACCGCGACCAGCCGCTTGTCCTGGGCGGCCATGCCGAGGAGCTGGTTGCGGGCGTTCATCAGGGCTGTGTGACCAAGGCCGCCACGGTCCATCAACTGGAAATCAATCCCCCGGGCATTGCCCAGTTCGACGACGGCGGGGGGCGGAAAGACGAAGACCATGGCGTTGCGGATTCTGGAAAACGCCCCCATGGCCCGGCCGGCAACGGCTTTGGCCCGCAGATCCACACGGTCGCGAAGCTTCCAATCCTTCAGCCTGGCAAACACCATGCCGTTGTTCTGGGACCTTCCGGAGAAGCCCATGCCGGCAATCGTCATGCAGGATTCCACCGCCTCCTTTTCATTCTCCTGATAATAATGCTGGACTTCATCTGCGACCGCTTGTGTCTGCTCCAGGGTGGTGCCCGTCGGCATGAGGATCTGGGCGAGAAGGATCCCCTGATCCTCATCGGGAAGATAGGCGGTGGGCAGCCGCAGAAACAAAAAGCCAACCACTCCGACGAGCAGAACGTAGATAATCAGGTAGCGTAGTTTCCTGGAAAGAGAGTGTCCGACCACTCCAACATACCGGTCTCTGACCCGGAAAAATACGCGGTCAAACCACCCGAAAAACGGGCGCAGAAAAAAGACGGCGCTTTCCGCCGGCTCATGCCCCTTGGGCACCGGCTTGAGAAGCGATGCGCAAAGCACCGGCGTCAGAATCAAGGCCACCACCACCGACAGGAGCATCGAGGCGATGATGGTCACCGAAAACTGGCGGTAGATGACCCCAGTGGAGCCAGCGAAAAACGCCATCGGACCGAAGACTGCCGAGAGTACCAGCCCGATGCCGATCAACGCGCTGGTGATCTGATCCATGGACTTGGCGGTGGCTTCCCGGGGTGAAAGCCCTTCCTCGGCCATGATTCGTTCGACGTTCTCCACCACCACGATNNTCGTCCACCAGCAAACCGATGGCCAGCACCATGGCGAACATGGTCAGCATGTTGATGGAAAACCCAAACATTCCCAACGCCGCGAAGGTTCCCAAAAGCACGACCGGCACCGCAATGGTTGGGATCAGGGTGGCCCGGATGTTCCCCATGAACAGATACATCACCAGGAAAACGAGCAGGATCGCCTCGAACAGGGTTTTGACCACCTCATTGATGGCCACGCGGACGAAGGGGGTGGTGTCGTAGGGATAAACAACCTTCATCCCCGGCGGGAAGTAGCGACTCATCTCCGCCAGTTTCTTCTTGACGGCATCGGCGGTAGCCAGCGCGTTGGCGCCGGGCGCCTGCCGGATGGCCAGGGCAGCGGAGGGCTTGCCGTTATGATAGACTTCGACATCATAGGATTCGGTCCCGAGTTCTGTCCGTCCCACATCCTTGATCCGCACGATGGATCCATCCGGGTTGGTGCGGAGGGGGATGACGGCAAACTCCTCGGGTGTCTTAAGCAGGCTCTGGACGATGATGGAAGCGTTCAGACGCTGCCCTTTCACCGCCGGCGCGCCACCAAACTGCCCGGCGGACACTTCCACGTTGTAGGCCTGCAGCGCTGTGATGACATCTTGAACTGTCATCTGGTAATCGGTCAGCTTGTCGGGGTTCAGCCAGATGCGCATCGAGTACTGCGAGCCGAATTCCTGGACCTCGCCGACCCCGGGCACGCGTGCCAGCACCTTCTCCAGGTTGGATTGGGCATAATCCCGCAAATCGTTGCCGTCCATGCTGTTGTCTTCCGAGACCAGGCCCACAATGATCAGATAATTCCGCGTGGATTTGCTGACCATGACGCCCGTTCTTTGGACCACCTGCGGCAGACTCGCCATGGCGAGCTGGAGCTTGTTCTGCACCTTGGCCCAAGCCAGGTCCGGATCGGTTCCCGGTTTGAAGGTCAATTCGAGGCGGGACGAGCCGGATGAATCGCTCGTGCCGGAGAGATACAGCATGTCGTCAAAGCCAGTCATCTTCTGCTCGATGATCTGCGTCACGCTGTTTTCCACCGTCTCCGCCGAGGCCCCAGGGTAAGACGAATCAATGGCGATGGACGGCGGAGCAATGGGCGGATACTGGGATATGGGCAGATTATAGATGGCCAACCCGCCCAGCACCATCAGGATGATGGCGATCACCCACGCGAACACCGGCCGGTCCAGAAAAAATCTCGATAGCATTTCGCGTCTCCGTCAGTTCGATGTTGAGGCCGGCTGGGCCGTTTCTACCGCTGGTTCGGCTCCCTGTTTTCGGTCGGTGTCAAAGGGAACCTCTTTCACCGAAGCGCCGGGCCGGACTTTTTGCATCCCCTCGGCGATCACCTGATCGCCGAGGGCAAGACCGGAGGAAATGAGCCATTGGTCGCCAATGGCCCTGTCAAGGCTGAGCATCCGTTGCTCGACTTTGCCGGAGGCGTCCACGATCAAAGCCAGGGGATTGCCCTTTGGATCGCGTGACACGGCTTGTTGGGGTATCAGAATGGCCTGATCGTTGACGCCTTCTTTCACCACCGCCCGGACGAACATGCCCGGCAAGAGAACCCCGTTCGGATTGGGAAAGACCATCCGCAAAATCACGGAGGCGGTGGTCGGATCTACCGAGACGTCGCGGAATTGAAGTGTCCCTTCCAACGGGTACTTCGCGCCGTCTTCCAGAATGAGCTCGACCTTGTTCAGGTTTCCCTGCTCGCGGTTGAGCCGCCCATCCTGCAGGCGACGCTCCAATCGCAGCAATTCGGTGGTGGATTGGGGCACATCCACATAGATGGGGTCCAATTGCTGAATGGTGGCCAGGGCCGTGGGTTGGTACGCTGTCACAATGGCGCCATCCGTCACGGTGGACGTCCCGATGCGACCGGAAATCGGTGAGACTACATGGGCGTAATTCAGGTTGATGCGGGCCGTCTCGACCATCGCCTGGTAATACGCAATATCGGCTTGGGCCTGGTTCAGGGCGGCGACGGCATCGTCAAAGTCCTGTTGGCTGACTGCTTTGTCGGCCAGCGCATCTTTGTACCGATCGGCCCTCGACCGGACGGCGGGCAGATTGGCCTTCGACCTCCCAAGGGCGGCCTCGGCATTGTCAAGAGCTGCCTGAAACGGGGCGGGGTCAATCTGATAGAGTTCTTGGCCGGCTTGGACGTCAGAACCTTCCGTGAACAGGCGTTTCTGAACGAGGCCGTTGACCTGGGGCCGGACTTCCGCGATGAGGTACGGAGACGTGCGGCCGGGCAGTTCGGTGGTCAGCACCACCTTCTGCGGAGCAACCGTCACAGTCGCCACCTCCGCTACGGGGGGTGGCGCCGAAACCTTGGGCCGGCGGTTGCAGGCTGTCAAGGCAAGCCCGCACGAGAGGACCACCAGGGCTGTTCTTGATCTAACAAAGAGATGATAAGAGTGGTTGGTGAGTTGCATCACAGTTCCTCGGTTTATTGCAGATGGCTGGAGATTGTTTTCAAAGTTCGGCGCGCAAAATCGTGCTGCGCCTTCTGAGTCGATACCATATTTCATGCGCTGCTGTCGAATGATTCGAGTTTGGAAAGAATCGCGTTCTTGCTGGCGGTCCCAACAATCCGGGCGCGCACTTTGCCTTCAACGAAGTAAAGCAGAGTTGGAATCGACTCGATCCCATACCACACGCCCAAGTCCGGATTGTCATCAACGTTCACCCGAAGAACTCGTATCTTTCCCCCGCATTGGGCCGCGATTTCGTTCAACGTGGGTTGGAGGATTTGGCAAGGCTTGCTCCAAGGAGCCCCGAACGCCACCAGCGTTGGTTGGGGAGACTGCAACACTTCCCTTACGAAGTTCCCCTCGTTCACCTCAATGTTCCCCAATCGGTTGCCTTCACCACTCATGACAACTACCATTGATCCATTTCTTGTGCCAGACTGTGGAGTAAATACCAAGTATCAGTTGTTCAATGACTTGGATCCATATATTCCGCCCCAAGCAAACATACGAACATTCGTATATACGGGTTCTAGTAGTCTTATATTGAAAATATCGTAGTTCGTGTTACCCTGTTGACCATGGAATCAAATTCGGATCGCCGGTTAGATACAAACCTTGCCAGCCATCTGCTACTCGAGATAGCCCAAGAGCACTCGCTCGATCTCCTGTTGGACAAACTGGTCCATCGAGCGGTCGAGCGGACCGATATGGCCTGTCTTCAGATTTGGCTGATCGACAAGGGAGACCGATGCGCCAACTGCCCGCGTCGTCGTCAGTGCGCCGATCAAAGTCGCTGCTTGCACCTGGTTGCCGGGATCGGCAAGTCGATCTCTGGAACGGTGACGGATGCGCCGTACTTTAACGACTTAAGCCAGCGAGTTCCGCTGGGGGTGGGTTTGCTGGGCAGGGTGGCGGCAACCGAGCGGCCGATCATGGTGATGGATGTGGCCAAAGAACCTGCGGAGGTTTCCGATATCGATTGGTTGGAACGAGAGCGGGTTCGCAGCTGTGGCGGCACCCCCATCCAGTTCAAAGGCGAGATTCTGGGAGTCATGGTTGGGTTTGGGCGTGAGGTATTGCTTGAGGAGGAAGCGCATATATGGGGACGGATTTTTGCCGACCATGTCGGCGCGGCGATAGCCAATGCCCGCGCATTCGAGGAAATCGAGCATCTGAAGGCGCAACTGGAACAACAAAACACCTATTTGAAGGAAGAAATCGTCGAAGCCAAGGCGTTCGGGAGCCTCGTCGGCCAAAGTGCCGCCTTGCGACAGATTATCAGCCAGATCGACCTGGTGGCCCCCACAGACGCCTCGGTCCTTATTTTGGGCGAGACGGGCACGGGAAAGGACTTGGTCGCCTATGAAATCCACCGGCGAAGCCCGCGCAAGGACAGACCCCTCGTGCGTGTCAACTGCGCTTCCATTCCAAGAGAATTGTATGAAAGCGAGTTCTTTGGCCACGTGAAGGGGGCTTTTACAGGGGCTGTCAGAGACCGGGCGGGCCGCTTCGAGACCGCCGAGGGTGGCACATTATTCCTGGACGAAGTGGGTGAGATTCCATTGGAACTGCAGGGAAAGCTGCTGCGCGTGTTGCAGAAAAAGCGTTACGAGCGGGTGGGTGATGATCGCGCCCGAGTGGCGGACGTTCGAATCATTGGGGCTACCAACCGGGATTTGAAGCAAGAAGTGGCTGCGGGAAGGTTTCGTGAAGACCTCTATTACCGGCTCCACGTTTTCCCAATTCGCGTCGCCCCGCTGAAGGAACGAATCGAGGATATTCCTCTCCTGGCCAGGCACTTCATCGATTTGTCCGTGCGCGAACTGCGCTGTGCCAAACCGAGATTGACGCGAGCATCCATTGCCCAACTGCAGGGCTATGACTGGCCCGGAAACATCCGGGAATTGCGCAACGTGATCCAACGCGCCGTGATCCTCGCGCGCGGTGGCCCCCTCCACTTCGACTTGCCGGTGACCGGCCCCGCGGCCGCTTTGCCTCTTCGCAAGACACTCAGCGCGGATGGGGCCGGACGGAAGGTTCTCACCGAAACCGAACTGCGGCAGCGCGAACGCGAGAACCTCCTCGTGGCTCTTGAAGCCGCCAACTGGAAGGTGATGGGGGCTGAAGGCGCGGCGGAACTTCTGGGAGTAAAGGCCACCACGTTGTTCTCACGCATGAAGAAAATGGGATTGAAAAAGCCCGCCCCGCAAAGTTCCTGAATCTCATCGGGCTATCCTCTGCCTTGGCGCGTACAGGACGGCCCAACGCGGTTTGCGGCTCAACCAACGTCCCCGTCTCCGGTCGAGCCATAAGCCCGCCCTGACAATTGTTTTGACTGCGGCAAACAATCTGGTGCAAATTACGCGCGTGGTCTTCACCCCGGGAGTGTTGTTAGGAGCGTTGCATAAAGAGCCAACTCCAACCGCGTGGTGTGACTGAGATTTATGTCGGTTCGGTCATCCTATTGGTTTTGGTAATTGTCGCCGCCGGGGTCTTTGTTAAGCAATTCCATTACGACCGCGCTGTATTTCTCGGTGCGGCTCCGTCCGGCAGCGCGGTTGAACCATCGGCACCACTGTCTCCAGCGGTCAATACGTTCGTCGACCTGCCCGGCGAGTTGACGCCGTTGAGCGCTCCCGAAGTGTTCAATCCCGACAATCTCTACGACAAGATCGACGGTAAGGCTGAACTCTATCTCTCGGCCGGGGCTCTCGGCATGCGTTGCCAGCGGTTCGCCTTGAAGAATGATCCCAAAACATGGATGGAGTTCTTCGTGTACGACATGGACAACTTGCGGCAGTCGTTCGCCGTCTACAGCATGCAGCAACGGGCTGACGCGCAGTTGCTGGATCTGGCGACGTACGCCTACAAGACAAAGAACGCGTTGTTCTTTTGCTGCGGGCGTTACTATGTCGAAGCCGTCACCGCGTCACCCACCGAGGAGATGATGGCCGCCATGTTGTTGGTTTCTCGACAATTCGTCGCCAGGAACCCGCCGCAAGAGACCCGCTTGGCGGAGTTGGATTTGTTTCCGTCAGAACACCTGGCGCCCAACAGTTACATTTTTCAGCCCGCCGACGCTTTCGGCTTCGATCAATTCAAGAATATTTTCAGCGCCAGGTACACGGTGAACGGCGCGGAAGTGATGGCGTTTCTGACCGTCCGCCCCACAGCGGAAGAAGCGACCGCGTTGAGCGCTGCCTATCAACAGTTCCTTCTGACCAACGGCGGACGAAACCTTCCGGGCGCCGGCAAGGTGCCTGCCGCCAGTCTGGCGGAAATGCTCGGGAGCGTGGAGCTTGTTTTCAGCCGCGGCAAGGTTGTCGGCGGAGTCCACGCGGCACCGAGCGCGGAGGCAGCGGAACAGATGGCGGCGCTCCTCTACAAGAAAATCTCCGAGGCGGCGCCATGACCAATCCGCAGGATGCCCAGGTGATCAGCCGCCGCGATTTTTTGGCGCGCGCAGCGAAGGCCGGCGCCGCCATCGCGGCCACCGGGGTTATCGGCTATTGGCTGTACGACCGGACCGGTCCGAAAGCGCAGACCGTGACAGAACTCGTCTCGCTGCCTGATTTTTCCCTGTCCCGGGTGGGGCCGAAGATGAGCATCATCACCGGCGCGGAGCGGGTGAGAACGATCGACCGCGCCTTCGCGGCGTTGGGCGGCATCGAGCAGTTCATCAAGAAGGGCGATCGTGTGCTGTTGAAGGTCAACGCGGCTTTCGCCTCGCCGCCGGCGCTTTGCGCCACAGCCCATCCCCAACTGGTCGGTGAGGTCATCCGGTTGTGCTATCTGGCCGGCGCAGCCGCGGTGACGGTATCCGACAACCCGATCAACGATCCGCAGAGCTGTTTCCGCCTGACGGGCATCGCCGAGGCAGTGCAGACCGCCGGCGCGCGATTGGTGCTGCCGCAGGAAAATTACTTCAAGCCGACCACCGTTCGCGACGGGACGCTGATCAAGAACTGGCCGTTGCTCTACGAGCCGTTCCGCGGCGTGAACAAACTCATCGGCATCGCGCCCGTCAAGGATCACCATCGCAGCGGCGCCTCGATGTCGATCAAGAACTGGTACGGGCTGATGGGCGGACGGCGCAACGTGTTTCACCAGGACATTCACAACATCATCAAGGAACTGGCGATGCTGGTCAGCCCGACCTTGGTGATTCTCGACGGCACGACGACGATGATATCCAACGGACCGACGGGCGGCTCGCTCGACGATCTCAAGCAGACCAACACGATGATCGTCAGCACCGATCAGGTGGCAGCCGACGCGTTCGGGGCAACACTGCTTGGCAAGAACGCCGCTGCTCTACCGTTCATTGCCAAAGCCGCGGCGGCGGGGCGGGGCACGGCAGACTACGAATCCTTGAAACCGGCGCGAGACCATGTGGATTGAAGACGGGCTGAACAAGTCATGAACATCATCACCGTCCGACGCATCAGCCAAATCTTCTTCTTCGTCCTGTTCATCTGGTTCTGCATCGTCTCTTCGTTTGGCGAGAAATGGTGGCAGTTGCGCGGCTGGCCGGTGAATTGGATCCTACAACTCGATCCGTTGGTCGCGCTTGGCACCATCCTGACGACCCGCACGCTTTACGCTGGGCTGGCTTGGGCGCTCCTGACGATGGTGCTGACGGTTCTGCTCGGCCGGTTTTTCTGCGGCTGGCTTTGTCCGTTCGGGACGATTCATCAGTTCTTCGGCTGGATCGGGCGACGAAGAAAGAAGTTCGCCGAGCGTGTCGCGGCCAACCAGTACCGACCGGCGCAGGCCATCAAGTACTACCTGCTCATCGGACTACTCACGGCAGCGGCTGGCGACGTGTTCGCCGATTTTTTGCATGTGGCGCGGCAATGGCCCATGATTCCGGGTTTGGTGTTTGCCATCGGTCTGGCGGCGCTTTCTTTTCTCGCAATCCGCAAGGTCGTGCCGAACCTCAAGAAGGCGGTCGGGGTTCTGGTGTCTCTCGTGGGAGCCTGGCTGGCGGTGGGAATGTTTCTTCACCCCGAGGCATTGTTCGGGGTGTCGCTGCAGACTGGCTGGCTCGATCCTATTCCGCTGATCCACCGGTCGGTGAATCTTGTGCTGTTGCCGATCGTGGATGCGGCAATGGGGATACGTTCCACCAGCCCGCGTTTCTACGTCGGTGCCTGGACGATAGGCGCGGTGTTTCTGGCTGCGGTGCTGCTAAACTTTCTGGTGCCGCGGTTTTACTGCCGATTTATCTGTCCGCTCGGCGCGTTGTTCGCTGTGCTCAGCGGCTTGGCGTTGTGGCGGGTCGGGAAGCGGGAGGGCAAGTGCACCGACTGCGAGCTTTGCGAAAACAACTGCGAAGGCGCTTGTGAACCATTCGAGAAAATTCGTTCCAGCGAATGTCTCTTGTGCATGAATTGCCTCGACGCCTGCCAGCAAGCGCAAATGACCTACAGCACCGCGCGGTCAGCGGCAGGCGAAGTGTCGGGGCCGAACATCTCACGGCGTGGGTTCATCATTTCCGCTGTGGTGGGTGTGACGGGAGTGCCCATGTTGCGGCTAAGCGGGTTGCTCGGCGCGAATTGGCAGCCCCGCGTGGTGCGCCCGCCGGGCGCCCTGGCCGAAGAACAGTTTTTGGAACGATGTCTCAAATGCGGCCAGTGCATGCGTGTTTGTCCGACCAACGTCATTCAGCCCGCGATGGCGGAAGCCGGGCTGGAAGGCCTGTGGACGCCGGTGCTGAATTTCCGCGTCGGCACCAGCGGTTGCCAACTCAATTGCGTCGCCTGCGGCCAAATCTGTCCGACAGCGGCCATCCGTCCGCTGATCCTGGACGAGAAACTGGGTCGCAACAAATTCGCCTCGGCCGGCCCGATTCGAATGGGGCTGGCCTTTGTGGATCGGAGCCGTTGTCTGCCGTGGGTGATGGATAAGCCGTGTATCGTCTGCCAGGAGAACTGTCCGCTTAGCCCGAAGGCGATCTACGTTCAGGAGAGATTCAGCACGGTGCGAGATGGCGTGTTGACGGTGAAGGACGCCACGCCGACAAGCGTGGAATTATGCGGCGTGGCGTGGATACCGGGGCAGTTTGCAACGGGAGATTATTTCTGTAAGCCGGCGAGCGGCGGAGACGAGGAACGGCGGCAGATCGTCGAGTGTACGGCCAATGCCGTGACGATTGCTGCCGCCAAACCCTGGAGGGTAGCACCGGCTCCGGGCAGCCGCGTTGAGATTCAGGTGCACTTGCAGCAACCGAAAGTGGATCCGCGAGTGTGCACCGGTTGCGGCATTTGCGAACACGAATGCCCGGTCAGCGGGCTGCGGGCCATTCGCGTGACGGCGGAGAACGAAACACGAAATCGAAAACACTCCCTGCTGTTGTGAACGGAGAGGCCGGAGACGGCAAGAAAGGAAGGATCAAATGAATGAGCGCCAGGTGTCACGACGGGATTTTATGAAGACAGTTGGAGTCGTTGGTGTCGGTTCCCTGATGGGGGGGACGGGCATACTGGCGCAAGTCGCCTCACCGCCGGCCACGACGGCGAAGCCGGTCGACGCGAAGCTGCCAATGAGGCCTCTCGGCAAGACGGGTGTGAAGGTGTCCTCTCTTGCGTTGGGAGGCATCTTCGATATCGCGTCAAACCAACTCCAGTTGAAACAAGCCCTGGACTGGGGCGTGACGTACTGGGACACGGCGTCCGGATACAACGGCGGCAAAAGCGAAACGGGTATCGGCATGTATTTCGAGAAAAACCCGCAAGCTCGCAAGTCGGTGTTTTTGGTGACGAAAGCAAGCGGCGCTCACAGTGTGGACGACATGAGCCAGTCTCTGGAACAGTCGCTCGAACGGATGAAGACCGACTACGTGGACGCGTTTTTCCTGCATGGGATCAGCAGCACCGACGTCCTGACGCCGGAAGTCAAGGCGTGGGCTGAGAAGATGAAGGCCGCAAAGAAGATCCGGTTTCTTGGCTTCAGCACGCACAGCAACATGGAACAGTGCCTGACCGAAGCGGCCAGGCTCGGTTGGATCGATGTGGTCATGCTGACATACAACTACCGTGTCCTGAACACCGATGCGATGAAGGCCGCCGTGGATGCCGCCGCGAAGGCCGGCATTGGTCTGACGGCAATGAAGACGCAAGGCAAGCGCCAACAGAGCGAGGCGACCGAGTCCCACGCCGAGTTGCTGGCGCATTTCATCGGACGCGGGTTCACGCATGAGCAGGCATGCCTCAAGGTGGTATGGGAAGATCAACGGATCGCCGCCATTTGCTCGCAAATGCCCAACCTCAGTATCCTGTCGTCCAATGTTGCCGCCGCTCTGGATAAGACCAGCCTGACCGCCGCGGACAAGGCGGCGCTGGAGCAGCATGCCCAGGTCACCGGCTCGTCTTATTGCGCTGGATGCACAAACCTCTGCGAGGCCGCCCTCGCCGGCCATGCGCCGGTGGGCGATGTCATGCGCAGCCTGATGTACTACCACGGATACGGTGATCGTAATCTTGCCCGTTCCGTCTTTACGGGTCTCCCGGAAGCGACGCGGCGACGGCTGGGCGAGATGGACTATTCGGCGGCCGAGCAGGTCTGTCCGCGTCGGCTCCCCATCGCGGCGTTGATAAAAGAAGCCACCGAACTGCTGGCGTAAATCGCAGTCGGAGGTTGCCAACAGTCGGGGTTGCAGAAGGACCGCTGTACTCGCGTCGGATGGGATTGCACGAGTTGTTCCATGGTACACGGTGCCGCAAAGACGGGATTTCAGTCGAGCGAGGATACAAGACCCCTGTCTGCATGGGACGAGAAACGCCAGCCCCCCGAACACTTCAAGGGCCTACGAGTATCCACATGGCACACGGGCGGTCAGTGCCACGGCTTCGTTGCCACGGAGCAGGTGCCGGTGGGCGATCGTCGTCATCGCGCAAATACCTCGGTGACCCATGGCGGCGGACGGATTGGTTTACCGGTTTGATCGGTGACCGCGTGGATGGTGTAGCCGCGGGCAACCGGCGCGCCTCCCTCGGCTTGGACAATTTCAACATCGACGCGAAGACGCACCCTGCCGACAAGCGAGCCCCGGCTCGTCATCCTCAGCAGGTCATCATAACGAGCGCGCCCTTGGTATTCGACGTGTGACTCAACCAGCGGGAGAAACGCGCCGCGCCGCTCCATCTCGGCATAGGGCAATCCGCATGCGCGCAGTAATTCCGTGCGGCCGCACTCAAACCATTCGAGGGCGCGCGAATTATAGAACGTGCCCATCTGGTCGGTTTCGCTATAGCGAACTCGGAATAGGATTGTGTGTTCCATCAAACCAATACGCCATCATGAAAACATAAACGGGAGGAAACAACCATGGCATGCTACCAGAACACTCCGGGAAATCAAGCGCGCCGATAGTGGGCGACGATGCCACACAAGGGCGTTGCGCTTCCGCGCGCAGTTTTGATTTTCCTTCCCGCCCGTTTCGCGCCTATGCTGTCTGTTCATGAATTCGGCCGCAACTCCGGCGGCGCGGGCGGAAACGCCGTTCGGGTTTGCCGTCTGGGCCGCGATGATCGCGGGTGCCTGCACGTTTCTGAACGTCTATTGCACGCAGCCGCTGCTGCCGTTTTTTCAGAACCTCTTTCACGCGACCGAGGTGCAGGTCAGTTTGACCGTGGGCGCCGTCACGCTGTCGGTCGCCATCATGGCCCCGGTCATTGGCATGCTCGCGGAATGCATCGGGCGGAAAAAAGTCATCGTGCCCGCGCTCTTCGCGATGGCCGTGCCAACGCTGCTGGCGGCCACCGCGCAAAGTTTGTCCGCGCTCATTTTCTGGCGCTTCATGCAAGGGTTGTTCATCCCCGGCGTCATCGCCGTGATCATCGCCTACATCAATGAGGAGTTCGCAGGCCGCGCCGGCGCCGTGATGTCCGCCTATGTGGCCGGAACGGTCTTCGGCGGCTTTCTGGGACGGTTTCTCACCGGCATCATCGCCGCGCGCGGGAACTGGCATGCGGCGTTCATTGTGCTGGGCGTTTTGGATTTGCTGGGCGCGTTGGCCGTGCGCCAGTGGCTCCCGCCGGCCACGCATTTCGTTCCCGCCCAACATGTCTTCAAATCCCTCCGCGACACCTGGGGGCATTTGCGAAACCCGCGCCTGCTGATGATTTGCGGCATGGTCTTCACCGTCCTGTTCTCGCTGGTGGGCGTGTTCACCTACGCGAACTTCCTTCTCGCCCGCCTCCCGTTTCAGTTGACCACCGCCGGGCTGGGCAGCGTCTTTTTTATCTATTTGTTCGGCTGCATCGTCACACCGTTGGCGGGACAATTCTAGGACCGCCACGGTTTTCGCCGCACGGCGCTGCTGGCGTCGGGCATGGGCCTGGGCGGGCTGCTGTTGACGCTGATTCACTGGCTGCCGGCAGTCATTGCCGGGCTGGCGGTTTTTTCCTCCGGCGTCTTTGTCTCGCAGTCGTCGGCAACGGTGCTGACCGGCCAGATAGCCGACCGCGCCCGTTCGTCCGCCGCCGGCCTGTACGTGACTTTCTATTACGTCGGCGGCAGCGTGGGCACGACCCTGCCCGCGTGGTTCTGGCTGAACGGCGGCTGGCCGGCCTGTGTGGGCCTGTTCGCGGCCACGAGCCTGGTCACGCTGACTCTGGGGCTGGCTGGCGGAAAATCCGTCGCCGCCGGGGACAAGATTCCGGGTGAGATCGTGGACACGGCCATTTGAAAACCTCGCGGAACGACCTCCATCTGAGCAACCCTCCTGTCATTTCCGGTTGCAACCCGAAGTTGTAACCCAACGCCCCAAATGGGTCGCACTTCAGGCGACCCGGGTTAGGTTGGCGTCGGGACAATCTTTGCGATCTTCCTAGAGAACTCGACGATGCAGGAGGTGGCAAGACCCGGTAAAATTCGCGATGGCCCTGCTGCTCCTGAGCAATTTCCCCGGTCGCCATAACAATATGGCGGATTCGTCAATCAACAAAAATCTGTTGTGGAGCGGCCTCCCATGCACACCGGGCTCACTCGTGGATGGCACGCACGAGGTATTTCGGGTGACGGCCAATTTCGTAGTTCATGCCGACGAGATATTCTCCGACCGTGCCTACAACAGCGGTGAGGAATCCCCAGAGGTTCAATCCGAGCGAAACTAAGCCGAGCATGAGAGACCGGCTGTCGCCACCGGATAGTCCCCACGCAATTGCCGCCAGCAGTCCGAGCCCGCCCAGCCCTAAGCCAGTTGCGCCGATGATCTGGACGAATTGAAATGGCTTGGCCCGAGCCCCGAGAAAAACTGACATGAATTGGTCCATACGCCGGAAGAAATTGTGTTTTGATTGCTCGCCCCCGCGCCGTTCGTGGTGCGAGACGGCGACTTCGCCTACGCGAAAGCCGAGCTTGGCAAACAAGACCGGAAACCAGCCGCGAGAAGTGGAAAATTGCGACAATTCCTTCGCAGTCTGGTTGGTGTAAGCCCGCAGGAAACAGCCGTAGTCGTGGATGGGCGTCGGTGCGTCGCTGCCAATGAGCCAATTGACGATCAGTGACGGCAGTTTGCGAGAGAAGAACGGGTCTTTGCGGTTACTACGCCAGCCACAGACAATCTCATAACCTTCCTTCATTTTTTCCAGCAACTTCGCAATATCAGCGGGGTCGTTTTGCAAATCGCCGTCCAGCGTCACCACGATGGCGCCTCTGGCCAGGTCGAATCCGGCGTAGGTGGCGGAGTGCTGGCCGAAGTTGCGTCGCAATTCGACAATCTTGAGCCAGGGATAATTTTTCTTCACCGACCGAAGTTTGGCGATCGTCGCGTCTCGGCTGCCGTCGTCAACGACGATGACCTCGTGCGGCGCGGGCAGCCCTGGTAGCACGTCGGCGATGCGCGCCAGCAACGGCTCGATGTTGACTTCCTCGTTGTAAACAGGGACGACAATTGAAAGGGCGAGGTCCATCATCGCCATTGTCCTGTGCGTTCTACTTGCTTCATGCACTCGACCGGTTGCCATCCCGCAATTTCCCTTGCTTTGCGGCCGGAGAGACAAATCTGGAAGATTTCCCCCGAACGCGGCAGCGCAAATTGCGATTCACCCTTGAATCCGATCAATTGTTTCAACTCAGCGAACAAGTCCAGCTCCGAAGTGCCGCGTTGGACGGTCTGGATAGTGAACCGATGGCGAATAAAACTGCGGTTGAAGAGGCTCACGGCATAATCCATGCGCTGACTGAGCAACTCATACTGCTCGTGGATTGCTGGGCCCAAAGCATTCACCGGAGCGAAGCTAACAACCTCGCAAGTCTCGTCAAGCTATTTTCCTGCTCCAGACTGATTTGCCGTGCGCTGCAACCGTAGCCATTCGTGAGGAGCAACATAGGCCTTTGCGGGTCACATCGCCAATCAACGTGTCGGCTTGGGTTCTCGGCGGGGTTTGTACAACCCCGCCGGAGGGCTGCACAGAATCGTTCCGCCGGCTTGCCAAAATTGTACCCCAGCCGAATTCTGCGGGGCGGATGCACTCGGGTTCGAACGGGGCACATCCCATGCTCTTGCAACAAGGCGGACGACGAACATGCAAGAATTGCAGTTCAAAATGTACCGAGCCAGCAGGGCGGAGGTCATCGAGATGACCGGGGCGGTCGACGCGTTGGCCTTCACCGAGTTTGCGGCCACGTTGATGCGGACCATGGAAGAAGTCACCCCGTGCATCATCCTCGAATGCTCACGGGTCAGCTACATCGGCAGTGCCCAGTTGAAGGAATTGATCGGGTTCGCCCACATGGCCCAGGCCCGCGGCGGCGACCTGAAGTGCGTCGGGCTTCCACAGACCATCCAGCAAGTGGCCAATCTCATCGCCATGGGTGATTTGATGGAGTTCTACGACCATCTCGCCGAGGCGCTCCAAACGTTCCAAGGTTCGCCCGAAAACGTGACGACCTAATCCCTGCCGCGACCGGAGCCGAGCCCTGAGTTCGACGAACGGCTCGCCCCGACCCCAAGGTCGGGGCTGGACCCCATTATTTTGATCAAAATCCGGCCCGGTCTGGTGTCCGAAACCCCAAACGAACCCAATTTTGGCGTCGTTTTGACAAAACAAAGCCATGTGACAAATTGGCGCACTTGAGCTTCCAACACCTTGTCCCGCAAGCTCATCCAAAACCTCCAACACCCCAAAAACATTGGCTTCGTTTGGTAATTTTAATGTTTTTGCGCAGGGCCGTTCCCTGTAGACACAACCCAACCCTCCGGCCCCCCGTCGTTTCCGCTCGGAAGGTCGGCTTTCCTGCCGTCCTGTAGCCGCGCTCGGTGAGCGCGGCACCGTCTCCTATGAGAAAGAACAATCTTACTCTATATAGCAATTACTATAGCGCATAACGATGCGTGAGTCAAATGAAAAATCATTTAACGATTCCACATCATGCAACGGGAAGCGCACGCGCCTGTCCTGCCTGCCCTGAGCGACGTCGAAGGGCCCCGCAAGCCGCCTTCCACTCGGAGGGTCGGGCTTCCGCACGACCGTTGGTCCTAAAGGCTCCGCCACCTCCGCGTCTCCTCGCCCCTTGGGGAGAGGATTGAGGTGAGGGGTGCGCCTGCCGTTTCCACCCCCGCTTGCCCGCCATAGCCTTCGGCGTCGGCGGGTCCCGCGAACCCCCGCGGCAAACGCGACCACGTCGTATCCCAGGTCACAAACGCGGCCTCGTCGTATCCGTGGCCGCAATTTACCCCGACCTCGAGGTCGGGGTCAGCGCCGAATGGCGCTAAGATAAGCCAAGTTATGGTCTTTGGGCAGTGGCACAGGCGTCCCTGCCTGTGCCCGCGCATCCATGAAAACGCAGGCAGGGACGCCTGCGCCACCAAGTCCAGAATAAAAACTCGAAACATCCCAAAAGCTCCTTATCTTAGTGCCATTC
>PLTX01000017.1 GCA_003164675.1 Verrucomicrobiota bacterium | reverse complement strand
ATCACTTTTTCAAACACGCTCTTAGTGAACACGGTCACCATGACGGGAAGACAGGCAGCCGCATTACAGAAACGTCATCGACCCGCGGCGCTACGGCTCAATCAAACCCGGCAATTAATGGCGGCCGCTGTTCAAAAGGCGACGCGCACGCCTGCGTCCACTGCGTTCGCCTCATAGCCGCCCGACTGTATCACCGACTGCATCGTGTAATGAAGGTAGGTGCTGATGGTCGGCTTCCATTGGACCGTGAGTCCCAGGCTCATGATGATGCTATCGCTTCCCAGATCCGGCCCGTGGACGGTGAATACATCACCGGCGCCGCTGGCAAGGCGGGATTTAATCGGGATGCTGCTGTCCAAATAGTCGTGCTGCCAGGCAATATAGATTTCTGGCGTCACAAAGGTTAATGTAGGCTCTATATAGTGGCGGCAGCGCAGATCCATGCCAAGTTGCGTGTGTAACGAATCGACACTCTGCGATTCGATATGCAGCGGAGCCATCGATCCTTTTTCGTCGAACGCACTGATGCTCGCGGACATGTACTGGACGACCAACTGCGGCCCGAAACTCCACTCGGCACTTTGCCAGTCGTAGCCGCCGCCCAAGAGCCCGGTGTATTCGAAACCATCGGTGCTGCCGCTGGCGACGCCTCCCAGCCCCTCCCGTCGTGTCCGGTAGGAATTGATGCCTCCGCCAAACATTCCTTCCACGTGCAGTCCCTCTCGGAACCATGCCGCATAAAGTTGAGCGAGGTAGCTATCCATGTCGATGCATCCATCGCCGGTCAAACCCACCTGCCCGCTGTCGTAGGCGACGGCTCCACCCACGACTAACTGACGGCCGATCTGGCGGTCAGCGCCGACCGTGAACTCACCGATGGACAGATTGTAGCCCGCGGCGTTGGTGTTCCCTGGCACAACCGCAAACTGGCCGCCGCCCTCGACGTACACGCTCCACGGATTATCCAAAGTCCGGCTCAAAATGTCGGTCGGGGACTGGCTTGGAGCGGCGTCGGCCGACGGGGGAGCCGTCACGCTGCCATCGGCCACGTCACGGTTGTATGCACTAATGTACAAATCACGGTAATCGGCGCGCAGTTCGCTCGCTCGTTGGAGAAATTTGCTGCCTTGCGCATCCATATCCGCGAACGCCATCGTGAACATCGCCGTCAGTTGTTCGGGCGAAATCTCATTGAATGCGACCGGCAAGCTATTCGAAGGATCGGAAAGATTGTCCAGATAGTCAACCAACGCCACTGCCGATGAGATGGTGGAGCTTGAGACAGCATCCAGGTTTTGCGCCACGGCACGTTGGTTCCTCGTCAGCGCATACGGCACAAAGGACAATTGCGCCCACTTCAACGTTACATCGTCCGTGCCATAGACAAGCTTTGGACTCAGCAAAGAACTGTAGGTGAAGTCATTGGTGAGCGTGGAGAAGGTTCCTGTCACACCATTGCTGGCGGTGACCAACACGAACTGATCGTTGTGCTCCGGCAGATAGCCGTTGGCTTGTACGACGCTTACCGTGCCGCCGAGACTTGCCGCACCGGCGATATTGAGTTGGCCGTATGAATTCGTGCTGCCGCTCGTCGTATTCGTGCCGCCAATCGTTATTTCCAAGGTGCCGTCCGCGCCCTGCGTGTAGCTGCCGCCCACGTAGATCGTGGTCTCACTCAATTTCAACGTGCCGTCGATTAGATTCAGGCCGCCACTGCCCAGGGCATGACCGTCCCTGACCACAAGCGTGCCGCCGTTTTCAACCCACGTGCCGCCGCTGTAGGTATTCACATTGGTCACTGTCAACGTGCCGGTGCCGGCTTGGGTCAGGCTGCCGGTGCCGCTCATCTTATTGGTGACCAGAATGCTGTCGCTGCGGTCGAAGACCAGTACCGAGTTGTTGCTGATAGCACCGCTGCCCAGTGTGCCAATGGTGCCGCCATCGCCCACCTGCAAGGTGCCCGAGCTGATGACCGTTAGTCCGGTATAAGTATTGTCGGCGACAAGTATGAGCGTACCGGCACCGGCTTGGGTCAGGCTGCCGCCGCCGCTGATTGTGTTGCTGACCACGACGCTATCGCTGCGATTGAAAACCAACGCCGAGTCGTTGCTGACAGCCCCCGTGCCCAATGTGCCGAGGGTACCCCCATCACCCACCTGCAGAGTGCCTGAAGTGATGAGTGTGGGACCGCTATAGGTGTTTGTTCCCACAAGTGTCAGCGTGCCGGCGCCGGCCTGGGTCAGGCTCCCGCTGCCGCTGATTGTGTTACTGAGCACGATGCTATCGCTGCGGTCGAATACCAGGGCCGCGCTGTCGCTAATGGTACCGCTGCCCAACGAGCCGCTGGTGCCGCCATTGCCCACCTGGAGCGTGCCAGAACTGATGGTCGTGCCATTGCTATAGGTGTTGTTGCCCGTGAGCGTCAGCGTGCCGCCACCGGCTTGGGTCAGGCTGCCGCTGCCGCTGATCGTGTTACTGACCACGATGCTATCGCTGCGGTCGAATACCAGGGCGGCGTTGTCGATCACGTCGCCGCTGCCCAACGAACCGCTGGTCCCGCCATTGCCCACCTGAAGCGTGCCCAAGCTGACTGTTGTGCCGCCGCTGTAGGTGTTATTACCCGCGAGCGTCAGTGTGCCCAGACTACCTTTGATCAATCCGCTGGTGCCCGTGACCTGGCTATTCACGACAATCTTGACACCACTCACCACATTGATGGTCGCGTTGGAACCTGTGAGGATGATTGTGCCGGAAGATGAGTCGGAATATGTGCCATTCTCACCGATGCTGATGGTGTTGGCGGAAATGGTGCCAATGTTCAACGTGAGAGTGCTGGTGGTGCCCAGCGTGCCAACTGATATTTCCCCATTAACTGTGAGCGCACCTGCGCTAGTGTTACCAATCTTGACACCCCCGTTGTTGATAAAAAGATTACCGGCTGTCGCCGTGGTTGTCCCTTGGACGATGGCGTTTGCGGTGTTGGTATTGGCAACGAAGGCATCATCGCTGGAGGAAGGTAGCGCCCCCAGTGACCAGTTGGCCGAGGTGAACCAGCTCCCGCTGGTGCCTGTCCAGTTATTCGTATCCGCCCAGACACAATCATTTCGGCTGGCAAGAACAATCACCACTACGGCGACGCCGAGGATGGTCCGCACCAGATCACACCCATGAACTCGTGTCGTTGGTCTGACGTGCTGTTGCATCATGACGCTTCTCCATTCACTTGTTATTCTCCTGCTTGTGCCCACCAACACCACTCGAGCGTGGCTTTCCTACCCGACTGTCATGAACAACAGATGCTGGACGGAATTACAGATTTGTAATGCAAGAGCGCGAGCGATGATCTTGAGATCTCAGCCGGCGACGGAGAGAGACAAAGCGAAGTGCGGCAATCACGTGTGAGCCGCTGTCTAGCCTGTTTATGAAATGGTCAAGGCCGATTCACCGGTGGGGATCCCGAAGCCAACCCATGCCGCGGATGGCCGCGCTCAGGAAGGACCGGTTTCGTTCTCTAGGGGGATCGTCAATGTGAACGAGATCCATTCCTCGCGGGAGGGGGCGAACACCAGGTCGCCATGATGCGCCCGCGCGATCTCACGCGCGATGCTCAAACCCAATCCGACGCCGCCAATCCGCCGGCTCCGGGATTTGTCCACGCGGTAGAACCGGTCAAAAATCCGCTCTTGATCTTCGGGTGGAATCGGCATGCCGGTATTGCTCAATGTAAACCGCGCGACGCGATCGCTGGTACGCAGTTCAAAAACCACCCAACCGTGCTCAATATTGTATTTCACGGCATTGCTCGTCATGTTGCGAATCACCTGGGCCAACAGGTCGGCGTCGGCCTTGACGCGGACGCCACCGGCGATCTCTTGTTCGACCAACAATTGTGGCGCAATCGCTTTCACATCCTCCAAGGCCGACTCCACGAGGGCGGTCAGGTCCACCGTCTCCC
Source organism: Verrucomicrobiota bacterium (assembly GCA_003164675.1). GTDB lineage: Bacteria > Verrucomicrobiota > Verrucomicrobiia > Palsa-1439 > Palsa-1439 > Palsa-1439. Next base: position 34,915 of record PLTX01000017.1, on the reverse strand, counting down.
GTTGCAGGCTCAATTGGCCGGCATCGGCGCGCGCGAGCAACAACAGTTTTTGGACGATGGCCTTGAGCCGTTGCGCTTCCTCGAGCAGGCCGCTGTACCGCTGTTGCTCGTCAGAACCCGGCGCGGCGCACTGGACAGCTTCCTCCAGTTCCCCCTGCAACACGGTCAGTGGCGTCTGCAATTCATGGGCGGCGTCGGCGCTGAATCGCACAGCTTGATGAAAGCTCCTCTCCAGCCGATCCAGCATTCCATTGATCACTTCCGAGAGCCGGGCCAGATCAGGATCAACCGAGGTGACCGGAACACGTTTGTCGAGACCACGCGCCGTAATCCCTGCCGCTGTGCGTGTAATGAGCGCGATTGGCCTCAGCGCGCGCGCCGCCAGCAGCCAACCGCCGCCAGCCAGCACAAGCAAGCCGAGCGGCACGACAAGCAGAAACGCGTTACGGATCCGCGCGGCTTCGCGGTGGTATTCTGCCAGGTTCGCGCCGATCACAATGGTCACCGAATCATTGCCCAGAATCCCGACCCGCCAATCGCCGCCGGAAGTATTGACAGTTTGGAAAACAGGTTTCTTGACGCGAGCCGCCCGTAGTCCGGGCATCCCTCTTGGCCCGTCGGGCAACCACGGCATCATTGCCGGCGCATTCGACAATCTTGACTGGCCCGGTGCAGGCGGTGGTAACATCCACGGACCGCCTGGCCATATATCTCGCGGGGGACCGTTGCTGGAAGGGCCTTCTGAGTCGGGGAACCGCGGTCCGTCATCGCCTTGGCGTGCGGATTCCGGCGGTTGTGATTCTGCAAACTCGAGGATCGGAAGCCGCATGTTGGCGATCTCGGGTGGGCACTGGGACGACTTGTAGAGGACGCGGTTCTCGGAATCCCACACACACGCGACCAGCTGGTTCGACTGGTCCTCGCCATGCACAATCTGCAGCGACTTGCCAAAGTCCTCCCAGAACATACGCGGCAACCGCCGCTGCAGTGATGGGTTGCACAGGGCGGAAATCTCGCGATCAATGCGGTCCATCTGCACCCGGGAGATGACTCCGAGAAAACAGATCCCAAAGCCGACCAGAATCAACCCCGAGATCACGAGCGATAACAGCGCGATTTTGAGACGAAGCCTCATTCGCCTTGCTCCGGACGGCGAAAGCGGTAGCCCACACTGCGCACGGTTTCGATCCGTGACGGTTCCGACGATACGTCAATCTTCGCGCGTAATCGCCGGATGTATACATCCACCACGTTGGTTTGTGGGTCGAAATCATAACCCCACACATGTTCGAGGATCTGGGTGCGCGTGAACACACGCCCCTGGGAACGCATCAATAGCTCCAGCAGATTGAATTCTCGGGCGGTGAGGTCGATCCGTTCGTCGCCTCGCAGGACATCACGCGTGATGAGATTTACCACCAATCCGTCGGCTGTCAACTGCGTCAATTGCTCACCCGACGCGCGACGAACCACCGCCTGAATGCGAGCAATCAATTCTTCCACATAGAACGGCTTCGGGAGATAGTCGTCGGCCCCGAGGTTCAATCCCTCAACGCGCTCATTCAGTCCCGAACGGGCCGTCAACAAGATGACCGGAACGACGCGTTTCTTCTCCCGCAACGCGCGCAAGATACTCAGGCCATCACGGCCAGGGAGCATGATGTCGAGGATAATCACATCATAGATTTGCGACATCGCGCGCGTGTAGCCTTCATTACCGTCCGCGCACACTTCGACGACAAAGCCTTGTTCTTTCAGTCCCCTCTGGATGAAGGATGCGATCTTGCGATCATCCTCAACGACAAGCGTTTTCATGATGTTACGGCCACAACATACACCCAAGCCGTTCCGCTAACCAGCACAGCCTGATTACAGTTTTGTCATATTCAAGATCATGATGGAGCCTGGTGTGGCGTGCAGATGATCGGCTACTACGGGATTGAGGATGGGGCAATGCGAAGCGGCGCGGACGCGTAACGGTACCATCGCGCCCTGGACAGAGAGTTCTTCCAGGGAAGAACCCAGCAGGACGATCCTCTGTGGTGTAGGCCTGAAAATCAGCCCACAGCGGAGAACTGTTCAACCGACCTCTCTACGGCACGGTGGTTTTCGTGAGCTTGACGAGCGTCTTCCACATTTGTTCCGGTGTATCGCAGTCGAGTAATTCCTTGCGGGCCTCCGTCGACTCGAATGTGCGGACCAGGCCGGCCAGCAATCGCAGATAAAATGCGGTGGCGGGTGTGGGGATCACGATAAAGAAGAATATCTTGCTCAGATGATCTTCGTGCGCGCCGAATTTGATGCCCTTTTCTTTCATGCCGACGGCGAAGGTCAGGCCGCCGCCTTCCACATCGCGGACGTGGGGGAAGGCCAGGCCGTGTTCCACCGCGGTGCTGACAATCGCTTCGCGGCGTAGCGCCAACTCGGTCACGGTCGCGGGGTCTTCCACAAACCCGCCGTCGCCCAGCAACTTCGCCAACTCGCCGATGACCTCTTCGTGCGTGGTCGCGGCCAGCTTGGGCGCCATCAGGCCGGGTGCGGAGAAACGCGCAATGCCAACCTCCACCGGCCGTTTGCTGTCAAGTTTCTTCTTCGGCTGGCGAGCCACCGTGTCCGGGTAAAAGAGGAACCGGCCACAATGCGGGCAATACTGCAATTGGTCGCCGGCCTTGGCGGCGTTTACCACCGCGATGGGCACGGCCAGGCCGCACCGCGAACAGCTTCCGTTCGCAAGCGGGACCACGGCCAGCGGATAGTGTTTCTGGAGACGGTCGTAGCGGTCGGCCACTTCGGGTGGCAACTGCGCGCGGATTTTAACAATGGATTTTTCCAACTGCTCAAGCGGCATTTTGGAATTGGAAGCCTTTTGTTCTTCCTTCGCGAAGTTGAGTTCCTGCAACTGGATCAATTGATTCAAGATATTATTCATGGATGCGCTGGCTTGTCGGACACTCACAACTAATTGTAGAACGTTTGCCCCCAACCGCCAATGAAAAACTTTCGCACGAGCGAGGAATCGCTTTCCCTCCGCCCCGCGGCAGGGTACCCTATCGGGCGTGACGGAGTCGCAGAAAGGGCTGGGCAACTATACGCTTGGGGACACGCCGCGCGTTGTCGGCAGCGTTTCGCAACAGGGCACGCTGGCCCTGTTGGCGGCCCGCGCCGAGCGCGATTGCGATATTGTGGAAGTGCGCGTCGACCTGATCGGGCCGTACGCGCCGCACTCGCCCCGCGCGGAACCGGTCTGGCTCAAGCACGCGCAAGCCATCGAAGCGCGCGGCCTGCCGGTGGTGGTCACGGTTCGTCTCGCGGTCGAGGGCGGGAAATGGAAGCAACCGGATGAATTGCGCCTGCCGCTGTTCGAGGAGGCGTTGCGCCATCTCGCGGCGGCAGACATCGAATTGCGCAGCCCGATCATCGAGCAGGTATCGGCTCTGGCTCGCGAGCACAAGCGCGCGCTTATCGTGTCGCACCACGATTTCAGGCGGACGCCGCCGCTGGAGGAGCTCCGGGTGATCGTCGACAAGGCCGCCCGCTACGGCACCGTGGCCAAGGTCGCCACGATGGTCAAGACCGAGGAAGACCTTGCCACGTTGCGGGCGCTGCTCGCGGAGAAACGTCCCACGCCGCTATGCGTGCTTGGAATGGGACCGCTCGGTCCGCAGACGCGCATCGATTTCCCGAAGCTCGGTTCGTGTCTCACGTACGGCTACCTGGATACGCCCGTCGCGCCCGGTCAGGTATCCGCGCGCGAATTGATGCGGCAGTTGTACGGCCGATGATAGGTCAGGCGGGCTATTGCGCCAAACGTTGCGCCGCAATCTGGCAGTACTTCCTCGAAACGTCGATGTGGATGAAATGCCGTCCCGTCTTCTTCGCCACGACGGCCACGGTTCCCGTCCCGCCAAACGGATCCAGAACGACGTTACCGCGGTAGCTGTAGAACTTGATCAGGCGGTAGATTAACTCTTCGGGAAATGGGGCCGGATGACCGTCGCGTTTCGCTTGGGCCGCCTTCCTTCCACGGCGTGTCGGATACAAGCTTTTCAAAAACGGCTGACGGCCTTTCGTTTCCGGCCCAATCGGCCAAAACCCGTCCGAAAACTTGATAAACTCCTCGCCATCGATATCGGCGAGCTTCTTGTCGCCTTCGAGCGTCCACGAGCCTTTGGAAAAGACGAGCACGTATTCCCAACTGGGAATGATATGCGGATTGCGCGGGCTTTTCCACGAACCCCATGCGGTGCGGCGGCGCATGGTCTGTTTGTACCAGATGATCTCCGTGCGCATAATGAACCCGAGCGAGCGCAGCTGTGCCGCTATGTCGTAGTGAACGGGACGAAAATCCTTGATGCTCGTCGGGGCAATGTTCACTGCAAGGCGCCCCCCGTTCACGAGCACGCGATGGAGATTGCGCCATACGGGCAGCAACCAGGCCAGATACTCATCGTACGACATCCGGTCGTTGTGACCGTCGTAGTCCAAGCCGACGTTGTAGGGGGGTGACGTAATTGCGAGGTGCACGGATTCCTCGGGCATCGCACGCAGCACTTCACGGCAATCACCGCGGATCAGACGATCCTTCCAGCCGGGCTTCTTCACGCCCTTCTTATAGCGCAATCCCTTGCTCGCCGGAAGCGGAATCTGTTGTTACAATCCATCACGATGAAGAACCTGGTGCTGGTCGGATTCATGGGAAGTGGCAAGACGGCCGCGGGCAAACCCGTTGCGCAGCGTCTCGGCATGAAGTTTGTGGACATGGACGAGGTCATCGAGGAGCGCCATGGACAAACGATTTCGCGGATATTCGAAATGATGGGTGAGGCGTTCTTCCGTCAGCAGGAACGAGCGTTGGTTCGCGAACTGGCTTCCGGAGAAGATCGGGTCATCGCCACGGGCGGCGGCATCGTGCTTGATCCGAACAATCTTCGAGATTTTGGCCGCACGAGCGTCGTCATTTGCTGTTGGGTGGATGCCGACGTCGCGTACGAGCGAACCAAGGATGCGAAGCATCGCCCCTTGCTGGGCTTGCTGGGAACCGATGCGGACCGTCGTAAACGGGTCGAGACGCTCTTGCACGAACGCGAACTCCTCTACAAAGCGATTCCGTTGCGAATCGACACCTCGGCGATGACCGTGGGGCAGCAGGCCGATGAAATCGTCCGCATCTACAAGCAGCAAGCGGCATTGTAGCGGGACGCTCGCTCTACAAATCAAAGAGAAAGCCCGCGCGGTCGGTTTTGATCTCGTCGGTATCACGGGCGCTCAGTCGCCGCAACACACACACGAATTCCAGCAGTGGCTCGCATCGGGTTTCCACGGCGAGATGGGTTACATGGCGAAGAACGCGGAGAAGCGCGTCGATCCATCCAAAATTCTGGCGGATGTGCGGTCGGTGGTGGTTGTCGGGCTGAACTACAACACAGAGGATCCTGGGAGTTCCCTTCTTCCCACAAAGAGGGAAGAGGGGGGGATCGCGCGTTACGCGTGGGGCGCGCGCGACTACCACGACGTGCTGTCCGAAAAACTGAGGCAACTCGCGTCGGCCATCGATGAATGTGGCGGACCGGAAACGCGTTCGCTCTGGTATGTGGACACTGGCCCGATTCTCGAACGAGGCCTGGCGCAACGCGCGGGCATCGGATTCGTCGGCAAACACACGAACCTCATCAGCCGGCAGCTTGGCAATTGGATTTTCGTGGGCGAGGTGTTGACGAATCTCGAATTGCCGCCGGATGAGCCCGCGCGCGAATACTGCGGCGCGTGCCAGCGTTGCGCCGACGTGTGTCCCACGCGCGCCATCGTCGCGCCGCACCAACTAGACGCGCGCCTGTGCATCAGTTATCTGACGATCGAGTTGAAGGGCGCGATTCCCGTCGAGTTGCGGTCGCTCATCGGCGACCACGTGTTCGGCTGCGACGATTGCCTCGAAGTGTGCCCGTGGAACCGGTTCGCAAAACTCTCGCCCGCGCGCGAGTTTCAGCGGCGCGAGATGCCGCCATTGACTGAATTTCTCTCGTGGGACGAACAACGATTTCGCGATTTCTTCCGTGACACGCCGATCTTCCGCATCAAGCGTCACGGTTTCCTCCGCAACGTCTGCGTCGTGCTCGGCAACACCGGCGACGCCTCCGCCCTGCCCGCGCTGGAGCGGGCGTTGGCCGACCCCGAACCGCTGGTGCGCGAGCACGCCGCATGGGCCATTGACCAGATTCAGAGCCGCAGTTTGGGCATAAAGTCTGCTGTTTAATGGTTGTTTGGGGGGGGACAGATCGATGTTGATCGTTTATGGCATAACCATATTCACCGGTGCCGCGCTGCTATTTGTGGTGCAGCCGATGGTCGGGCGGATGGTGTTGCCGTTGCTGGGCGGTTCGCCCGCGGTGTGGAACACGGCGATGGTGTTCTATCAGGCTGTGCTGCTGGCCGGATACGCCTACGCGCATTTCACGACCCGATGGCTGGGCGTGCGCCGTCAGGCCGGGCTGCACGCCGTGCTGCTCCTGCTCGCGTTCTTGGTCATGCCGGTGGTGATCCCGCACGGTTGGGCGCCGCCCACGACGCACAATCCGATTCCGTGGTTGCTGGCGGTGCTGGCGATGACGGTCGGCGTGCCGTTCTTTGTCGTGTCGGCCACCAGCCCGCTGTTGCAACGCTGGTTTTCCGCGAGTGGACATCGCGACGCAGCCGACCCGTACTTTCTGTATGCGGCGAGTAACTGCGGCAGCCTGCTCGCGCTGGCGGTTTATCCCGCGTTGATCGAACCGCACCTGCGATTGAGCCAACAGAGCCAGTGGTGGACAATCGGGTGCGTTTTGCTGGCGGGGTTGACCTGCGATCCACGCTGGCAACGTCCGCCGCCCCATCTGCAAGCGCGCCTGTGGACCGACGACTACGCGAGCGTGTTCAGCGTGTTCATCTGGCGGTGAACAGAACCGTTTGCGTCACCGATACGTTCGTTAGAACGATCCAGCGCCCGTCACGCTGATTTTGCTGAACTGGGTACTCTCGTCTTTAGCAGTCCCCGTCGACACTCTACGGGATCCTCACAAAAATAGTTTCGCGCCCGCAATTGGTTTTGTCGTTTGCGCGGCGGTCATCGCCCGTTCAACTGCGAAGTGACGGAACCGAACGCGGGTTGGCGCGAAACGTGCCGATAAGCTTTGACAGGCCCAGTGGTCGCGACTAATGTGCCCGGGCCAATGATGAATCCAAGCTTCCGAAGTTCCTGTCGTGTGGGCGTGATTGCGCTGGTGGGAATCGGCGCGATGGCGGCTTGTGCAGCATTTGCCGATACGAACGTGGTGAACGAGAAATTCTGGGTCGTCGATGGCACGGATGATTTGGCGACGAACGCGAGCAGTATCACCGTGTCGACGAACGGTTATGCGGTGGGTGCGTTCACCGAGCTGGCGTTTTCGTACAATATTGACGGGACAAACGTGGTGCCGGTGGGCGTGGTCAAGGGAAGCGGGGAGATCCAGATGGCGGTGCCGTACGGGCCATTTGGCGGGTCGTTTTTCCTGACAGGCTATTGGGACTGCAATGCGGGGTACGTGCCGACGATGGTGATCAGCAATCTGGATATTCGGTTGAAGGGCGGGAAGGCGCCGACGGTGCTGATGAAAGGGAAGATTTTCAATGGAGTGTCGATGGCGGCGAAGGATTTTCAGATGATGGTGTTTGTGCCGAAGCCGCAGTTGATGCAGGCGGAACTGAAGTACACGTTGACGGCGACGACGAATTTCTGCGTCGATGAGCTCATCCACACGAACCAGGAGAATTTTGAGGTGGCGCGGATGGCGTCGAACTATCTTTCGCCGGAGGTGAACGAGAATGATCGGGCGCGGTTCGTGAAGGTGACGAGCCACATATGCGTGCTGGACTTTTGCCGGACGACGCGGAAATCGTTTTGTTACGCACTGGCGGACGAGGACGGCCTGGTGATCACCAACAAACCGCCAAAGCTCGGCGGCGCGACGATCTGGTTGATGAACGGCGGGTCGTCGTCCAGCAACGTGCCGACGTTGGCGGTGAAATTCACGAACCCGTCGTCGGGGCAAATCAGGCCGCAAGGGTTGGAGAGCGCGTCTTCGGATCCGACGGCGGAGAACGTGAGCTTTTGGGGAAACTGGCATAACGTGAAGGGGACGTATCGGGCCAAGAAGAAGGTCGCGAAGGTGCGGTACATGTTGGAGGTCAGTACACCCGGAACGCTGTCGTGCGATTATAATTACTAGGGGGGGACGATCCCCTCATCCTGATCATCTGCTCATTTCCCCGGACCGTTGCATGATACCATCCATCGCGCATATCCACCCGTAACGGTCGCGCCATGCTGCTGAACCTCGTGCAGATCCACCGGCCCCATCAAGCCAAATGTATCAACGGTGAGCTTGTTTTGCCCTATTGACGTGAGTGGAGAGGCCACTTTTGCGCATTCAGCCATTCAAACGCGCCCGGGAGACTTGCCTTGTTCAGTGAAACTGCCCGTAGGCCGTTTTGCACACAACACAAAGCCAGTCTCGGCTCGCCACGAGTCTTTTTGCATCTTGGAGCCGCACAAGTTTGCCCTCTGTATCATAACACTTCTGGCAAAACGGCCCCTCCTTATTGCCATCGCCATTGCCGTCACTCCTTTTCCGCCAATACACCTCTCCATCAAAAAGAATCTCATCACGCCCGCTCGCTTGCTCTTCCAGTTCTTGAATGCGCTCCCTGAGCTTGAGATTCTCCTCCTGTAAGGATACCGCTTCCTCACGGAATTCCATCAGCCTCTCTTGAAGTTCAATCGTTGCGTCCTTCTTGACCAACTCGTAAATGTCCTTGGCTTTATCAACTATCGACATAGATGCTCTTTCGCCATTCGGGGAATACTGGCAATCTGCCGCTCTAGTCGCGGAAAGAACCCCAGGAAACCCGCCTCATTGTCAACAGCGAGGATGGAATGCTGATGTGACCTTCCACTGCCACTCATGCCTCCCATGAGCAGCAGGTAGCCTGCCACAGCCCTGCCGCCATCAGCTGCCCATAACCCCCAACCCTGAGCCATTGCAATGCAGCAGTTTGGGTGTTGCCGTCTGCCCGGGCAACAGACCTTTGATGCGATGAAGATGCTAAAGCGTTCGTGCCGTATCCTGTCGCTCTTGAAAAGGCCATTAATCCTCTGTCCCCGAGGAGCTTACAAACGGGAAGCCGCGGGGGCGATTGCGGGGTTGGAAGCGATGATGAGGGCGGCATAGCATCAAGATTGCCGAAAGGAAGCAGGCAGCATGTTCCGCCAAAGTGAAACGCTAATTGCAGGTTGGTCTACGCCCTCTCGGTTTCCGCCGATACGGTCCCGCCGCCAGTTCCCTAGCACACACGCGCACGCGGTCGAGCAGGCCGGTTTTCGTGCCGCATTCCTGACACGTCTTGGCGTAGCGATCCACGCGTTAGCCGAATCTATACCGTCATCGACACGGTGGCGATGAGAACCTGAGTAACAGCCTGCGGGAAATCGCAATCGAGCGTCTGCGGCGTGTCGGTGGCCTGATGGTAGTGGTGGTTGCGGAACTCCGCGGTGTCGGTCCACGTCACGGCAGGAATGACGGCCTTGTGGTCGACCGAAACGCAGCATTGTGCCCTGACTTTACTCCTCATATGTGACCCCACTTCCATTGAGTTCGGACGAAAACAGCGCCCGGCAACGGCCAGACTCCGACGCGGTAGAACCGCTTGGGCACTCCGCCAGTCACGCACTGAACTGCAGCTCGTACAGCCGTTTGTACACCCGCCCCCTTGCCAAAAGATGGTCGTGCGTCCCCTCTTCCACCACCCGCCCCTTCTCCAGCACGATGATGCGGTCCGCGTGTTGCACCGTCGACAACCGATGCGCGATCACCAGCATCGTGTGCGACTTCCGCTCCCGGCTGCCCCACATCAATTCATCCAGCGCCGCCTGCACCACCCGCTCGCTCTCGGTGTCCAACGCGCTCGTCGCTTCATCCAACAGCAAAATCGGCGGATCCTTCAACACCGCCCGCGCAATCGCCAGCCGCTGACGCTGCCCGCCCGACAATCTCATCCCCGCTTCGCCAATCACCGTGTCGTACCCGTGCGGCGTCTGCATGATGAACTCGTGCGCGTGGGCCCGCTTGGCCGCGCTGATGATCTCCTCTTGCGACGCGCCGGGTTTTCCATACGCAATATTGATCCCCACCGTGTCGTTGAACAAAAATGTCTCCTGCGTCACCAGCCCGATCTGGTCCCGCAACGATTTGAATGTCCCCTCCCGAATATCCACTCCGTCGATCTTGATCGCGCCCTTCGTCGGATCGTAGAACCGCGGGACCAAATTGAACAACGTGGTCTTGCCCGCGCCGCTCGCGCCCACCACGGCCACCACCGTCCCCGCCAGCACCTCCACATTCACCGACTCCAGTGCGGCCCCGTTCTCGCCGTAGGAAAATCCCACGTTCTCGAACCGGATCGACTGCCGCAATGGTTTCAGCTCGCAAGCATGCGGGAATTCGACCACCGTCGGCTTCGTGTCCAGCACCTGGAACACCCGTTGCGCCGCGCTCACGCTCTCCTGCAACTGCATCCGTACCGCGCTGAGCTTCTTCACCGGCTCGTACATCAGAAACATGCCCCCCGCCATGCTCACCAGCGTGCTCGCCGGCATCCCCGTCCGATATGCGTACAGAAAGATAAACGCCGCCGCCACACCCGAGATCATCTCGATCAATGGCGTGGAAATCGCCTTGGCCCGCACGATCCGCATCCGTTGGCTGAAGAATTTCCGACACAACTCGCGAAAGTCCGCCGCCTCGCGCTCCTCCATCCCGAACGCCTTCATCACCCGCATCCCCATCAGCGCCTCGTGCATCACCGATACCAGCGACGCCTGGTGTTCCTGCATCGGACGCGCCGCCCGCCGAATCCTCCGCCCATACACCGTGATCGGCACCAGGCACAGTGGGAACAACACCAGCGTGAACAGCGTCAACTTCCAATCCAACCACAACATGCCCGCCACCACGCCCACCAGCGTGCACGGCTGCTTCACCAGGTCTCCCACCACCACCGTGATCGAGTTCTGCAGCGCCCCCACGTCGTTCGTCGCCCGGGAAATCAACTCGCCCGTCTTCGTTTCCGTAAAATAATCCAGCGACAACGTCTGCAAATGCTCGAAGAACAATCCGCGCAGATCGTTCACCACCCGGCCGCCCACCCAGTTCATCAGGTACGTCGTCCCGAAATCGCACACGCCGCGCACGATCATCACCAGTGGCAACAATCCCGCGTACGCCAGCGCCATCCACAACCCGAGATCCTGGCTTCCGTGCTCGAAGATTCCCGACCACACTTTCTTCACCACGCCCAACGTCGCCGCGTTGGCCCCGCTGTACGCCACCGCCAGGACAATGCCCAGTGCCAGCCGCGTGTGGTACGGTTTCACGTACCCCAACAGCCGCTTGTACACCGGCCAGATTTCGAGTCGTTCGTTCATCCCCAACCGCGAGTATAGCACCCGCCCTCGCCATGGTGAACGGGAATGTTCACGAGGGTTGCGGGCGTCCATTCCACCGACAGCATCCCGCGTAGCCGCACCACTCTGCCGTCGCGCTTCGATCCCTTCGTGCTGAAGGAATCCGCGCGGAATGTTGGTTTGACACCACTGCGCGGGCTTTGCTATAAACTGCCCCACCGACCTTCAGTTCGAATCCGAATCGAAAGCGACCCACAATGGCCAAGGTTCTCCTCGAAAACGTGTCCAAGGTCTACGCGGGTGGTGTCAAAGCGGTTGATGACGCCACCCTGGAAATCGGCGACCAGGAATTCGTCGTTCTCGTCGGCCCATCCGGCTGCGGCAAATCTACCACGCTGCGCATGGTCGCGGGCCTCGAGGAAATCTCCAGCGGCAACATCTTCATCGACGGCAAGCGCGTCAACGACGTTCCGCCCAAAGACCGCGACATCGCCATGGTCTTCCAGAATTACGCGCTCTATCCGCACATGACCGTCTACAAAAACATGGCGTTTGGCCTGATGCTGCGCAAATACCCGAAAAACGAGATCGACCAGCGCGTCCGCAAAGCCGCCCAAATCCTCGGCATCACCGACGAACAGCTCCAGCGCAAACCCAAGGCGCTCTCGGGCGGTCAACGCCAGCGCGTCGCCGTCGGCCGCGCCATCGTTCGCAAACCGAAAGCCTTCCTCTTCGACGAACCGCTCTCGAACCTCGACGCCAAAATGCGCGTCCAGATGCGCGCCGAGATTTCCAAGCTCCACGACCGCCTCAAGTCCACCATGATCTACGTCACCCACGACCAGGTCGAAGCCATGACCATGGGCGACCGCATCGTGGTGATGAAAGACGGCGTCATCCAGCAGGTCGCCGAGCCGCTTGGCCTCTACGACAACCCCCGGAACATGTTTGTGGCGGGTTTTATCGGGTCGCCGCCGATGAATTTCTTCAAGGGCGCCATCGAACAACGGCAGGGCGGACTCTGGTTCGTCGAGCAAGCGCCCGGTGATGGCAAGGGTTTTGCCATACGGGTTAACGACGACATGGCGAAGAAGCTGGCGGGTTACGTCGGCAAGCCCGTCGTGTTCGGCTCACGCCCTGAAGACATCAACGACAAGCAGCATGCGGCGTTCGCCGAACCCGACCAGACCGCCGCAGCCACCGTCGAAGTCGTCGAGCCGATGGGCGCGGAGATTTACCTCTACCTCAACACCGGCCGACACAGCTTCGTCGCGCGCGTCAACCCGCACCAGAAAGCCGACGTCGGCCAGAAACTCGACATGGCGTTCGACATGCGCAAGAGCCATTTCTTCGATTCCCAGACCGAGCAGGTCATCGTATAAGCGTTCGTGGAGTGCGGCAACTCGTCACCACTTTGTCGTCCCGCTCCCAAAACATGAACGCCAATCGCGACAAGCTGCCCCTCTCCCGCTGGCAAATCGCGCTCCGCATCGTCGGCGCAATCCTGCTCACCGTGTGCGCGCTCATGGTTGTTCTCGGCTCGACCATCTTCGCCCAACAGCTCCAAGGCCCGCAGTTCCTCCTCTACTGGACCTGGTGCACACTGCTCACCTTCGCCGCCATCCTCATCGCCCTCGGGGACATGCTCCTTGTCCGACGCGCTTCCAAACGCACCCACCGCGAACTCTTTCGTCAGGAATTCATGTCCTCCAACCTCGGCGTGAAATCGCGCAAACGCCGCGAGCCGTGACGCGGCACCGTGTTCAAGCCACGGCTTGACTGCAGCGATTACGAGCGGCATACTCTCCCCTGAGGAGGACAAACATGGAGGCGCAACAGAAGAAGCGTCTTCTACTCTTAGCGTTTGTTGCGGTTTTCGCCGTGCTGATTCTATGCGCGTTCCTAAGAGCCAAAGGAACGTTTTAGTAAGCCCAACAAGTCAGCCAAAATAGAAGCGGAGAGCCGAGGCCTACTCGCAACTTTGAACTCCCCGAGCCGCTCCTAATGCGGCTTGTCGCCTTGCCCAGCGAGAAAGCGTCTCGACTCTCCGCTGCAACATACGCCTTGAAGTGGGGAATGCAAGAGCAGCTAGCCTGCACGTCCACTAGGCTCAATTCAATAATGAACGGCCCCGACTCCAATCTTCACGCGCGAGAAATTCTCGCTCGCGCCGCCGCGGACACCGGGCTTGACGTTCGGGGCGGGACGGTTCGGCGGACGTCTTCGCGCTTCTGTCTCGGTATCGAGCATGGCGACTACAACGGCACCGCGCTCTTTGGCGTCGGCACCGACCGTTTCCTCTGGCTCGCCTACAAACCAAACGACACCAACCGTGTGCGCTTGTTTAGCGCGAACTTTCCGCACGATGGCATCGTCGATTTCCAGCTCGGCCACGTCCCTCCCGCAAAATCCAGGGCCATTACCGACACCTGGGCCCGCTTCCCTTACGGCGTTGACTTCATCCTGCGCCGGGAAGGATTCACTTTGACCCGCGGCTTCGACGCCGTCCTCTATGGCAACATCCCCGGCGGCGGCATGTCCCGCTCGGCATCCCTCGACATCAACCTGTTGCTCACGTTCTTGGACGTAAATGCCATCACCCTCTCCGACGGCATGAAGATCGTCGGCATGGCTCAAGCCGTCGAAAACGACTACATCGGCTCGCCCTGCGGGAAACTCGACCCGCTCATGATCTATTTCGCCCGTGCCGGCATGGGCACTCTTTACGATCCGAAAGACGGTGTTATCCATCACGCGCCCCTCGGTCGTCACACCATCGACTTCCGCTTCGTCAGCCTCGATACCGGCACCGTGCGGCCCGGCCTGGAAAGATCTACGTACAAAGTTCGCCGCGCGGAATGCGAGGAACTCGTCACCTTGGCCGGCAAGCAATTCGGCTTCACCCATCTTGCCGATATTCGGGACCAGCACCTGTACGACCGCGTGATTGCCCGATACGGCGCGTCGCATCCCCGTCTCTGCGCTCGTCTGAAATACATCTTCCACGCGCAGCAGCGCTTCGACAGGATGCTCGACGCGTGGAATTCCGGCGACGTCGAGACCGTCGGCGCGATCTTCCGCGAGGATGGCATCGGGTTGCGGGACGATTACCAAATCTCGGGGCCGGAACTGGAAACGATGTGCGAGATCGCCCGCTCCGTCCCCGGCGTGCTCGGCGAACGCATGCTCGGCGGCGGCGACAAGGGTGCGGCAGGTGCCCTCGTGCGCGCTGAGAGCGTCGATGCCCTCAAGGCCGCCGTGGACGCGCAGTATCCGCGCCACTGTCCTCATCTCGCCGACAAATATGCCGTCCACGTGTGTAACCTCGTCGATGGCGTGACCATCTGGAAAGGATGATGAGCCTTCATACAAAGTCATTCGGGACACTCCCCGATCATTCCGTCGTCACCTTGTTCTCCCTGGGCAACCAACACGGCGTGACCGCTTCCGTGATGAATTACGGCGCGGCCCTCGTCACGTTCGAAGCTCCCGACCGACACGACTGCCTCGGCGACATCACCCTCGGCTTCGACACTCTCGAAGGTTACGTCCAGTGCAATAGTCCGTATTTCGGTTGCATCGTCGGACGCTGCGCCAATCGCATCGCCCACGGGCGCTTCCATCTGGACGGCAAGGAATACCACCTCGCCACCAACAACGGCACCCATCATTTGCATGGTGGTCGCAAAGGTTTCGACAAGGCCTACTGGCAGGCCGAAGCGGCTGCCGGCAAAAACCCGTCCGTCAAATTCACTCGCCAGAGTCCCGATGGCGAGGAAGGTTACCCCGGCAACCTCAACGTCGCCGTTGTCTACACGCTCACGGATGACAACGAACTCGTCGTCGACTACACCGCCACCACCGACAAACCCACGCCGGTCAACCTGACCAATCACACCTACTTCAACCTCGCCGGCTCGGGAACCATCCTCGGCCACGAGTTGTTGATTCCCTCCACGCGGTTCGTCCCGGTGAACGACACGCTGATTCCCACCGGCGAAATCAAACCCGTCGCGGGCACACCCATGGATTTTACAAGGCCCACCCCGATCGGCCAACGCATCGATCAGGTCAAAGGCGACCCCGTCGGCTACGATCACACGTTTGTGCTGGACGGAAGCGGCGATGAAATCAAACTCGCCGCCCGCATACGCGATCCGCAATCGGGTCGCGTTCTCGAGGTGCACACGACCGAGCCGGGCGTCCAATTCTATACGGGAAACTTCCTCGACGGCACCATCGCCGGCAAACGCGGTCGCGCCTACCCCAAACACAGCGGGTTCTGCCTCGAGACCCAACATCTCCCCGATTCCGTCAACCAACCGGCCTTCCCGTCGGTCATCCTCCGCCCCGGCCAAACGTACAAACAAAAGACCCTGTTCCGCGTTGGCCTAGCGTAATCCCCTGGAACTTACTTCGGCTTCACGCCGTAGTTGATGGCCATCGACCCCAGACAAAACTCCTCAAAGCCGCAATCGCGGTAGCCACACGAGATCATCAATTCTTCGATCCCCTTCTGCGCCGGGTAATCTCGCAACGAAGCGAGAATATACCCGTGCGTGTCGGGATCGCCGCAGAAGACGCGCCCGAGGATTGGCAACACGACCCGCAAATAACCAAAGTACGGCGCGCGAAAGGCCGTCGACTCCGGCTTCCCAAAATCGAGCGACAGGAATCTCTCGCCCGGCTTGAGCACGCGTAGGATCTCGCGTAGCCCTCGCTCGATATCCGCCAGGTTTCGCAAACCATATCCCACGCTCACCACGTCGAACGAGTTGTCGGGAAACGGCAGCCGCAACGCGTCGGCCCGCACCCAAGATACGTTACGCGGGCGTCCCGCCTGCGAATTCAAATCCTTCGTTCCTTCCGCGGTCGTCCCGCCCGCGCCACAACGCGCCTCCGCCACCCGCAACATCTCCTCCGTAAAGTCCGCCCCCGTCACGTCCGCCCCCGCGCGCGCGAACGCCAACGCGATGTCCCCCGTCCCACAGCACAGATCGAGCACCCGCTTCCGGCTTCCCGCCTCCCCTTCCCCCAGCGCCAACTCCACCAACCGCCGTTTCCACCGCCGATGCAGCCCCGCGCTCATAATGTCGTTGAGCAGGTCGTACCGGCGCGCGATCGCGGCGAACAACTCCTGCACCTTCTCCGCGCGATGCTTGCCGGCTTGGTAGAATTTGCTTTCCACGGCGCGCCAGCCTAGCTAGAAGACCCACGATGAGCAACGACCGAATCGCCAAAGCCCGTGAACTCTGGCAACGGTTCCCCGACAACGATCTGTCCCGATTCAATCTCGCGCAGGCTTACTGCGACGCCAACGAGTTCGCCAACGCCATCGAACATCTCCGCGCGCTGTGCGACAAGAAACCGGATTGGATGGTCGTCCACATCCAACTCGGCAAATCTCTGATTGCCCTCGGTCGTTCGCCCGAAGCCAAACCGATCCTCGAACACGCCCTCAAGCTCGCCATCGCCCAACACCACGACGGCCCCCGCGAAGAGCTGGAAGAATTGCTCAAGACGCCGTGAGCCGAGTCCGACCGAGCCGAAGCGACCGCCGAACGATGTCGTTCTGGTGCCCTGTCAAATCCGATTCGAAAGGTTCTTCCCGTAGTCGCAGAATCTAGCGGTCCCAGAACTCATCGTTGCCAGTGCTTCTGTCTTGGGATTCACGTGAATAGGTTCGGAAATCGATCCGCCTCACTCGTAGCGCAGCGCGTCGATCGGGTCGAGCCGCGAAGCCTTCCAAGCCGGATAGTAGCCAAACACGATTCCGACGGTCACCGACACGGCAACGGCGGCAATGACCGCGGGCAGCGACGGCAATGTCGGCCAGTGGAGAAACCTTGTCACAGCGACCGATACCCCGCGGCCCAGCAAAATCCCGACGATGCCTCCTGCCAGACAAAGCACGACCGCCTCAATCAGGAACTGCCGCAGGATGTCCCGCGCCCTGGCGCCGACCGCCATGCGTATTCCAATCTCGTGCGTTCGCTCGGTCACCGAAACCAGCATGATATTCATGATGCCGACGCCGCCGACGACCAGCGAAATGAGCGCCACGATCAGCAGCAGATTGGTCATCACACTGCTGGTGGAGGCGAGCGCCTGCGAGATTTCCGTCAGGTTGCGAATCCGGAAATCGTCCAGTGCGCCGGGTCGAATATGATGCCGTTCGCGCATCAGGGTGGTGATCTGGCCGATGGCCACCGGGATGTCTTCCGGTGTGTTGGCGGACATCCAGATGTCGTCGAGGTCCGAAAACCGCGTCACCTGCGGCGTGTCGGCGGCCTGGGTGGCGGATGGCTGCGGATAAAGTTGCACGGATTGATTCGGATAGAGCTGGCTGAGGGAATTGACCCCGCTAGCTGACGTTGAGGAAGCGCCCGCGGACTGGGCAGTTTGCCGGATGCCGGTCACGCGGAACTTGATGGTGGTCCAGGGGGCCGCGATGAAGTCGTCCTGATCTTGCCCCATCATGTTCGGCCCTTTCCGGCTCAAGACGCCGACGACCTTCATCCCGACATCCTGGACGCGGATTCCCTTGCCGAGGGGAGATTCGTTGCCGAACAACTGCTTAACAATGGTTTGCCCGATGATGCAGACGGCGGCGGCGCTGCGGACGTCATCGTCTGCGAACGATTCGCCCTCGGCCAGCGGCCATTGGCGGATGACCAGATATTCCGGTGTCGTGCCGAGGATCCGGCCTGGATTCCAGTTGAGATTGCCATAGATGACCTGGGCACGGCAGTCCACGCTGGGCGCGACCCATTTGATGGCGCTGCAATTTTGGCGGACGGCATCAGCGTCCATGGGCGTGAGTGTCGGCCGCCCGCCGGCGCCTGAATTGATACCAGCAACGATGATGTGTGCGGGATCCATCTGAATCACATTGGCGCCCAGGCTGGCGATGGTCTGCGCGATGGAAGAGGAAGAACCCCGGCCAATCTCCATCATGGCAATCACCGCGGCGATGCCGATGATGATTCCCAGACAGGTCAACACCGAGCGCATGACGTTCCGTCGGAGCGCGCGTAACGACATCCGAAGGATTTGGTATGCTTTCTTCATTGCGCTTGCCTCCGACCCATCGTAGTCCCGGCTCGTTCAGCGCCAGCGGAATTGCGGGATAAACGGGTTCCGCGTGCCGCCCTGCGCCGTCTCGGCGGTCTCTCCAGTGACCACCTCTTGCCCCTCGTGAATACTCTCGCACGTGATCCCCGTGCTGACGCCGTCCGATGCCCCAACTCTCACCACCACCGGTCGGACGAACTCTCCATTCTTCAACCAGACGGTGCCGACGCGTTCCTTCGCGTTCTTTGCCGGCTTTGTGTCGGAACCGTGGCCGCCCGTCGAATCACGTTGCTCCAGGTCCGCCGCTTTCCACGAGCGCGCATCGGGTGAAATCTCCACCAGTAAGGACGGGGTCCAACGTAGCGCCGCGTTGGGAACCAACAGTGTATTGGAATCCTTGTGCACGACGAACCGAACGTTCGCTGTCAGGTAGGGTAGCAAGATGTTCTCGGCATTTTCCGTATTCACTTCGACGGTATACATCACGACGTTTTGCGTCATCGTCGCGTTGAGGCGAACCTTGCCGACAGCGCCATTAAATTCCCTGCCGGGAAACGCGTCGCAAGTAAACGTTACCGGAGCGCCGGCCACGATCCGGCCGACGTCGGCTTCGTTTACCGCGACCCAGATCTGCATCTTCGTCAGGTCTTTGGCGATCAGAAACAAGCTCGGCGCATTGAGACTCGATACCACGGTTTGGCCGATGTTCACGCGTCGGTCGATAATGACGCCTTTGACGGGCGATTTGATCGTGCAGAAATCCAGATTTCGCTGCGCCTTGCTGAGCATTGCCTCGGCTTGTACCGTGGTCGCCTTGGCTTGGGTGAGGGCTGCTTCTGCTACACCGACGTTGGCTTTGGCAACTTCGTAATTGGCCTTGTTGGAATCATAGGTTGAAAGCGGCAGCAGTTGGGAACGAACGAGTTCCTGGGTTCTTTTCCAGTCGGCTTCGGCTTGAACCAGCTTGGCCTTCATTTGTTCGAGATTGGCAGCGGCGCTGACTTCGCCGGCTTTGTCTTGTTCCAGTTGCGCCCTGGCCAGAGCGACATCGGCGGCATAAACCGAGTCGTCAATCTGGGCGAGAATGGTTTCCTCCTCAACGATCGAGCCGTAATCAACCGTATTGCCGTTCTTGTCCCTGCCAAACGAAATGATTTGACCGGCCACCTGCGCGCCGACATCCACAACCTCCTCCGGTTCGACCGTTCCCGTGGCGTTGATCGTGACCACGAGATCTCCGCGCTTCACAGCAGCCGTGCGGAATGATAGTGGAGGGCCGCTTCGCGCACGCCACCACCACGCCCCGACCCCGCCAACGAGGGCCAGCACGCAGACCGCAATGACGAGTGGTTTTCGAAAACGCTGCATGGAATCACAGTCTCACATTCGGGCGCGTGCTTGTCCAACATTGTCTGCGAACGTGCACCCGCAGGAACCCAAGCCGAACCATATTATCTCTTCTCTTTCTGGTTAACGGTCGAACTGTCTTATTTTGAAAATGGCAAAACCAAGCTTACCAAAACATTACCGCCGGGTGATGGTCTTTCAGGGTCCTGTCTCACCATTGCACCAATTGTTCACTGCCTGCCTCACTGTGCCAGCTCAGAAACCCAGCTTCACCCAACCTGTCGTTTGCCGCACGGGTCACATCACTCCAACATCCCGACCCGGCCCGTGTCCAAATTGTCGCACCCGCCCACCACCCGCAGTTTGCCTGACTTGACCAGTCCGGAAAGAATCGGCGTGGCACTGGTCAAGGTGCGCTGCAATTGATGCGATAGAACCGGGCGGGCACATTCGTCGCACCCCTAGGATCGGTGAAGGCCAACGTACCGCCCGTGCCGGCCTGCGGGGCGTACGCATCCGTCCAAGCCGGAGAACCAAGCGATGGCGTAACCTGTAGCTTACAAATAAGTCCCTGCATCTCCTCGTCATCCTCCTCTTCCGCCGGCAGGCCCGGCAGGCGACTGATTTGGGTGACAATGAAGTGCCGTCTCATGCTTCACATAATCGCGCTCTCGTTCCTTTCCTCTTCATGCCCGATCATGTCCTTGTTCGCTGCGCCCGGCGGCACCATCGGGTAGACCTTTTCCTCCGCGTCGATCAACGCGTGAATCAAACACGGCCCCGGTTCGCGCACGGCTCGCGCCAACGTCCCCTGCGGGTCGTCATCATCCGCCAGATCATACGCCCGGACACCAAGGCTCCGCGCCAAACCAACAAAATCAACCCGCGCCTGATAATCCGAGGCGAATAACCTTCGACCATAAAACAAATCCTGCTGTTGATGCACCAACCCGAGTGAGTTGTTGTTCAACAACACGATCTTCACGTTGACGTTCTCTTCTGCCGCGGTCGCCAGCTCCTGGCAGTTCATCAACAAACTGCCATCACCGCTAAAGCACACGACGGTGCGTTCCGGATACGCCAACGCGGCCCCAATTGCCGCCGGCAAACCAAATCCCATCGTGCCCAAGCCGCCCGACGTGAGCCATTGACGCGGACGCCGAAACGGATACACCTGCGCCGTCCACATTTGGTGCTGGCCAACATCCGTCGAAACAATCGCATCTTCGCCTGCGAGTTTCGCGACATGCGCAATCAACCCATACGGCGTACGCGGGTCGTCGACGCCCCGCGTCTGCAGCGGAAATCTGCGTCGCAACTCCGCCACATGCTCGAGCCACTCGCGCCGCGCATTCTTCTCAATCTGCGGCAACAACGCTGTCAACACCTCACCCACATCGCCATGGATCGCCAAGTGCGGCGTCTTGATCTTTCCCAGTTCGCTCGCGTCGATATCGATGTGAACAATCTCCGCGCGCGGACAAAACTGCGCAACCTTGCCCGTCGCCCGGTCATCAAACCGCGCGCCCGCCGCCATCAGCAGGTCACACTCTTCCAACACCATGTTCGTGTATCGCGCCGCGTGCATGCCGAGCATGCCCAGCGACAACGTGTGGTCCATCGGCATCGCGCCCAACGCCATCAATGTCATCGTGGTGGGAATCCCCGCCCGCTCCGCCAGGCGCACGGCACTTGCAGCGGCGTTCGCATGAATCACCCCGCCGCCGAGGTACAACACCGGCTTCCAGGCCCGATTGATCATCGCCGCGGCCTTCGCAATATCACCGCGGTTGAGACGTGGCGACGGGTTGGGACCGCCGGGCTCGGGCCACGACGCGAACTCCACCACCCCGGTCTGCGCATCTTTCGTAACATCGACGAGCACCGGGCCCGGTCGTCCCGACGCCGCGATGCGGAATGCGTTCGGAATCACGTTGAGCAATTCCGCGGCCGATTTCATCAGGAAATTATGTTTCGTCACCGGCATGCTCATGCCGTACGTGTCCACTTCCTGAAATGCATCGGTGCCGATCAACGTGCTCGGGACCTGTCCGGTGATGCACACCATCGGAATCGAATCGAGCTTGGCATCGGCCAGCGCTGTCAGCACGTTGGTCGCGCCCGGACCTGACGTCGCAAAACACACCTGCGGCGTTCCCGTGACGCGCGCCATTCCCTGCGCGATGAATCCCGCGCCTTGTTCGTGTCGCGCCAGCACGTGCCGAATCCTGCGGCTTTGCGAGAGCGCATCGTACATCGGTAGATTCGCGCCACCGGGGATCCCGCTGATGACGCGGATTCCCTGGCGCTCCAACAAGTGGATGATGATTTGTGCACCGGTCATTCTGATCATGGTTGTCTGTCCCTTCGCGTTGTTGCCCCCGGGACGACCGGCGTGAGTTGGTGGGCTTGAAAAGCGCAACCCCCGCCGGCTCGCGCCGACGGGGGTTGAAATTCTCGTTTCGTTCCCGCTACGGCGCGCCGACACGCACCAGCACAACCACCACGACGCCAACCAGCGTCGCGCGGGTAACGTTCACCAATGTGCTGTGCCTTGCGCTTTCCATAGCAGTATTAATATCGACATCCTAATATCCCTCTTCGGTCGATTTGTCAATGGTTTCCAAGCGTAAGCGCCAAAGGCGACAAATAACAGAGTCGTTGCGCGCAGTCAGGGATCGGGCGAAAACTGCGGTTGACACGTCAAAGCCGTTTTGCGCCTTCAACACGAAATTGCGAAGTCTTCATCGGGTGAGTCGGAGGCCGCCGTTATTTCGAACCGGGCCTACATCTCTGCGGCGGGCGGGCCTTGCGGGGGCTTGACGTGGACGACGTGGAACCGGCGCTCCAACACCAGCGCCTCATCACAATAGAACTCGATCGCATACGCACCAGGCTCCGGGAACGTGAGACCCACCAGACCAAAATTCAATTCGACCACGGTGTGGACATCGGGAAACTGAATCTGGCCATTGACTTCCGCCACGACGTGGTTGCTCTCGTCGTGCACGATCCGCAATCGCGCCGGGCACTGTCCCCGGCCATCCGTGAGGGAAACGAAAACGCAGAATTGCGGATGCCGGCAGGGAAACGTCTGTGCGCCGATCTGGTTGAAGATCCCAATCAGGGATTTCTTGTTGGTGAGCTTGTCCTCGATGATCTGGTCGCAGATCACGATCGCCAGGCCGATGGGTGTGGGTTTGTCCGTCATCAATGGGAAATATCCTTCTGGCTGAACACAGTGTACCCCTCCTTAAACAACACGTCACGGGCAAACTCCGAGTCCTCGTTCTCCAGAAACACCGAGAACTGCCGAACCAGCGGCGACTGCAATGACTCGTTGATCTTCGATCCCGATTTCGCCATGCCATCCTTTCGTGGGATGTAAATGATAGTAACGTAATGCGGTTCCGACCAGAAGCAAATCCTTGCCGGTCAAATAACCCAATCCTGCTGGTCGATGTACCGCTGGTTCAAAAAATCGATGATCTGCGCCACGCACTCGGACGGAGTCTGCTGGTCCGTGTGGACCACGATCTCGGCGGCAACCGGCGGCTCGTACGGCGCGGAGACACCGGTGAAGTTTGCAATCTGGCCGGCGCGCGCCTTCTTGTACAGACCCTTCGAGTCACGCTCTTCACACACCGCCAGCGGCGCGTCGATGAACACCTCGATAAACTCGCCTTCATTGACCAATGACCGCGCCAGCCGCCGATCGTCGCGATACGGCGAGATGAACGCGGTGATGACCAACACGCCCGCGTCCATGAGCAACCTCGCCACCTCCGCGACACGCCGGATGTTCTCCGTGCGGTCTTCGGGAGAGAAACCGAGGTTGGCGCTGAGGCCGTGGCGGATGTTATCGCCGTCGAGCATGTACGTGTGCAGGCCCTTCGCGAACAATTCGCGCTCCAACTCCGAGGCCACGGTCGATTTACCCGCCCCGGACAGGCCCGTCAGCCAGATGATCGCGCCCTTGTGCCGATTGCGCCGCTCGCGCGCCTCGCGGGTGATCTTGCCGGCTGACCAGAAGATATTCCGGCTCTTCACGCCCGACATTACCTGCCGACGGTCGGGATACTCGCCCTTCGAAATCACGCCACCGCCGCACACTTGATAATGGTCGATCAACACAAACCGTCCCGTGTTGACGATCCGATCGGCGTTGTCGAAGGCGATCGGCCGTTTCGTGCGAATCGTCACCTCCGCCACGTCGTTGCGGGCGATGTGCGGACGCGACTTCGTGTCGATCTCCGCCAGTGTCGAGGCGTCGATCAGCTTTTCGATGGACTGGATCTGGCACTCGACTTCTTCGGTGGTCAGCTTCAGCTTGATCTTGCGCCCCACTTCGAGGTTCTGGCGACCGAGCCAGAACAGTTTCGCATTGAACACGTCGGTCTCAATGGGCGCATCCTCTTCGTTGGACCCGATCTGGCCGCGCTCGACGAAAATCTGTTCGGTCAGCGTGACTCCAATGGATTCCCCCGCATGAGCGCTCTGGCGCGCCCCTTGCGGCCAACTCTCAATCGATTTGACCGTGCTGAACTTGTTGCGCGGCGAGAACAGAATCTGGTCGCCCACGCGCAACGTGCCGGACTCCACGCGCCCGGCCAGAATGCGGCGGTGGTCAAATCGGTAGACATCCTGTATCGGGAACCGCAACGGAAGGTTTTGCGGCGGTTCAGCAACCTGAAAACGGTCGAGCGCATCGAGGACCGTCGGGCCATTGTACCACGGCATGTGCGACGATTTCGTCGCGACGTTGTCGCCTTTCGCCGCCGCGACGGGGATAAACAATCGGGGTTCGACCCCCACCCGCTTGAGAAACGCGCGGTATTCGTCCTCAATCGATTTGAATACTTTGTCGCTGTAATTACGCAGGTCCATCTTGTTCACCAGGACTGCGATCTGGCGAATCCCTAACAAGGAAAGCAGAAATCCATGACGGCGGGACTGCTCCTGTACGCCTTCGCTGGCGTCGATCAGCAACAACGCCGCCTCGGCGCTGGCGGCGCCCGTGACCATGTTCTTGAGAAATTCCTTGTGACCTGGCGCGTCGATGATGACGTAGGACCGTTTCGCCGTGCGAAACCAAATTTGCGCGGTATCGATGGTGATATTCTGGTCCCGCTCGGCCTGCAAGCCGTCCATCAAAAACGCCCACTCGAACGGCATCCCGCGTTTCTCGCACGCCGCCTTGATCTTCTCGTACTTGCCGTCCGGTAGAGAGCCGGTGTCGTGAAACAACCGGCCGACCAGCGTCGATTTGCCATGATCGACGTGGCCGACGATAACGATTTTCAGTTGTTCAGTCTGGTGCATAACCGAAGCATCGCCGCGACTCACATGTACCCATCCCGTCGCAATTTCTCAAACGCATCTTCGCTTTCCTGGTCCTGGGCCCGAACGCTGCGCTCGCTGCGCTTGGTCGTGCGCAATTCTTCGCGAATCTTCTCGTAAGTGTCCGCGTTGGAGTCAATCGCGAAAGTGCATGGCACACACCCAAGACTCCGATAACGTTTCCCGTTCCTGGCGAAATACAGCGACACGTTGGGAATCTTTTCGCGCTCGGCATACTCCCAAACATTCATCTCCGTCCAGTGCAACAACGGATGGACACGCAGATGCGTGCCGCCCGCCAGGTCTGTGTTGAACTGGTCCCACAGTTCCGGCGGCTGGTCTTCGACATTCCACTCCATGTTCTTGTCGCGCGGCGAGAAATAACGCTCCTTCGCCCGCGTGGGATCTTCGTCGCGTCGCACGCCGACGATCAGCCCGCCGTACCTCTCGCGGTCAACAATCTTCTTGAGGTTCTCCTTCAGCAACGCCGAGCAGCAATTGACCCGGCCGCGCGTGTGGTTCATGCCCTGAGCCAGCGCCTCGTCGTTGCGCGCGATCACGAGATTTAGCTTCCATTCCCTTGTCAATCGATCGCGCAGCTCCACCAACTCGGGCATGTCGAAACCTGTCTCCATGAACACGCACGGGAATGGCACGTGGCCGAAAAACGCCTTGCGCGCCAGCCACAGGATCGTTTGCGAATCCTTGCCCACACTCCACAGCATGGCCAGCCGCTCAATCTTGTTGAACGCCTCGCGGATGATGAAAATGCTCTGGTTCTCCAGTTTGTCGAGATGATCCATATGTGTTTGTAGCCGCGAATCTCATTCGCGGTCTGCCCCGCGCCGCGAAGACGCTTCGCGGCTACAATCTCAAATGTTCGCGGCGAACGTGTGCAAGCCGCACTCCTTCTTGTCCGATCCCGCCCAGCGACCCGCGCGCTCGCCCTCTCCGTCCTCCACCGGGCGCGTGCAGCACTCCGGCCAGCAACCGATGCTCGGATAGCCATGGTCGTGAAGCGGGTTGTAATGAAGTTGGTGGCTGATGATGTACCACCAGACCTCTTCCTTGGTCCACGCCGCCAGCGGATTGATCTTGAGATAGCGGTGGCCCGTCGGCGTCTCTTGCAATTGCAGGATCTTCGCACCCTTGCGGCTATTGCCCTGACTGC
This sequence comes from Verrucomicrobiota bacterium, assembly GCA_003164675.1. Classification (GTDB taxonomy): domain Bacteria; phylum Verrucomicrobiota; class Verrucomicrobiia; order Palsa-1439; family Palsa-1439; genus Palsa-1439. The sequence goes on along the minus strand of PLTX01000017.1, from coordinate 8,510 downwards.
GGCGCAATCCCGTGACCAACCCGTCCAACTCGGGCAGCTTTTCCTGGAGCGGAAGCACTTTGCGCATGTAACAGCATTTGTCCGGCTCGCGTTTGTACAACTCGGCTCCGTATTTCTCCGCCTGCTGCTCGGGCGTCAACTCGGGGTGCAGCCGCTCGACCGCAATCCCGTATTCCTGCTCGATCCTGTGAATCAGTTCCACCGTCTCCTTGAAGAAGAAACCTGTATCGATGGTGAACACCGGGAGGCGCGGTGAGACCTTTCGCATCGCGATGTCGATCACTACCAGCCCTTCGGGTCCAAACGCGGAAGAAATGGCGACGCGCGGCCCGAAATTGTCCGCCGCCCACTGAAGAATCTCGCGCGGAGCCTGATCCTCGAACTCCGCCGCCAGATTCTGAATCTCCTCCGCTGTGAACTTCACGTCCGCTCCCTACCCCTCAATCACGTTGATCTCGACCGGCTCGACCTTGATGCCGAGACCTTCCAGCCATTTGATGGCCTTCTTGATCTCATCGCGGGCGCCGAGCAGCTCCAGCGAGACGATCCCGACTTCTTCCGTCACGCTGGCCTGACGTATGTTGGTCACCACTTTGAATCTGTGGCCCAGTTCATAAATGGCCGGCTGCTGGATGACCTTTTTCGGATAGGTCAGCCAGAGACGTTTGGTCTCCTTCGCCGTCTTTGCGGCTCTTGTCGTTCTTGCCATGTTGTCCTTGATCGCGACCTTGGTTCAGCCACCAGCAATTGCCGGTATCACGGAAATCTCGTCCCCATCTTTCACCGGCGTGCCCTTGCCCTGGGCAAATCGGATGTCCTCGTCGTTCAAATACACGTTCACAAACCGGCGCAGTTCGCCGCGCTCATCACAAATCCGCTCCTTCAACCCCGGGTACTGCTTCTCCAAGCTGTCAATGATGTCCTGAATCGTCGCGCCCGAAGCTTGCACGACGTCCTTGTCCTTCGTCAACTTCCGCAACGGCGTCGGAATCCGCACATTTATCGGCATGGTCGTTTCTCCTTCATCCTGATCAATTCTTCCTGTCCAACAAGGCCAAGAACTCGTGCAGATGCGGCCCGATGACCCGCGCCTCACCGCATCTATTGGCCACTGCTTCCTGCGTCTTCAGCCCATGGCCCGTAATGCACAACACTACCGATTCGCTCGGCTTGATTCGGCCCGCATTCACCAACCGTTGGGCCGCCGCGACGGTCGTGCCGCCCGCGGTCTCCGCAAAAACACCTTCCGTCTCCGCCAGCAACCGGATTCCCGCCACGACGTCCTCGTCGTTCGGATTCTCCGCCCAGCCGCCCGTCTGTTTCATCGTCTGGATCGCGTAAAACCCATCCGCCGGGTTGCCAATGGCCAGCGATTTCACGATCGTTTGCGGTTTGCTCACCGGCTTGATGATCTCCGCGCCGGCTTTCATCGCGTTCACAATCGGCGCGCACCCTTCGGCCTGTGCGCCATGAATGGAATATCGATGCTCGTCCACCAGGCCCAGTTTCACAAACTCTTTGAAGGACTTGTGGATTTTCGTGATGAGCGAGCCCCCCGCCATGGGCACCACCACGTGGTCCGGCAAACGCCAGCCCAGTTGCTCGATGATCTCGTAGCCCATGGCTTTCGAGCCTTCGGCGTAGTAGGGCCGGATGTTCACATTCACAAACGCCCAGCCGTACTTCCCGGCAATCTCGCTGCACAGACGGTTGACTTCGTCGTACGTGCCGCGGATGCCGATGACGTTTGTCCCGTACACGAGCGAGCCGAGTACCTTGCCCGTTTCCAGATCCGCGGGAATGAACACGTAGCTTCTCAAGCCGCCACTCGCGGCGTTCGCGGCCACGGAGTTCGCCAGGTTGCCCGTCGACGCGCACGCGACGATCTCGAACCCCAATTCCCTCGCCCGCGACAATGCCACGCTGACCACCCGGTCTTTGAATGACAACGTCGGATAGTTGACCGTGTCGTTCTTGATCCAAACTTCACGCAGGCCCAGCCGCTTGGCAAGGCGATTCGCCCTGACCAGTGGTGTGAAGCCAACCTGGAAACCCACCGTCGGCTCGCCCTCGATCGGAAGCAGCTCGCGGTACCGCCACATGTTCGTGGGCCGCGAGGCAATCTTGGCGCGCGTCAACACGGTCTTGATCAGGCCGTAATCGTAATCCACTTCCAGCGGCCCAAAGCAGAACTCACACACATGCAGCGCTTCCTTCGGGTAATGCCGTCCACACTCGCGACACTTTAAACTGGTGAAGAATCCATGTTTTGCCTTCACATCCCATCTCGCTTTCTTCACCAAGTGGCGGCCACCGCGCCAAGCGGCACAAAAAACAACCTCTTCAGCATCCCCGATGGCGGGCGACGATGAAGAGGCATCCAAACAACCCGATTGCTCTTCCTCATCTTCCCCCGCTCCCGACTCGCGCCGGGCCTCGGAGCTGGAATTGGCACCTTGTCTCCAGCCACCCTCTGGTGACCAAACGGTTGCCGCGGTTTCTACGGGCCAGTCCCTCGACCGCTCTTGATGAGTTTGCCGTTCCGCCCATGGCGGAACTGCGGAGGGACTATATCAAAGAACAAATGCCTGTCAATGTCCTAGATGTAGTACATCTCGGGGCGACTTTTTGCCTCTGTGCATAGCTGCTCGAAGGTCACGTCGTCCGCCGCGCGTTCGGCGGCCTCCTTGATCCGCCGCCACGCGCGCTTGATCTCCTCCGGACATCGTGATTCCCTCAGCAATGGCATCTCCAGCACATCCCCCTGCACCGCCCGGAGAACGTCCCCAACCGTAATCTCACGCGGGGCCTTGGCCAGCGCGTACCCACCCGCCTTTCCCCGCCGGCTCTGGATGAGTCCCTTGCTCTTCAACTCGATCAGGATTTGCACGAGATAGTTCGCCGGGATCGCCTCACTCGACGCAATTTCCTCAATCCGCAGCGGTCGCACGCTCGGATGATGAAGCGCCAAAGCCTCCACCGCCCGACACGCATAATCGCTTTTGACCGATGCCTTCATGTAATCTTTAGTATCTTACCAATGTTGCTTTATTTTATCATGACATCGTGTCTTGTCAATCCCCCATTTCTGGCCCGAAAGAATCATGTAGAACACTCTCGCCCATCGCCACTTATACACGAAAAAAAAGTGCGGCATTTCGCACGATTATCGTTGCAGAATTGTCTGAACATACGCTATATTTTTCGCATCAAAGGAGGAGGGGGTTGCTAATGTCCAGCAAGCTTCTGGAAAGAACACGTATTGTGGAAAAATCACTTTCAAAGGAACGAGATCGGGTGGTCGAAACCCTCGGTGCCAGCGATTACACCGCTGACAAAATTCAAAAACTCGAGGGCATTGAGGCGGTCCGCAAACGCCCCGCGATGTACATTGGGGATACAGGCGAACGCGGTCTTCACCACTTGGTTTACGAGGTCGTCGACAACTCCATCGACGAAGCGCTCGCGGGTTTCTGTAAACATATCGATGTCGCGATCCACGTCGACAACTCCATCACCGTCATCGACGATGGCCGCGGCATTCCCGTCGATATGCACAAGACGGAGAAGAAACCAGCGATCGAGGTTGTGCTTACCGCGCTGCATGCCGGCGGCAAATTCGACAAGAAATCCTACACGGTCTCCGGCGGCCTCCACGGCGTCGGTGTCACCTGCGTGAATGCGCTCAGCGAATGGCTCGAAGCCGAAGTGAAACGCGATGGCAAGGTCCATCACATGCGCTTCAAGCGCGGCAAGACCGCGTCCAAGCTCGAGATCATCGGCAAGGCCAAGGGCACGGGCACGAAAATCACGTTCAAGGCCGACAGCGAGATCTTTCCCGTTATCGAGTACAAGTACGACATTCTCGCCAATCGCCTGCGCGAACTCGCATTCCTAAATCGCGGCATCGAGATCACTCTCAAAGACGAGCGGAATAAGCGCGAGGATCTCTTCAAGTTCAATGGCGGCATCGAAGAATTCATCAAGCACATCAACCGCGCCAAGGAACCGCTCCACCCGAAGGTCATCTACGTCTCCAAGGAGAAGGATGGCATCGCCGCCGAGGTCGCCCTCCAATACAACGAGGGCTACAACGAGTCTGTCTACAGCTACGCGAATAACATCAACACCATCGAAGGCGGCACACACCTCAGCGGCTTTCGCTCGGCCCTGACCAAAGCCATCAACCAATACTCCCGGTCCAATAACCTGCTGAAGGAAAAGGACCCGTCACTCACAGGAGACGACCTTCGCGAAGGTCTCACCGCTGTCATCAGCGTCAAGGTTCCCAACCCGCAGTTCGAAGGCCAGACCAAGACCAAGCTGGGCAACGGCGAGGTCGATGGCATCGTTTCCTCCATCGTGTATGAAGGTCTGATGACTTTCATGGAGCAGAACCCGCCCATCGCCCGCCGTATCGTCGACAAATCCCTCACGGCCGCCCGCGCGCGTGAAGCCGCCCGTAGAGCCCGCGAAGCGGTCCGTAAAGGGGCGCTCACGGGCGGCGGACTGCCCGGCAAGCTGGCTGACTGTTCGGAGAAAAGCCCGGAGGAATGCGAGCTATACATCGTCGAAGGTGATTCGGCCGGTGGTTCGGCGAAACAGGGCCGCAACCGCCAATTCCAAGCCGTCCTCCCGATCCGCGGCAAATTGCTCAACGTCGAGAAGGCGCGCCTCGATCAGATTCTCAACAACAATGAAATCCGCACGATGATTACCGCCATCGGCACCGGTTTCGGCACCGGCGAGGGTGAAGGCGCGTTCGATCTCGACAAGTTGCGTTACCACAAGATCGTCATCATGACCGATGCTGACGTCGACGGCTCGCATATCCGCACGCTATTACTGACGTTCTTTTACCGCAAAATGCCGGAACTCATAAAAGGCCAGTACGTCTACATCGCTCAGCCGCCGCTCTACAAAATCAAACGCAAGAAGCGAGAAGAGTACATCGAGAACGACGACCAGATGAGCCGCATCCTGATCGAACTCGGTTCCGAAGATTCGCGCCTGTTTCGTCTCCGGGACAAGAAGGAATTCTCCGGGCAGCAGTTGGTTTCCGTCCTCGAATCGTTGCAGGAATTAGAGAAGCTCGTCGACACCATCGAGCGTCGCGGCATCAAGTTCGAGGACTACCTCGCCGCGCGCGACGAAAAATCGGGCGAGTTCCCGTCTTACGCCATGCGGATCAAGGACAATGGCGTGGTCACCTTCGAGTTCGCGCGCACGGACAAGGAATGGTCGAAGCTTTGCGACAAGTACGACGTCGACCTCGACGAGCAAGCTGTTCCCGAAGTCAAGAACGGCGACAAGGACAAAGCCCCCCAGGCCAAGCCGCTGGAATTGACCGAGTCCAACAGCATTCAGTCCACCATCGAAACTCTCGAGAAGAAGGGATTCAACCTCGACCACTACGCCGCGCAGGAAAAACCGCTCTTTGAATTGGTGGAAGGCAGTGTGGCCGCTTCCGAGCCCGCGGAGGGCGAGAATACGCCCGCCGACACCGAGTCGAAGAAGCCCGAAGCGAAATCCGACGCCAAGAAGTCCAGAGCCCGGGCCGAGGAACGACGTTCCGAGATCCATTCCATCCCGCAGATTTTGGAGCAGATCAAGGAGACGGGCAAACGCGGCCTGACAATCCAGCGGTACAAAGGTTTGGGCGAAATGAACCCCGAGCAGCTTTGGGAAACCACGATGGATCCCGACCGCCGTAAGATGTTGAGAGTTGCCATCGAAGACGCAGCCAAGGCGGACGATATGTTCACGGTGCTAATGGGCGATGAGGTCGCACCGCGCCGCCAGTTCATCGAGGACAACGCTCTCAACGTCCGCAACCTCGACATCTAAATCGCGCCGTGACGCCCGAGGCTCAAGACTTGATCAATTTGCGGCTCACGCAGGCCAACGAAAGCCTGAGGGAGGCCCGCGCGCTGATCGGCCAAAAGACGTGCCGGGGCGCGATGGATCGCGTGTATTTCACAATGTTCTATTGCGCCTGCGCACTGTTGGCGACAAAGGAGTTTGGGCCGTCACGCGATGGGAATGTAGCCGCGAAGTTTCATCGGGAATTCATAAGGACAAGCCTGATCCCCCGTGAGATTGGCGAACGGTTCAAGCAAGCGACGCAGTTGCATCAGGATGCCGATCTCGGTTCGCACGCACCGCCCGATTGTAATCGGATGAAAGAATTGCTGGCTGATGCTGAGAGTTTTTTAACAACAACGAAGCTGTTCTTGGGGAAGCGATAGCCGCAGATCTATTGATAATGGTTGTGCTGATAGGAGCCTGACAGATTATGCAAGACAAGTATCCCGTGACACTGGTCAACATCAGCAAGCAGATGGAGCAGGCGTACATCGACTACTCGATGTCGGTCATCGTCGGGCGGGCGCTGCCAGATGTCCGCGACGGCCTGAAGCCGTCGAATCGCCGTGTCCTGTATGCGATGCGTGAACTTGGCCTGTTGCACAACCGTTCATACTCGAAATGCGCCAAGGTCGTCGGCGAAGTCCTCGGCAAATACCACCCCCATGGCGATACCAGCGTCTACGACACGCTCGTGCGCATGGCGCAGGATTTTGCCATGCGCTACCCACTCATTGATGGCCAGGGCAACTTCGGCTCCATCGATGGTGATCCGGCCGCCGCCTACCGCTACACAGAGTGTCGTCTTCTCGAAATCGCCGAGGAATTACTCGCCGACCTCGACAAGGATACGGTCGATTTCCAGCCCAATTTCGACGAAAAAGAAAAGGAACCCGTCGTCTTGCCGGCGCGCATTCCGAATCTGCTCATCAACGGCAGCACGGGAATTGCGGTCGGTATGGCCACGAATATCCCTCCGCACAATCTTTCCGAAGTTATCGACGCCTGTTGCGCGTTGATTGACGATCCGGAGACTGACGTCAAAGACGTTGCGAAGTTTATCAAAGGCGCCGACTTCCCGACGGGTGGCATGATCTGCGGCAAGCAGGGCATCAAGGATTACCTACTCACTGGTCGTGGCAGCCTCAAGATGCGCGGCCGCATCGGCATCGAGGAAGTCAAAGGCGGCAAGGAACGCCTGATCATCTCGGAGGTCCCGTACAACGTCAACAAGGCCACGCTGATCGAACGCATGGCGGAACTCGTCAATGAGAAGAAACTCGACGACATCAGCGATATCCGGGACGAGTCGAACAAAGACGGCATCCGCGTGGTGATCGAATTGAAGCGTGACGCCATTCCGAAGGTTGTCATCAACAACCTCTACAAGCACACGCAGCTCGAAGACACTTTCGGGGTCATCATGCTGGCGATCGACCACGGCCGGCCGCGCACGATGAACATCAAGCAGATGCTGGAGTGCTATATTGCGCACCGCAAGGAAGTCATCACCCGGCGCACGAAGTTTGAGTTACAGAAGGCCGAAGAGCGCGCCCACATCCTCGAAGGCTTCCGCATCGCCCTCGATAACATTGATGCCGTGGTCAAGATCATCCGAAACGCCGACGATCGCGAGGATGCGAAGAAGAAGTTGATGGACAAATTCAAGCTGTCCGAACTTCAATGCAACGCCATCCTCGAGATGCGCCTCTACCAGTTGACGGGTCTTGAACGCGACAAGATCGAGGAGGAGTACCTCGAACTGATCAAACGCATCGAGTACCTCAGGAGCCTTCTCGCGAGCGAAAAGAAGCTCATGAGTGTTGTGAAAGCCGAGTTGCTCGAAGTCAAAGAGAAGTACGGCGATGCGCGCCGCACCGACATTGTGGCCGACGAGGGCGAGATCAATATCGAAGACCTCATCGCCAACGAAGCCTGCATCGTCACGATCTCCCATCAGGGCTACATCAAGCGTACCGCCGTCAGCGCTTACCGTTCGCAACGTCGTGGCGGCAAGGGCGTGATCGGCATGGAACAACGCGAAGAGGATTTCATCGAGCATCTCTTCACCTGCTCCACGCACGACAATATCATGTTCTTCACGGACACTGGCCGTGTCTACGTCGAGAAGGTGTACGAACTTCCTGAAATGGGCCGCGCGTCGAAGGGCAAGTCCATCGCCAATTTCCTCCAGCTTCGGCCCGAGGAAAAAGTCGCGGCGCTGATCCGCATCAAAGAATTCTCCGACAAGGACTTTGTGGTGATGGCCACGCGCGCGGGCATCGTCAAGAAAACCGTGTTGAGCGCCTACGCCAACGTTCGCAAAGGCGGCATCATCGGCATCACCATCGAACAGGGTGACCGCCTCATCGGCGTCAAGCTCACCAACGGCAACAACGAGCTTGTCCTTGTCACCAAGGACGGCATGAGCATTCGCTTCCACGAAGAAGACGCCCGCGACATGGGCCGCAGCGCTGTCGGTGTTTGGGGCATTCGGCCCGAGAAAGGCGACTTCGTTGTCGGCGTTGAGATTGTCGATCCCCAAGCCACGCTCCTCGTCGCTGGCGAACACGGTATTGGCAAACGCACCCCGTTCGACGAATACCGCGTCCAGAGCCGTGGCGGCAAGGGCATCATCACCATGA
>PLTX01000080.1 GCA_003164675.1 Verrucomicrobiota bacterium | reverse complement strand
GTCCAGTCAACGGGTGCAGGTCAATTCGGAGAACATCGTTGGTATCGGAAAGAATATCCCCTTGAAGGGTTTCACCTGATTTGAGAACCACGGTGGACTCGCCAGACACAGAAGTAACCAGACCCGTAATCGCCAGAGCAACCACCAGGAATCTTCTCATGCGTTTCTCCTAGTGGAGCAGAGTACGCCTGTGCCAAGAACAATAGCAAGCCTGGTTTCGGGCGGAAGCGTCAATCGCGCCGTCCGACAGCCGGTGTTCTAATTTGAATCCTTGTTCCAGAAGATTGCCCGCAATCCCGAACAGATCAGCGCGACGGCGAGAATGGCCAAGATGAACAACCAATAGTGGAAATGATGGACGACGGTAGTCGTTGTGATCGTCCCCGTGGCGGGATTGGTGGTGGCTATGACCGTTGTGTTCATCGCTGGCGTTTCCTGATCTCGTTCAGGACGGAAACGCGGATCAGGTTAGCACAGAAAACTCGCCTTTGACGAGAGGTGTGACCGCGTTCCGGCAACGCCGCGTGGCGCGGTCGCGTGTACGCTCCATTTCATGGTTGGCCGATTCTCAATCCGAGTTCCCTCAGCATGTTGATAAAGCTCAGGTCTACTGCAAACATTGGGATAGTCAAAATGAGCGCCACGAAGAAATGTTTGCGGTCGGCCCAAGCACGCCAGGTCGGCTTGATGGCCTCGGCGATCTCGAGAAGGATGTCCGAGACGGCAAAGCTGGCGAGCAGGGTGAGCGCATCGAGATAGCCGATCGGGATGTGGGATATGACCACGGGGACATGCCGGTGATTCCCGAGAAAAATCAAAACCCAAAGCGGGCCGATGTACAGCCAACTGAGATTCATCACGGTCTTCCTCAGGCGGCTCAGTGGTGGATTGCTCATATTCTCAATTCCCGCAGACGATAATTGGACAATCTGTATAATCCGGTAAACGTAGGCTGTGCGGGCCCGCCCGAACAAATGAACGCTTCGACGTTCTGTTTTGCAAGCATCTTCGACTGATCGGGTTGCGTGTGGGCTTGCTCCCGTCGGGCTGGTTTATGCAGTCCATCTAAACGGCGTTCCGGCAACGCCGCGTATTGCTCCGCTTCGGCTCCGTCGGACTCGCCCGCACCACTATTCGGCCAATACGGTTGCGGCGGGCGGGGAATCAGAGAACGGTTGCTGGGGAATGAGGCCCAAATCGCGCAACAATTCGCGGTCGGCATCGGCTCCTTCGCCAAAGCATCACGCCCCGCCACTCGTCCCTGTTCCACGCCATGCGACCGTTCATCGTGTGTGGACTTGACTTGAATATCGCTGTGTGATATCGGTATGGCGATATGGAGGGGTTGTGAATTGGTTTGGTGGTCGGCTGGGTGCGATCTTGAATGGATCGCCGGGCTGGCCATGTGATCTTTGACATAGGGTAAAGAAGGCACGGCGATTCACCCCCACAGCGGATGTCGGGGCAGGGAGCGCTGCGGCTACAGTACGACAGCGGCCGGGCCGGCTGCCCTTCGAAGGTGCTCCCCTCGATCGGCTCAGGGTAGACAGGATCGCAAAAAGTAAAAATTGGAAAACGAACCCAAGTTTGCGCAGGCCGGCGTGGAAATTTGCAAATGGGAAAGCCAAAAACGAAGCCAAATGCCGCATGCAGCAGGGAACGGTGCTCCCTGAAATGTTAAATCGGAAAAACAAAGCCAATTTTTCCGGGTGTTAGCAGATGTGGATTGGCTTGAGGAACAAGGTGTTAGGGATGCAAGTGTGCCATTTTGTCACTTGGCTTTGTTTTGCAAAAAATGGCTTTGTTTGGGGTGTTTGATGGGGTTTGGAAGTCAGATTGAGGACAGAAACAGCATCTTTTTGGGCACCTGCGGAGGGGTTGATCCTACGCCGCTATTCTGCCAGCACGGCGGCGGGGGGCGGGGAATCGGAGAAGGGTTGCTGGGGGATGAGGCCGAGGTCGCGCAACAATTCGTGGTCGGCATCGGCTTTGGGGTTTTGGGCGGTGAGCAATCTGTTTCCGTAGAAGATCGAGTTGGCGCCCGCGAAAAAGCAGAGGGCCTGGGCTTCGCGGGACAAGCGCGAGCGTCCGGCGGACAGACGCACCTTGGCGCGCGGGAAGGCGATGCGGGTGGTGGCGACGAGACGGGTCAATTCGAACACATCAACGGGCGGCTGGTCTTCGAGCGGGGTGCCGGGCATGGCCATCAGGCAGTTGATAGGCACGCTTTCGGGGGGTGGATCGAAATTCGTGAGCACTTCCAGCATCCGCAGGCGATCGGCCACGGTTTCACCCATGCCGATGATCCCGCCGCAACAAACGGACATGCCCGCGCGTTGGACGGCACGGATCGTGTCGAGGCGGTCTTGAAACGTGTGGGTGGTGACAATCTGGGAGTAGAATTCGGGGCTGGTATCGAGGTTGTGGTTGTAGGCGGTCACGCCGGCGGCTTTGAGTTGTTGCGCGGCGCGGTCGGTGAGCTGGCCAAGCGTGACGCAGACCTCCATGCCGAGTTTGCTGACTTGGCGGACGGTTTCGAGAACGGAATCGAAGGCGCTGGTCCCTTCGCGGACGCCTTTCCAAGCCGCCCCCATGCAGAAGCGGGTCGAGCCGTTGGCCCTGGCGCGGCGGGCGACCTCCAATATTTCGTCGGTGGACATGAGATGTTCGGTTTCGACGCCCGTCTGGTAGCGGGCGCTCTGGGCGCAGTAGGCGCAATCCTCGCTGCAGCCGCCGGTCTTGATGCTCAGAAGGGTGCAGAGCTGGACTTCGTTATTCTGCCAATGCTGGAGGTAGACGTTGCGGGCTTGCTGGATAAGGTCAAAAAAAGGTTGGGAATAGACCTTCTCCAAGTGTTCAAACGGGTAAGAACTCATATAATCTGCAATCCCAAGTGTCTACGTATAAACAGGTTAAGCAAATGTCGCTTTGCGCCATTGCCAAAATCCTACAAAAACCGCACTCGCATTGCAAGCACGGGGTCATTCTGCTACCGTAACAGTCTGTCTATGGACAAGGTTATCCAGACGATCTGCGGCATGTTGCAAAGCCCCGACGGCATGCGGCGTTGCGCGGCAGCCATGGTTATCGCCGAGTTGCGGCCGAAACAGGACTCGGTCGTCAAGGCGCTCGGCGATACCTTGAAAGACGCGAACCAACTGCTTACCCGCTATGTACTTGAGGCGTTCGAGGCCATTGGCACACGCGCGGTCGTTCCCTACGTGTTGCCGCTGCTGGAAGCGCAGGAGATCGAAACCAAACTGCGGGCTGCGGCCATCATCGCCAACGCCGGCGGCGACAATGTGTCCAGCTTGCGCGACCAGTTCTTGAAGGCCAATCCCCAGCAGAAACGCGTGTTGGTGGACATATTGGCGCGCATCCATAACCGCGAGGCGATGCAGTTGATCCTGGATGTCCTGTTCGACACTGATTTTGAACTTGTCAAGGAAAGCTGTCAGGCCGTCCGCCGCCACATCGGCGATGCCGAGCCCAAGGAGCGCGCCGCGTTGCACCGGCAGATCGCGAAATTCATGACGACGTCGCGCGTGAAGAAGAACGATCGCGTGTTGACTTCCTGTCTGCTATTGATCGGCTATGTGGGCGCACCGGATGCGCGCAAGATTCTGTTGAAGTACAGCACGGCGAAGAATCTCGGCTACATCCGACGGAATGCACTCATCGGCCTGAAAGGCCTGCAGTACACGGGTGCGGCGGTCAACCCAATCGCCGGCCAGATGTTGAAGTACCTCGGCGAAGCGGATTATCCGAACGTTGTTCAGAACGCGCTGGACATTATTGAGAAGCTGCCGCTTGGCAAATCCTACGATGGGCAGTGGCGCAAGCTGCTCAAGAGCAAACACCTGAGCGTCCGCGCTTTCGCGGCCCGCAAGCTCGCGTCCAACGACAACCCCGCCGGCAATCGCTTGATGATGGCGCTGCTGGCGCATGAGGATCCGCAGGTCAGCGAAATCGCCGCCGGCGCCCTCGCCCGTCACAAAGGCGCGACCGCGTTGTTGCTGGCGGCCCTCACCCGGGAGCGCAAGGCGGAGCGGGCCTGGCGGTTGGCGAAGATCCTGAAACCTCACAGCGAGTCGGTCGACAAACGGACCGCGAAGAAGTTTGCCGCGCTCGCCGCGCGCGCCCTCCAAGCCGGCGAGCCGCGTTACGAGACGCTGCTGTACTTTCTGCGCAACATCGACCCGGCGCTGGCGGACGGCGTTTATCGCGAGGTCGGCCTGAAATACAAGAAGGCCAGGAAATGGGCCAAGGCGGTCGATTGCCTCCGGCAAATCGCGCGCTCCGAGGGGTTCGACAACGAACTGCGATTCGAACTCGGCATCTGCAATGTCAAACAGTCCGCAAAAGACCTCGCGCCGCACTTGCGCGCCGAGGATTACGCCTTGCGGGCGTTCCAGGCGTTGCTGCAAGTCAAGGGGTTCAAGCTCTTCGATCGTTTGAAGAAGGAGAAAGCACTCGACGCCGCTGACTTCCACTATATCGGTTTCCATTTCAGCGAGGGCTCCGGCGAAGAACTGAGGTTCGGTCGCAAGAACCTCGAGCACGTCGCCAAGCGTTGGCCCAAGACCAAGGAAGGCAAGGCGGCCAAGAACAAGCTGAAGCTTCCGCCCAAGTCGCAGGCCATCACGCCCACGCCGATTGCTCAGGCCAGCGCGGCGGAGTGAATTCGTTGTTCCTCAGGCGTCCGACGTCAGGGTGTTCGCCAGCGTGATCCACTGTTCCACCGCCAGTTCTTCTGCGCGCGCGCTGGGCGCAACCGAGGCCGCGGCAAACGCTTTGTCCACGTCCCCGAACGGCGCGAGCAATTTGTGCAGCATCTTGCGGCGTTGACCGAAGCCCGTGCGCACAACGTCATGAAAGGGCGCCCCCACCCGCAGCTTCACCCGTGGATCGCGCCGTTCGAGAACCACAATCGCACTATCCACTTTGGGCGCGGGATAAAAGCATCGCGGCGAGATGACGTGGGCGATCGTGACGTGATACCAAAGTTGCGTGAACACGGTCAGCGCCCCGTAGTCCTTGTGGCGAGGTGTGGCGGCGAGCCGATGGGCGACTTCGCGTTGCACCGTCAGAATCATCGCGCGCGGTTTGTCCTCCCGCTCGACCAGCCGTTCCAGAATCGGCGTGGAGATATTGTAGGGGAGATTCGAGACGACCTTGTACGGCGCGTCGATTCGAAAATTCGCCTGCTCCAACACGTCCACCGCGTCGCCCTCGATCAACTCGACGCCGTCCAACTGGCCTCGCAGATACTGGCAAAGTCGCGGGTCTTTCTCGATCGCCACCACCCGCTTGGCGCGCGCGACCAACTCGACGGTCAGCACCCCCAGCCCCGGTCCGATCTCCAGCACCGACTCGTCGCGCCGAAGGTCCGCCTGCTCGATGAGAATCCGCAGGATGTTCCCATCAATGAGGAAATTCTGTCCCAAAGCCTTGCTGGGGCGAATGTCGAATTCGGCAAGCAATTGGCGAACTTCGGTCAGCGTCATGCCGCGAATGTTCTCATGCGACAAGGCCCCGATGCAAAGAAGTTTTCACGAGCCCTTTCCCCTCGCCATCGGTGATCTCGTGTTTACTCTTGTTACCCCCTACTACCCCATGCCAGCTCCCGCAAAAAACCACACCGCATTCCTAGATTTTACTTGCTTTGATATTACTTACTGCTGTATTCGCAAACGCCCCTCGGCGAAAACCGCCACGTTGGAGCCGCAGCGAAACCTGTTGACACAACCTCGCTCCAGAAGTATACGCTCGACTGCGTCCTCGTGGTGTCCAGTCCGTTCGAGGACGAAACGGTCGCAGCGGCGTTATTTGCGAGAAGCATTGTGCGGAGGCGACCATGAAGATGACCGGCGGGGATGTCGTACGAGAGTCAAACGTCCTTTTCTTGTCTTTTGTACTTCTGCTGTTAGCTACGCAGACATGGGCAATCAGCCTGACCGGGTCGACAAATTTGACCGCTCAATCCGTTGCCTCGGGACAGGCGAACTGCACCAGACTACCGCTCCAAGGCTCCAGCAATGGCGTCAGCTTCGAAAGCACCAACGCCATACCGCGTAGCGGAAACCTCAACATCCTCCGCGCCACACCGGCAATGAGGCTCCGCTCAACTGCATCCATGCAATCCATGACCAGCTCCCCTCCCAGCGACCTGATTGTCTGGTGGAGGTTCGACGAAGGCAGCGGCACGTCCGTAGCGGATGCCAGCGGCAACGGCCACACCGCCACGCTCCAGGGCGATTCGCCGCCCGCCTGGATCAATGGAGTCACCTCCGGCGCGCTGGACTTCGATGGCTACCAGAACTACGTCGAGAGCGACGACTCATTCAACGAGACCATCAGCGCCTACACCATCGAAGCGTGGTTTGCCGCCAGGTCCGCCTCCGGCGAGAATCCGGCCATCATTTCCACGCTCGGCGACGACATCGGCTTCGACTACCTCGGCGACATTCTCATCTGGACCAACGGCTACTTCTACGGCAATGCCATCGCGCTCAACACGCGCTGGGACGTGCTCGTCGCCAGCCAGGGCTTGGTCGATGGCAAGTGGCATCACGTCGCCGCCACATGGGACGGCACCAACTCCAGCCTCTACGTCGACGGACAACTGGTCGCGACCCAGCCCGATGCCTACGATGGCTATTCGTGGACAACCCCGCTCCGGCTGGCCTACCGCGACACCAACCCTCCGGGGTGCCACTTCGGGGGCAGCATCAGTGACGTCCGCATCTACAGGCGCGCCCTGTCCAGCGACGAAGTCGCCGCTGATTATAACATCGACACGGTTGACAACGACGGCATTCCCGACTGGTGGCGGCTGAGATACTTCGGCAGCGGCACAACCACCAACAGCGTGTCCTGCGCCTCCTGCGACCCGAACCATGACGGATACTCCAATCTGGAGGAGTACCAAAACGGCACGAACCCTCTCTTGCCGAGCGGACTTACGGTGCCTTCAGATCTGATCGTCTGGTGGAGCTTCGACGAAGGCACGGGCTCGTTCGCGGGAGATGTCACCGGCAACGGCCACTGCGGCCTCCTGCTCGGCGATTCGCCTCCCGCCTGGACCAACGGCGTCACCTCCGGCGCGCTGAGTTTCGACGGCTCCCAGAACTACGTCCAGACCGAGTTGCCCTTCCACGAAACCATCAGCGGCTATACCATCGAAGCGTGGTTTGCCGCCAGTTCCGGTCTCGGGGAGAATCCCGCGATCATTTCCACGCTCGGCGACGATATCGGCTTCGACTACCTCGGCGACATTCTCATCTGGACCAATGGGATGTTCTACGGCAACGCCATCGCCCTCAACACCCGCTGGGATGTGCTCGTGGCCCAGGACGGCTTATTCGATGGCAACTGGCACCACGTCGCCGGCACATGGGATGGCACCAACTCCAGCCTCTACGTCGACGGACAACTGGTCGCCACCCAGCCCGACGAATACGACGGCTTTTCGTGGACGACGCCCCTCCGCCTCGCCTACCGGGATACCAATGGCGGCTGCAACTACGGTGGCAACATTGGCGAGGTCCGCGTCTACAGTCGCGCCCTGTCCAGCAACGAAGTCGCCGCTGCTTACAACACCGACACCGTCGGCGACGGCATCCCCGATTGGTGGCGATTCAAATACTTCGGCAGCGGCACCACGGTTGACGGTAACTCGTGCGGGGCCTGCACGAGCCCCAATCCTTGGGCGCACGAGTTGACAAACCTGCAGGTCTACCACAACCCCAGCGTGCTGATTTCGAATAACTACACCACTTACAACGACGGCATTCCTGACTGGTGGCGTGTCAAGTATTTCGGAACCGCCGTCCCGACCAACAGCTTGTCCTGTGCCTCCTGCGACGCCGACAACACTTTCTGGTCGAACCTGGCCGATTACCAAAACGGAATAGACCCGACAAGCACCGGTGACGCGCTGCCGCTCAGTTTCTCGATAAACGGCGGCACCGATCCGATCACCACGACGCAGCTCCACCTTGAGTTGCCAACTGGAATTGTTGCCGACTATGTAGTGGTAAGCGAGGACCTGTTCCTGACCAGCGTAACCAACGCCTTCGCCTCGGCATTTGATTACACCCTCGGCAGCAATGTGGACGGACTACACACGGTCTATCTGCGATTGCTGAAGTCGAACGGCAGACTTAGTACGCCGTTTGCGGCGACAGTGCAGGTCGAGGCAGGACCGCCGGTCATCTGGACTTCGTCGCCAACGAACGGGATGGTCACCGGCCAACGACGAGTTGACGTTCAGGGCTTCGCCGGTGATGCTAATACCAACGCCAGCGCCCCGCTGCAGGTCGCCGTTAACGGTGATTTCGTCAACGACCGCGACACCAATGGCAACTGGTGGTCAGCGCAGGATCTCGCGCCGGGCACGAACACCTTCCTCGCGGTCGCCACCGGCATCGCCGGACTCTCCTCGACCACCTCGGTTTGGCTCATTTACGACCCGGCCTTGGCGACGAACGTGCCCAACTTCACTCTGGACGTCACCAACACAGTCACCGTAGGCTCGAACACAACGGCTATCGCGGTTTCCGGCACCATTGACGACAGCAACGCCACGGTCCGGATTCTCGTGCTGGACGCGTCTGATAATACGATCACGAACGCGAGCGCGAGCGCTGCCGTCAAAGGCACGAATTGGTGGGCGAATGTGCCGGTTGTGGGCGGAAATAACGCCGTGATCGTGACCGCGCAAAACAGCAACTCGCAGCCGGCCACAAACGGCTTTGTGACCGCTCAGAATACCAGCGTATTCCTGGTGATCGACAGCCCGACCCCGGATACCGCCGTGAATGGCACCAGCGTGGTGGTGGTCGGCCATGCCAGCACAAATTTCGACAAGACCATCACGATCAATGGCATTCCGGCCTTCACCTCGACCGACGCTAACGGAATCGTCTTCAGCAATTCCGTGCCGATTAACAGCACCGACGCCAACATCATCGAGGTGGACGCGACCGGCACCGACGGCAGCTCCGCCACCACGCGCGAAACGGTGTATGCTTACCAGTTGCTGTCTTTGCACGCGTCCTATAATGGCTGGATTCCGATCCCCGACGTCTTGTGGGGTCCCGGAGTTGAGACCTATGACTGGGATCCCTCACGTGGCGACGTATTTCACAGGCGTGTCCACTTCTTGGGGGGCTGGCCAGGGCCTTGGGAAGATGACATGCCATGCAATTTTGTGTGCGGCTCTCCAAACAGCGCGGACGTGTGCGTGAATCTGGCGACCGGGTACGGATACGACGAATACTACTATACGACCTACACCGCCGAAGGCGATTTCTCGTACGGTATTGATGCGGGCTCGTGGGACAGCCAGCTCACGGTGATCAAACACGCGCCAAACAACGAAGAACAGCTCGTCGTGTTCCACTTCAACTCGTTTGGTTACTCCGTTAGATGCGCTGATCCGATGAGCTTTGATCCCTCACAAATCACATTCCGCGGCGCCCATGGCTTCTGGTACATCCAGAACGGCCAGACCAACGGAGTCGCCTTTCTGGTCAAGGTTCGAACGAACATACCCTTCACCATTCAGGCCGCGGATTTCCGAATCCCGTCGATGGCGGACAACTGTCCCCCGCGGACGTACCAAAGCGGCACATCTCGCGAACTTCAGTTCACCGGCTTCGGGAATGCTCTCGTCGGCGGCAAGGTTCAGTCTGTCGCCTTCAATGGCGGCACGCATACGATGTACGCCAATGGCGATCACGGCGGTTGGGGCGTGGGCGATCCAATCGACAACCCCGTTTGGACCCGTGATGGCACCCGTAACCCGGTCTGTTATTCTCGGAACACGCCAGTCAGCATGCATGTCGAAATCAAACTCGATCCGCCCGTGCCCGACGGCCTGACGATTCCCGCCACGCTGGTCGCCGATGCTGGCGACTTGCAGGGAAGCGCGCCCGTCAACCTCAGCGGCAGCAACGTCACGAAGGACATCACGGTCGGTACGCTCAGCAACATGGTCTATAAGGCCACGCCCACCTTCAAGTGGAAGTTCCTCATCAACACCCCCTCCGGCCTCGGCAGCAACGAGTTCGACCAAACCACCCACACCATCTACGTCACCTACGCCGATCCCATCTCCGACGGCGGCTCGCTGACGCCGCAACGATTGGACAAAGCAGTCAGCCCTGCGAACGGGACGTCGAACGTGCTCACAATCGCGAACGCGATCTACTCCAACCTCTACAACGATAAGCAGGCCGGGAAACTGCGCAGTTGCCTGTATGTGGGGCCGTTTGCCAGAAACTTCGCTCCGACCGGCTGCAGACCAGGTGTAGGGGACCTGCCAGATCTGACGTATAACTGGTACATGTATTCTCCGGTGGAGCCTGGCGAATGGGATATCCAAGGTGCCTGCATCACGTTCGCGGAGTTGCACAACCTAGAGCTGCAGATTCTTGGAATCAACGCCGGGACCCCCGTTCTCATTGCGCCGGTGCCAGATGACCAATGCGGCGACATCCTGCAGGACCCGTTGGCCGACCCGTGGATCCCCCCGACGACTAGATACTGGCCGTGCAGCGACGGCTTACAGCATCTCAGCTATATGCAGTACTGCGCGGGCGGCGTGGCGAACAATTACGAGGGAGCGCTAAAGGTGGTGGATGGCGGCACGACTAAGTATTATGCAGGAGCAGCGAATATCGTACGGAGCCTGCCCAGCCAGATTCTGCAGGCACTGAACGCCACCGAATATTACCTGTGGGGCGACAACACGACAGTGCCGGCCGGCTGCACACTCTGCTACTGCGGACAATCCTGCGTGGCGGCTTTCGGGACAACGGCTCCTCCAAACTGCCCGTAAACATAATGTGATGGAAAGGATTCGCATGAAAACTACAATGGCAACGGTTGGATTTCTGGCCGCATCGCTCTTGTGCGTGGCACAACCTTCTCCCACGCGCTTGGTTGATGGTAATCAGTTCATCATATGCTCCGAGGGTGAGACGGTCTGCCAGATTCAAGTGTCCGGCTTGGCCCCGCACGATCCAACGCCTGCGAAATCCCGCAAGTCCCTCGAGTCTGAGGGCCGGCGGCTGCAGAAGTACTTTTACTTGCTAAGCGGCTGCACCAATCCGATCCAATATGTGGACGAAGTCCAGACGAACACCCGAATAGCTTACACAATCCATCTGAGCATTTATCCGCCGGGGGTCGGCGCCGGGTCAGCGAGTGTGCAATTATACCGTCATATACAGCCGTACAAAACGCCGCTGCTGTCTGTGGAAGACGCCGAATTCGCGCTCGGTCCATTAACGGTTCGGGACGGCGATACCAACAACATCGCGTATACCCGTAGATTCCTCAGGCAAGCCCTCGATGCGTTCGGGCAAAAGTACTTCGGCGTGCCGGTCTCCGCGATCGATGACACGAACTTCAATTGGTCCGCTCACCATACCAACACGCTGGCGATCAGCTACGCCGATTTTCAGCCCATCCAGTTTCCGCCAGCAAACCCGAAAGATGGGGCACAGACAAAGTGAAGTTTCCATGAAGATGTCGTGACGCGGAATCTGACTGCGAAGACATTCCTCGTGGACCGCAGCGTGCGCTGCACGGCCAGGGCGGACCCGCCGTCGTTTGGCACGTACTCCAGACGTTCCTCGACGCCTTCGATTTTCCTTGATTGACCCGGCACGCAACCTTCAGCATGCAGTCGTGGCGCATGGAGAGAGATTTTCTCCGAAGCGCCATCCGTTTGAAACCTGGCAAACATACCTGGGGCATGTGGAAGCGCCGGGAGTGCGTGGTGCCGACCCTACGAGGATGGATCGTGCTGCTGGTTCTCGGGGCCGCACTCGTCGCGCTCTGTGTCAGCGAGGCGCACACCTTCCTCACAATCAACGATCCCGTCTCCAGCGACATTCTGGTGGTCGAAGGATGGATTCCGGATTACGCGTTGCAAGGGCTGCTGGCTGAAATCACGCGCGATCATTACCGCAAGGTACTCGTGACCGGCGGGCCGATTGGCGCCGGCAAAATCCTTTGTGGCTACACAACCTGGGCCGAACTTGGCGCGGCCACCTTGGTACGGCTCGGCGTCAATACGAACGCTGTGGAAGCCCTGCCGGCCGCCAAGGTTTCCCGGGATCGCACGTACGCGTCGGGAGTCGCGTTGCACGCCTGGCTCCGCCGTCATCAGATCGACACCACATCCCTGAATATCATTACCATGGCGGAGCATTCGCGCCGCACGCGCCTTCTTTTCAGCAAGGCACTGGGTCCCGCGTATCATGTGGGCATCATCAGTATAGAAAATCGTGACTACGACCCGAATCGGTGGTGGAAATCCAGCGAGGGTGTGCGCGGAGTCATCGGCGAAATGCTCGCCTACGGCTATGCGCGATGCCTGTTCTGGCCGCCGGCCCGAGCCGAATAGTCTCCACGTCGCGCTACGCCTGCCCCCGGAGATCGAATTCAGTTCACGCCCACTGAGTAGATTCGGTAATGATATTTTTTTCCATACAGCAGACGCGCTGAATCATTCACGTCAAGAGTCAATGACGAGGCATTCCCCTTGCCCGGATTCCTGTACGCTTCCAACAGATCACTCAGGTTACGAAGCGCCGGATTGACCATGAACCCACTCCTGGCCAGTGGGCGAACGAGTCGGTAATGCTGGGTCTGGTGATCAACCATCTGCAGGGTCATGGTAATCTTCGCGGGTTTGTACAGAAACTCCCGCAGCTTCCCCAACCAGGTATTTCCAATGTCGACTTCGATCCACACGAGACATTGGTCGGGCAATAGCGGCACTGGATCACCCCATGCGCCCGTTCCTTTGCGAAGCAGGCGGCGGGGTGCGGGCGGCGGACTTTCGGCCTTCCGCTTCCACAGCATATACTCCTTCTCCGTGGCGACCGGCTCATAGTCTCGCAGGATCACTTCCAGCGCTCCCGCGTCATCTTCGGCCGCGAAGCGGTCGTCAACGGTCTGATACTTGAGAATCACAAAGGCAGGAGCTGTGGGCCCAAGATAAAAACTGCGATTGCAGGCGACGAGAAACGGAGTGTAGGCCGAGTACCCTTGGAACACGGGGCGGGGCCGGTAGTTGAGGTCGTTCAAGAGCGCGATCGCCTGCTCGTCACCAAATACATCGACGGAAGCCTGGCCGATCAGACGTTTGATGGTGGGCAGGGCGTTCTGTTCTTTGACGCGTGACAGCGTACCCTCCAGCGCCGCGCGAAAATCAGACGGATGGACGAAGGCCGCGCCGTTTTCGACAATCCTGTCGCGAACTCGTGGGAGCAACTCCGCGAAGTACTCCGGGCGGATCAGGAACAAGAAGACATAAGGGGACAGCAGTGCAATCAGCGTCATTCCCAGCAAGAGTCGTCCGTGTTTGCCGGGTGGCTGGAAAACGGCCCACGCCGCCGGCTCGGCGAACAGGAGAAACGCAAACAGGGTATAGATATGACAATGGTCGGCACGAACAAACCCCTCTTTCCACGCGACGAACAAGCTGACGCAAAGGACAATCAGCATGGCCAGGTTGCGGCCCTTGTCCTTGCTGCCGTACGCGAGACCGATGAACAACCCGCCACCCAACAGCAGAGCGCCAAACCCGCTCCAGAATACCGGCCGCGACTCATTGATCGACATCGCCTCGGCGTAGCCAGACGTCACCTCGCAGGCCCCGCGCAAAAAAGGCAGAAACCCCGAGACCTGCTGTCCCGCAAGACACCAAAACGACAGAAGGCAAACGAGATAAGTCATCGCCAGTCCACTCGCCCGAAGCCATTTCCGCCTCGACAGTGCATACGCGACAATAATCAGCAGGCTTGCCACGCATAGCAGGAAAAACGAGAACTTGGTGAGCGAAACGAGGGCAAAGAGAACCCCCGCACCAAGGGCAAGTCCTGGGGATAGCTGACACTCGATCACGAAACAGGCTGACAGGGCAATGGCAAACAAATACACCGCGTCGGCAGAAACCGCGGAGAAAAAAACGATGTTCACGGCAAGCCACCATCGCAATACAGGCCGCAGTCGCAGCGCCAGCGCAGCCATGAGCAACGCAAAGACGCCTTTCAGCACGACGTCGAAACCAATCCGGCTCGCCAGAAGATAGCCCGAATACGTGTCGGCAGTGATGTATCCCAGCGGACCGTAGGTGAAGATCGTGTCTTTCCCGAATTGCAGGCCTTTGTAAACAAAGTAGCTCAGGACACCCTGCCACGACCTGTCCAGTTCGGGAAGGAAGCTTTGAGTCGGCAGATGGATCAGCACGAGCCAAAACAACAGAAATAGCCCAAAGAAAAGGGCCAGACGTCCAACTCGATCGTTTCCCCGAGAGACGCTCACGGCAATGTTCCAGTCACAAGATCGCAAACAGAAGTGATTGCAGATGGTGAAACGCACCGTATGTCTCTCCATCCATGCGAGTCAGGCAAAGCAACTTCAGATTCTTGACGTAACGGCGTGCCGCCCCTACTGATTCGCAAAATTCGGCCGGCTGCGACCGTGGTGTGACGGGTGCCTTTCTGTTCCATCCAACACGAGGAATATCCGGCGCTGGATGGAAGGTCAAGAGACTGTTTACCCCATATCTCCGAAAGGCGCACCGGCTTCTGCCATCCAAGAACAGCGACGGTTGGAATCCTTTTCGTGGAGTGCACGGTTTGGGGGACAACATCGTCCGAAAGTTATGGACGAATGTCTCCACGACTGGCCATCTCGTGACCGGGGCGGCATCCCGTCTGGTCGGCGGTTGGCAGGGAGCTTGGCCGATAACGACGGAACCCACATGGAGAAGAACACGAGGATGCTGGGTTCGATGACAATAGTTGCTGATAGACTGACTAACACCTTCCAACGCCGAGGCTTCCGCGAAGGCTGTAATCTTCGACTTTGGCACACGGTATGCAACCCCCACATGATATGACAGAGGCTTCTGAATCACTTGTCGAAGGAATGGTGGACACCTGCCGACAAACGCTCACGGGGCAGGACACCAAGCCCCCGCGTGAGCCCGTGTATCGCAACGAGTTCACAATCCTGGTCGTCGATGACGACACGTCGTTCCTGCATCTGGTGAGCTCCGTCTTGCGCAAGCACGGTTTCAACGTCTTGAACGCATCCTCCGGCGTCAAAAGCCTCACCATGTTTACCTATGCCCCGAGCGACATTCGGCTTGTGCTCCTTGATTACACCATGCCGCAACTCAATGGGGACGAAACACTTCAATATTTGCGAAAACTCAACCCTTCCATCAAGGTCGTGGCCGTCACATCATCGGACTCCAACCAAGTGTCGGCGAGATTCCGTGACGGGGTTGACAAATTCCTCCAAAAGCCGTTGGACGCAAAGGAACTGATCGCCACAATCGACTCTCTTGTCGGTTCCAAACCACAAAACTAACGCGCTCAGGTTCTGTCGTCCGTTCCACGAAATAAAATCCTGACGCGTGAAACCAGGCGTACTCCGTCAGCCGCATACGATCTTGTAGATATCCCACAGAGCGAGGGATTGCGCTTGTTCGCGGAGTTAGAGAGTGCTGTCAACGCAAATCTGCGTGACCGGGTCCGTCGACAGACAGAACAGGTGGTAGTTTCGCCCGTGTCTCTAGTGATGGTGATGCGCCAAACCGCGCGCGACTTGCGTCGCAGCGGTAACCCATAACGCTGTCGTTGTGCGTTCGCCACACACAAGTCTTGACGACCTGCCAGATTTCCATTAGATATTAGCACTGGGGAAGCAGGCGGCGGGAAATTGTTGTCGGTTCAGCCCTTGGTACGTTGAATGTGGCTATTGCGGACAGTTTCAAGGTCGCGACGTTGCTGTCGAGGTGTGGGAGTGACAGTCGTTTCTGATCGCTCTCTCTTGCGCCTGTTCATCGAATCCGTTTACGACACGGCATGGCGTGTTAGCGAAATTGCTTCGGCCAGCCTTGACATATCTGATCCACCTTCTCTCGCGGATCCAACCAACCAGAAGCGCCATGTACGCGCAAACAGAAACGCACAATGACCGTCAAGCACGTACGTGGTTCGACAAAACAGCGGGTGACCGCTACGAAGTTTGGGGGCGGGGGTAGAAGCGCGCCGCCACGATCCGCGGATAAACCAAACGCAATGGCTGCGGCACCCGAAAAACGGCGCGGGCGGCAAAGCTCCACCAAGAAATCTTTCCCGGTGGTGGGCATTGGGGCGTCTGCGGGCGGGCTGGAAGCATTTACGAAGTTGCTCCAGCATTTGCCCAGCGACACCGGCATGGCGTTTGTGCTGGTGCAACATCTGGATCCCACGCACGCGAGCGCGTTAACGGAGATCCTGTCGCGGGCAACGGCGATGCTGGTCACCGAAGTCAAAGACGGGATGCGGGTCGAGCCGAATCATGTGTATGTGATTCCGCCCAACGCCGACATGGCCATTTTGCACGACAGGCTCAACCTGATGCCGCGCACCGAAGGGCACGGGCTCCACCTGCCGATTGACTATTTCCTCCGCTCGCTGGCCGAAGATCGACGGGGCAAGGCGGTCGGTGTGATTCTGTCGGGGACCGCCTCCGATGGCACACGGGGGCTGAAGGCGATCAAGGCGGAAGGCGGGTTCACCTTTGCCCAGGACGAACAGTCGGCCAAATACGACGGGATGCCGCACAGCGCGGTCACGAGTGGGTTTGTGGACTGCGTTCTGCCTCCCGAGGGGATTGCGCGGGAACTGGCACGGCTCAGTCGGCATCCGTACGTGATGCCTTCCAAGGAAGCCCAAGCGAGTGAATGGGCTTCCGGAGAGACGGACATCCTCAACAAGATCTTCATCCTGTTGCGCACGCACACGGGAGTGGATTTCACCGATTACAAGCACGCGACCATCCGCCGGCGCATCCAGCGGCGCATGCTCCTGCATAAGATTGATCGGATGGATCAGTACGTGCCGTTTCTCCAGCAACATGCCGACGAGGTGGAGGCCTTGTACCAGGACCTGCTCATCAATGTGACCGGTTTTTTCCGCGACCCGGACTCATTTCGGGCGTTGAGAAAGAAGATGTTTCCGCGCCTCTTGAAGAAACGCGGCCCGGATCAGTCCCTGCGCGTCTGGGTGCCGGGCTGTTCCACGGGCGAGGAAGCGTATTCGATTGCCATCAGCTTGTTGGAATCCATCGGAGACAAGCGGGCGGAAATTCCCATCCAGATTTTCGCGACCGATATCAGCGGCGCGGCCATCGAGAAGGCCCGGGCCGGGGTGTACCCCAAGAGCATCGAGCAGGAACTGTCCGCCGAACGGTTGCAACGCTTCTTCGTGAAGTCGGACCGCGGCTATCAGATCAAGAAGGCGGTTCGCGGGCTGTGCGTGTTCGCCCGGCAAAACGCGGTCAAGGACCCGCCGTTCTCCAAGCTGGACCTCATCAGTTGCCGCAACGTGATGATTTATCTGGGACCGGCTTTGCAGAAGAAGCTGCTGCTGGTTTTCCATTACGCCCTCAAACCCGATGGTCTTCTCATGCTGGGTTCCTCGGAAACCATCGGAGGGTTCTCCGATCTGTTTGTTCTCATCGACAAGAAAGAGAAGATTTACTCGAAAAAGCCGGGCTGCTTCCTGCCGATGGTTGCGCGGGCCACGATCGAGCGCCCGGGCGAACAAGGGCAGACGCAGCCCAAGGAGCGGCGGAGTGGCGAGGAGTTGCCCGTCGTGTCCAGCCTCTACAAGGAAGCGGACAGCTTGATGTTGTCCCAATACGCGCCGCCGGGCGTGCTGATCAACGAGGACCTGCGAATCGTCCAGTTCCGGGGCATCACCAGTCCGTTCCTGGCGCCGTCGCCGGGCGAGGCGAGTCTCAACCTTTTGCAGATGGTGCGCGAAGGCTTACGGCTGGATTTGGGCAACGCCATCGAGAAAGCCCGCAGGACAAATGAACGCGTGCGCAAGGTAGGGCTGCCGATCGAGCCCGGCGATCGTTCCCGGCGGATCACTCTCGACGTTTTTCCCTTCAAGGCCACGCTGTCGAAGGAACGTTTCTTTTTGGTCGTTTTCGAGGAGGCGGCAACTGGCGGCGCCTCCAAAGCCATCCGGGACAAGCGGGCCGGGCGCGGCAAGGGCCGGCGGGCCGAACATTCCCCCGGGGCGCAATTGCGTCACGAACTGGCAGCCACCAAGGAGTACCTCCGCACCGTGCTCGAAGAACAAGATGCGGGCCGCGAGGAACTCCGCTCGGCGAACGAAGAGATCCAATCCAGCAACGAGGAATTGCAGAGCACGAACGAGGAATTGGAAACTGCCCAGGAGGAGTTGCAGTCCACCAATGAAGAGTTGACCACGCTCAACGAGGAACTGCAAACGCACAACTCCGAATTGAACCAGGTCAACAATGACCTCATGAATTTCCTGGGTAGTGCGCACGTCCCGATCGTGATGGTGGGCGGCGACCTGCGCATCCGCCGTTTCACGGCCGCCGCGCAAGCCGTGGTGAACCTGATCCCCGCCGACGTGGGGCGACCGCTGGGCGATATCCAGCCAAACGTCAATGTTCCTGATCTCGGTCAATTGATCCTCAAGGTGATTGACACCCTCACCGCCTGTGAACGCGAGGTGCAGGATCGACAGGGGCGTTGGTATTCCTTGCGCATTCGGCCCTACAAGACGGTGGACGACAAAATCGACGGCGCGGTGCTCATATTCGTGGATATTGACGCCGCCAGGCGCAGCGCCGCGTTGATCGAGGAGACCCACGACTTCGCCGATGCCATCGTGGAGACCCTGCGCGATCCGCTGGTCGTCCTCACCCCCGACTTGCGCGTGAAACGGGCCAACGCCATGTTCTATAAGATGTTTCAGGTCACCCCCGAAGATACCGAAGGCCGCTTCCTCTACGATTTGGGCGATGGCCAGTGGAACATTCCCAAGTTGCGTCAGCTATTGGAAGAGATTCTGCCCCGCAATTCCCTGTTCAACGACTTCGCGGTGGAACATGAGTTTCCGCGTATCGGACGCAAGCGGATGTTGCTGAATGCCCGGCGGATCCTCAGTAAAGACAACGAACTAAAAGCCATCCTGCTGGCCATCGAGGACACGACGCGACACGGAGCGCCGACTGCATGAAGAAGCATGAACCAGCCGCGCGCCCCAAGAGCAAGCGATCATTGAAACCGCTTGGCTCGCCGGCACAAGCCGGAACAAGTCCATCGGCGACGGTTCAGGGCGAGACCGAGTTCCAGCGTGTCGTGCACGAACTCCAGGTTCACCAGGAAGAACTGGAGGCGCAAAACGAGGAACTACGGGAGACCCAGCAACTGTTGGAGGCTTCCCGCGACCGCTACGCGGACCTCTATGACTTTGCCCCGATCGGTTATACCACCCTTGATGGGAACGGACACATCTGCGAGATCAACCTGACCGGCGCGACGATCCTGGGGCGGGAGCGTTCGCGATTGTTGGGGACGTTGTTCAGCGTGGCGGTTGCCAAGGACGATCTCAGCGCGTTCCACGGTCATTTGCGGCAATGCCAGCAAGGCGGTACGGTGACCACGGAATTGACCCTGGCGGTGCGCGACCGCAATTCGGTCCCGGTACAATTGCACAGCGTTCCGATTCTGGATCTTATCGGCCAGACCACGATGTATCGAACGGCCATCACCGACATCACCGAGCGCAAGCAGGCGGAGAAGATGCTGCGGCTGGCACGCGACCAATTGGAAGATCGGGTCCGGGAACGGACGGCGGAGTTGGCCGGAGCGGTCGCGGAGCTCCGGAAGGAGATTTCCCAGCGCGAGCGGACCGAGCAGACATTGCGGGAACTCTCCGTTCGCCTCTTGCAGACGCAGGATGAGGAACGCCGCCGGATTGCGCGGGAATTACACGACTCGACGGGCCAAAAACTGGCTGTGTTGGCGATGAACCTCAGCCTCATCGGCAAGTCAGCGGAGACCCTCGACGTCCAGGCGCGCAAGGCGCTTACTGAAAGCCTGGCGCTGCTGGACCGATCTTCGCGCGATATCCGCACGTTGTCCTACCTGCTGCATCCGCCGCTGCTGGATGAGCGCGGCCTGGCTGCGGCGGTGCGCTGGTTCGCGGACGGCTTCGCCCAACGCAGTGGGGTGCAAGTCAAGCTGGAGGCGCCGCCGGATTTGGGGCGGCTCCCGGAAGGAATTGAAGTGGCGCTGTTTCGGATCGTGCAGGAGGGTCTCAGCAATATTCATCGCCACTCCGGAAGTTCCACGGCCACGATTCGGCTGATGGTGGATCAGAACCAGGTCCAATTGGAGATGCAAGACGCAGGAAAAGGATTGCTGCAATCAAGGAGTGATGGTTATGTGGCTCCACTGGGCGTGGGCATCACGGGCATGCGCGAACGAGTAAGCCAATTGAACGGTCAAATGAAAATTGAGAGTGGCTCGCACGGCACGACTGTCTCCGTGACCCTGCCTCTTGCCAGGGCGGCGTCATGAGCGCGCTCCGCATCCTGATCGCCGATGATCACGAGGTGGTGCGCGCCGGTGTCCGCTCACTGTTGGAGAGCCAACCGGACTGCGAGATCTGCGGGGAAGCCGCCACCGGCCGCCAAGCCGTTGCCCTGGCGCAACAACTCAAACCGGATGTCGCCATCCTGGACATCACCATGCCGGAGTTGAACGGGCTGGAGGCCACACGCCAGATCCGGAAGGTCGCTCCCACCGTGCAGGTGCTGATCCTCAGCATGCACGAATCCGAAGAACTCGTGCGGGAAATCCTCGATGCGGGCGCCCACGGCTATGTCCTGAAATCCGACGCCGGCCGCGAGTTGACCGCGGCCATGCATGCGCTGCGCAAACATGAGACGTTCTTCACCTCGCGCGTCGCCCAGATCGCGTTGCACGCCTACCGGAACAAGACCCCCGCCGGCGACGCCCCACCGCCGCCCGGCGGCCCGCTGACACCGCGCGAACGGGAAGTGCTGCAATTGCTTGCCGAAGGCAAGAGCAACAAGGAAACGGCTTCCGCCTTGGGAATCAGTGTGATGACGGTGGAAACGCATCGGTCCAACATTATGCACAAGCTGGGCGCACATTCGGTCGCGGAGCTGGTGCACTATGCCGTCCGCCAGAAGATTGTCATACCCTGATAACAACACAGGATTGTAACGGGCTTCCGTCACTCGGGCTTTACCAGTAGGGGTGTCCCCAATGCGCTGTATTGCAGAATTGTGGCGCCAATATCATAGTGTCGGTGGTTGTCGGCGCGGATTATCGCACGGACG